>CP039459.1:300000-432500 GCA_004843165.1 Acetobacteraceae bacterium
TCTTGATTTAAATCTCGCAAAACAGATCGCACCTCTTCTGACCTTTCCGGATCAAGTGCAGAAGTCGGCTCATCATAAAACATAACAGCTGGACTGGTTGCCAAAGCACGTGCAATTGCCACACGCTGTTTTTGTCCACCAGAGAGAGATTCAGGATGCCGTCCCCCCATCTCGGCAAGACCAACCTTTTCTAAAAGCCGTTTAGCCTGTGCCGTTGCCTCCTCAGAAGATCGTTTTTGAACATGAACAGGCGCTAAAATAATATTCTGTAAAACTGTTAAATGGGGAAAGAGATTAAAGCTCTGAAAAACCATTCCTGTTTTGGCACGTAAAGAGTGTGATTTTTTTTCCTGTTCACGTCCCCACTTTCCAGAACATTGAAAGGAGAGTTCATTAATCGCAATTTCTCCTTTATCAGGCGTTTCAAGAAAATTTAGACAACGTAACAAAGTTGTTTTACCACAGCCGGAAGAGCCAATAAGGGAAACAAGCATTCCTTTTCCAATATCAAAGGAAATATTTTTCAATACCTGTTGACCTGAAAAGCTTTTGGACAATTTACGAACCCGCAAAGCGGCATCCTTTTTAGGGAGCAAAAAGTTTTTTTCTGCCGCTTTAGCCATGATGTCCACCTGTTCTAAATGCTTTTATCAATCTCGATTTGTTCCTCTTCCTTCTAGAATGTTTTAAGATTTGGATATGAATTCTGCTGATACCTTACTAAGAATCGATAATATCCTTGTGTTTCGAGGGATGCTTCCTATTTTTCGAGACATTTCCCTATGTCTTAAAAAAGGTCAAATTATTAGAATACATGGCGCAAACGGCAGTGGAAAATCAACTCTCTTACGTGTTTGTGCCGGATTAAAAAAAATTGAGAAAGGCTCCCTCTATCAAGCAGCCTCCCCTTGTTGGCTGGGTCAAAATAATGGATTAAAATCCACTTTAACGCTGTATGAAAATCTCTCTTTTCCGCCGTTTAAAAAAGCTCAAGAGATTACAGATATTCTCTCTCGTTTAGAACTTCGTTCACTTGCTGACAAAACAATCTCCTCTTTTTCATCAGGACAAAAGCGACGTGCTGCTTTTGCCAAAATGCTTTTAAAAAAATCACCTCTTTGGCTCTTAGATGAACCTGAGACTGGGCTTGATCATCGGTCCGTGCATATTTTAGAGAATGAAATAAAACTCCATACGCAAAAAGGCGGCGCTGTTCTTATCGCAACACATTTACAAAAAGAAGATCTTGATAAAAATGAGAGTATTTTTCTTTTAAAATCAAGAGAGGAATAATGATTTTTTGGAAATCATACTTCCTCAGGGAAGTAAAATTAGCTTATCTTGAGGGCGGAAGTTGTTTTAATGGGGCGATACAGACGCTTTTATGCGGTATTCTTTTCCCTTTGGCACTTTCAGCCTCTCCAGTACTCCTCCTAAAATTAGGTCCTGGTATTATTTGGTCTTGTGCCCTGCTTGGCTGTCTTATTCCTGTCGATGGTCTTTTTGCCACCGACCTCAAAGACGGATCTCTCGACTGGCTTGCCTGCAACAAGACATCTCTTTCGATGGTCGCATTCTTAAAAATTTTTGCGACATGGATCGTCCGTTGCCTACCTGTTTTAATAGCCTGCGCTCTACTGGCTATCTTCTTTAATTATCCCTTTGAAAATTTTCCAAAGCTTCTTTTAAGCCTTGGAATCGGAAGTCTTATTTTCTGCTTTATTGGCGGAATGTCATCTGCCTTCATCCCTTATGGGAAAAAAGGCAATAGCCTACTTGGACTTATTCTGTTGCCGCTCTGTATGCCCGTGATTATTTTTGGTGCACTCAGCTGTCAGACCATCGAAAACAATCCTGCTACCGCTCAAATGGCCTTTGAAATGCTAACAGGATTACTTTTCTTAACTCTTCCACTCTGTACGCTCATGAGTGGCGTCGCATTAAAAGAGCAGATTTCTCAATATTAATTTAAAAGCTTCCTCTTTAAGAGGAAGCTTTTTCTTTAGCAAGACGCTCTACAAATTCCTCTAACGTATGAATTGTATAAACACCGCTTTGGAATTCTTTAGATTCTAAAATCTTACGATGAAGCGGAATTAAGGTATCAACCCCCTCAACCACACATTCTTGCAAAGCACGTTTCATTCTTGCAATCGCCTGATCACGTGTCGGAGCATGCACAATTAATTTTCCGATCATACTGTCATAATATGGCGGAATTTTATATCCAGAATAAATCGCACTATCAACACGAACACCCGGACCGCCTGGCGCATGAAAGATTGTGATAAGACCTGGACATGGGGCAAAATTGTCAGAGTTTTCTGCATTAATACGACATTCAATCGCATGGCCTGTCACACGAATATCTTCTTGACGATGGCTCATCTTTTCACCGGCGGCAACTCTGATCTGCTCTCTGACCAGATCAACATTGCAGACCATCTCTGTCACAGGATGCTCCACCTGCAGACGTGTATTCATTTCAATGAAACAAAATTGCTTGTCCTGATACAAGAACTCAATCGTTCCCGCACCGGAATATTTCATTTTTGCGAGTGCCTTTGCAACGACCGTTCCAATTTCATCACGCTCTTCAGGTGTGACCGCTGGTGACCCAGCCTCTTCTAAAACTTTTTGATGACGACGCTGCAAAGAGCAGTCACGGTCTCCGTAATAGACGACTTCGCCTTCACCATCGCCCATAACCTGAATCTCGACATGGCGTGGCTTATCAAGATATTTCTCAATATAAACGGCATCATTGCCAAAGGCTGCACGTGCCTCTGCCCTTGCCATCTGCCAAGCATTTTCGATTTCGCTCTCATTTTGAGCGACTTTCATGCCACGGCCCCCACCGCCGGCAGCTGCTTTAATTAAAACAGGATAGCAAATTTTTGCAGCGACTTCCTTAGCAGTCACAACATCTTCCACAGCGCCATCTGATCCTGGCACCAAAGGAACACCAAGCATCTGCATTGTGGTCTTTGCTGAGATTTTATCTCCCATTGTCCGCATATGTTCAGGGCTTGGGCCGATAAATGTCATGCCATGTGCCTGAACCGTTTCGGCAAAATCAGCATTCTCCGCCAAAAATCCATAACCTGGATGAATGGCTTCTGCGCCGGTTAATGTCGCTGCAGAAAGAATAGCTGGAATATTAAGATACGAATCTTTTGAGCTTGGTGGCCCAATGCAAATGGCCTCATCTGCCAGCCTGACATGCATTGCATCAGCATCTGCTGTTGAATGGACAGCAACTGTTCGGATGCCCATTTCACGGCAGGCTCTTAAAACTCTAAGAGCGATTTCACCGCGATTGGCAATCAAAATTTTTGAAAACATGATCTATCCTGCGTTAAGGTTTACGGCTCGCTAACGATTACTCAATAATCGCTAAAGGTGCACCGAACTCGACAGGCTCACCTGACTCTACGCAGTATTTACGCAAAGTGCCCGATTTGCTGGCCTTGATTTGATTGAATGTTTTCATGGCTTCAATCAAAAGAAGTGTATCTCCTGCCTGAACCTTGTCCCCTTCTTTAAAATATGGAGGAGAAGCTGGATCCGGTGTTAAGTAAGCCACGCCAACGATTGGGCTTTTAACAACGCCTGGATGTGAGCTGTCATCTTGAACGGGCGCTGAAACAGGGGCCGCCTGAGGTGTGTTCACAACAGCAGATGCAGCTACCTGAGCAGAAGAAACTGCCAACTGACGTGCCACACGGATATGGTGATCCCCTTTGGATATTTCAATTTCGCTTAATCCCGTTTCGTGGAGCATATCCGCCAAGTCACGAATTGCGTCTTTATCCACTTTCATTCCGCCCATCCTGTCTTCCTGAATCTATTGGGTTTACCCATTATTCGTAAAAATTAGATTTAATCGTCACAACCCAAAAAAAATTGGCCCAGACTTTACAAATTTTGGCAAAGAAAAGCCTCCCTCTTCATACATCCTTAGAGACGTTAGGAAAAGCCTATCTCTTTTTTCTTCTCGGAGAAGAGTTCTCTTCTATACAGAAAATATCTGTTTATATCAAAAACAACCTTTTTTTAAAGAGTCCCTTCCTCAAGCTGTATTTGATTAAGCTCTCTTAAACGTTCTAATTCTCTAATTTCAGCATTCAGAACAGCACCGAACAAAGCCGCGTAAACACTAACAAAAAACCACATCATAACCGTAGCTACCGTTCCGAAAGGACCGTAGACACTGTTAAAATTATCAAAATGCGCCAAATACCATGAAAATAAAATCGTTACGGCAATCCAAACAATCGTTGCCATAAAGGCTCCTGGAAGAATCCATTTAAAAGAAGGCTGTGTAATCCAACATGGCGCAAAGCGATATAAGAATGTCAAAACAAGAAAAACAAAGAAAACCATGCAGCCCGGCGCAACCCAATGTGCCAAAACCGGTGTAAAATTTTGTAGCATCCTCGCCGAATCAGGGGGCATGTAGTCCGGCTGATCTAAATATTGCGGCAGATTGTCCACAATAGCCGGCAGAGCCACCATCGAAGAAATGGTTAAAATTGTTCCTAAAATCCCCAGCAATGTCACCAAAAGACCTAAAGATTGAAATGCAAAGATAGAGCGGTTTTCTTTAAACCCATAGGCGATATTGATCGCAGATAACATCGCTTTGCTCCCGGCAGAAGCAGACCACAAAGCGACAATTAAGGCGATAATAAGGCTCACCGTCATCGAGGCAGAGGATTTAGAAGATAAAATGTTAACACAATGTAAAATAAGCTCATAAGCCTCCGGTGGAAGCATTTCTTGAAGAACTTCCAGCTGAGAACCAATTGTTTCCGGATCAAATGCTAATCCATAAAGCGGAATCAATGCACTGAGTGCCGGGAAAAGGGAAAGCGTCGCAAAAAAGGCGCAGCCAGCAGCTGATAAACCTGTTTGACTATTCGCCGCATGTAACATTACCCCACGCCAAAACGGCACATATTTTTTTGCGTTAATTTTCACCAAAGATTATCCCTATTTTAAAAATCTTACATTTCTTCTTTATGATAACTCTGCACTCAAGATAAGATTTTTTTTAAATCAATTTTTAAAAGCTCTTATATTACAACATTTTACGACTGGATGTGCTTTTTATGCCTAAATCTTCGAAAGAGACAAAAATAAAAAAAATTCCGAACGTCCCTCCAATGTCGCCTGCTGAAATCAAGTCTTTTCTTTTAAAATTATCAAAACATTTTCCCAATGCTGAAAGTGAGCTAAATTACCGTAATCATTACGAACTTCTTGTAAGTGTTGTTTTATCCGCACAAAGCACAGATAAATCGGTTAATCTCGTTACCCCTGCTCTTTTTAAGGAAGCTCCTAATGCCCAGGCGCTCGCAAATCTTGGCGCCGAAAAAATTGCCAATTATATCAAAACGATCGGGTTATGGCGTAATAAAGCAAAAAATCTTGCGTCTCTTGGAAAAGAGCTTTCTGAACGTCATCAAGGAATTGTTCCGGACAATCGAGAAGCCCTTGAAGCCCTTTCCGGCGTCGGGCGCAAAACAGCAAATGTTGTTTTAAATGTTGCGTTCGGCCAAAATACGATGGCGGTTGATACGCATATTTTCCGCCTCGGAAACCGAACCGGAATTGCAAAGGGCAAAAATGTGCGTGAAGTTGAAAACGCACTTCTCAAACGCATTCCCGCAGATCTTTTACGCCCCTCGCATCATTGGCTTATTCTTTTAGGACGCTATATCTGCAAGGCGAGAAAACCAGAATGTTTTCAATGTCCTGTGTCTGAGTTCTGTCATTTTCCCGACAAAACAATGCTCTAGCCTTTATTTAACAATCTTTATTCAGCAGGTGCCAAGGGAATATTGGGAAAACCTGCACGGGAGGACGGATAAACCCAAAGCCGCTTTCCCCTTGCGTCAATGTCTGATTGCATCTCCAATGCGCCTTTATAATTTATCCAAACTGAAAAACTCCCCTCTTGCCAAGTCATTGAGGGGGTTAGAGTGAAAATGTGCGGACATTTTTCGGTGCCATATATAAAAGAAACCAATAGGTCGGCTCTATTGCATAAATTGGAAATTTCCAATTTTTCCTCTTCCAAATCACGCCCCAGACCAACCAATGCGATTTTTTTACCAGAAAAAATCTTCAGGCAATTTCCCTCTCCCTCACAGGAGAATTGCTGATAACCGCCTTTTTTAAGGCCAAGCGCACCTTCCCAATTCTCAAGTGTAAATTTCTTTTCATTTTTATTTTCGCCTTTTGGAAAAGTAAAAACTTCGAAATGATCTTTTTGGAAAATAGCACTTACCTTGCCAGAATTTGAAAAGAGCAAAAAAGGTTTTGGGAGAAAAAAAGGGACGCTCACGCCAAAACAGATCGCTATCAAGCCAAAATATCTTTTTCTTCCGCAGGAAAGGCAGAGCAAAGAAAGACCCAAAATTGAAATTGCCAACGCCCACCCCGGTGTTGCCGGGACGGGAAGACTTGCTGCAGGTAAATGGGAAGCATAATTTGCAGAGAGAATAATATATTCAATTCCCTTTCCCATTAGCAATAAAACATGCTCTTCAAGACCAAAAAACATTGCGACAAGCGCACAAATCGCCAATGGCATCACCCACATTCCCATCAAAGGAACAGCGACTAAATTAGCTAAAACGAACCAAGGCTGAAAAAATCCAAAACGGGCCAAAACAGAAGGCATCACCGCTAGCCCAGCGATCATAGATGTCATAAAAAGGCCAAACAACGGTAAGAAAATATATTTGCCAAGCCCGCCTTTCGTTTGAAGCCAATAAGTTACGGGGATTAATGCGCGATAGCCCGCCCCTAACGCCATAACGGCACAAAAAGACATTTGAAAACCGGCATCCAAAACAATCGCCGGCGAAAAAATTTCAAATCCCAGAGCAACAAAGGCAAGAGATCTCAAAGAAAAAGGTGTGCGTCCAAATTGAAAGGCCAAAATAGCTAAGCTCGCTACGCCAAGCGCACGCAGCCCCGGCAAATGACTCCCCGTAAAAAAAATATAACCTGCGCCGGCCATTAGTCCAATGAGGGCTGCCATGCGTTTTGCCGAAAAACGCAACAAAACCCACTCAAAACGACTAAGAATAAAATAACTTAAAAAACTGACAAAAGCTGTCACCATCCCAAGGTGCAAGCCTGCGACAGCCAAAATATGCGCAAGTCCCGATGCGGCAAACGCATTCCTTAAAGATTGTGAAAGATCCCCCTCTTTCCCGCAAAGCAAAATTTCAGCAACAGAAGCCGTTTCAGAATCTTTAAGGACAGATCTTGTTTTTAAAGCAACGAGATTGCGTAAACCGTCCCAATGATAAGCCATCTGACGAAAAACTGAAGAACGTGGTTTTTCTAAAATAATTGGTGCATCCAACGCTCTTCCTCTGCCTCCCAATCCAGAAAAAAAAGCATATCTTTGCGGATCATACCCATTTGGAATCGCCGGTTGCGAAGGAAGATATAAAAGCGTGCGAAGCCTTATTTTACTTCCAAGTTCCGGTACCGGCAGAGAGGACTTCCATGAAATATCAAAATACCGTGAGAGGGGCTTCATTCCCTGATCTAATGGCCTGTCTAAAATAGGATTTCTTATTTTCAGGCGCCAAAAATGTGCCTCAGGCAAATCTCCTGAACGGTATTCGGCTGCGGCAAGAATTCCCTCGACCGTTACGGCGCTATTTGGAACATTTGGAAACGGCGTTTGCTGATGCGCTTGAAAAGCGGCTCCTAAAAAACCTGTCACGGATGCTAAAAAAAGAACAAAGACAAAAATAATCCATGTTCTGAGCGTTTCAGGAATAAACTCGAATAAAAGATTTGTCTTAATGGAAAAAATAGCCAAGCCGATAAAGGTAAGCGCTATCCCTCCAAAAGCGTAAAGGAAAAGAAGGCTCGGCTCAAAGGACAGTTCGAAATAACAAGCACTCCCTAGCCCAAACCACACAACCACCCAACAGATGAAAAGGTGTGATTCCGACTCACAAGATTCTTTTTTCTCTGCTGTCCCCTTTACATTAGGTACAGCATTTATATTTTCTAAAAGCAGAAGAGAGGTTCCTTATAATTTTATGCTGCTTTATTCCCTTTTGTCTTTTTATGCTTCATTTATATCTCTAAAGCTCTCTTCTGGTATATTCATTTCATCTTAAGCCAATGGTAAACTCTCAAACTATGACTATTCGCACCCGTTTTGCCCCTTCTCCAACTGGCTTGCTCCATATCGGCAATGCCAGAGCTGCCCTTTTTAACTATCTTTTTTCCCGTCATCACGGCGGTGAATTCTTCCTCCGTATCGAAGATACCGATAGGGAAAGATCAACCCAAGAAGCCGTTGACGTTATTTTCCGTGGCTTGGAATGGATGGGACTTGATTTCGATAATAAAGACGATGTTCGCTTTCAAGCAAAATATCAGCCCCGTCATGCCGAAATCGCCAAACAGCTTTTAGAGGAAGGCAAAGCCTATCGCTGCTATGCAACGCAGGAAGAGCTTGAAAAAATGCGTGAAGATGCAAGAAACGCTGGAAAGCCCCCTCGTTATAACGGCCTTTGGCGTGACCGTGATCCTTCCGAAGCCCCAGAAGGCCAGCCTTTTACGGTACGTCTCAAAGCCCCAAAAGAAGGTAAACAGATTCTCAATGACTTGATTCAAGGCACAGTCGAAGTTGCCAATGCCGAAATGGATGATCTCATCCTTTTGCGTTCTGACGGCACACCAACTTACCTTTTAGCCGTTGTTGTCGATGACCATGATATGGAAATCACGCACGTTATGCGGGGTGATGACCATTTAACCAATACGTTCCGTCAAATGCTTATTTATCAAGCTATGGGATGGAAAACACCGAAATTTGCTCATCTTCCTCTCATCCACGGGCCTGATGGCGGTAAGCTTTCCAAACGTCACGGTGCGCAATCTGTTATTGAATTCCGTGAACAAGGGATTTTGCCAGAAGCGCTTTGTAACTATCTCCTTCGTCTTGGCTGGGGGCATGGCGATGAGGAAATTCTTACCAGAGAAGAGCAAATTAAGCTTTTTGACCTTGATGGTGTTGGAAAATCCCCTTCCCGCATGGATTATGCCAAGCTTAATTACCTGAACGGCGTTTGGTTACGACGTGCCGATGATGCACGTCTCAGCGCTGATGTGATTGAAAAATTCAAAAATCAAAATCTTATCAAGGACGAGACACGCTCTTTATTGGAAACCCGTTTAGAGCAACTTATGCCTTCTTTAAAAGAACGTGCAGCAAATCTTAATGAATTAGCTGAAAATTCAAAATTTGCCATTCCCGGAGAAATTCCGAGCTTTAACGACAAGGCTTTGAAAATTCTTTCCGATACAGGCATCGAAATTGCACAAAAAGCTGGCGATATGCTCGAAGTCTTAGAGGATTTTTCTCCAGAAAACATCCATAATGCTTTAAAAGAATTTGCTGAAAAAGAAGAACTGAAACTCGGCAAAGTTGCACAACCGCTTCGTGCTGCTGTGACGGGAACAACAGCTTCTCCGGGCATTGATGTCACCCTTGCCGCCTTAGGTAAAGCAGAAGTCATTTCCCGTATTCGGGCAACAAAAAAACTTGAAAAAGCGGAAGGCTGATTTTTATGACGGAAAAAAAGCTTTTTCCCCAACATTTCACACAAATCAAAGGCCTAGACCGGAAAGAAGTCGAAACACTTTTAGATCGGGCCAGTTTTTTTGCAGATTGTGCCAATGATAAAAAAGCCTTTCCGCAATCTCTTGCAAAAGAGACCGTTGCAACACTTTTTTTTGAAAACAGCACAAGAACAAGGGCCAGTTTTGAACTGGCTGCAAAACGTCTCGGCGCAACCGTTTTAAACCTTGATATTTCGACAAGCTCTACCAGTAAAGGGGAAACCCTTTTGGATACACTCCATACGCTGGAGGCGATGGATGTTTCTCTTTTTGTTGTCCGCCATAAAGAGACCGGGACAGCAAATTTTCTAGCGGAAAAGGCGCATTCCGGCATTATCAATGCGGGTGATGGCAACCATGCACATCCAACACAGGCGCTTCTTGATGCGCTGACACTCCGCCGCCATTTTGGTGATTTAGAAGGGCGTACCGTTACTATTTGCGGTGACATTGCCCATAGCCGTGTTGCTGGATCAGATATTGAAATTTTCAGCCTTTTAGGGATGCAGATTCACCTGACTGGCCCTAAAGAACTCGTACCGGAAACATTGGCAGACCGCCCAAATGTTAAAATCTTCCGTGAAATGGACGAGGCCATCAAAGATGTCGATGCTGTTATCTGTTTACGTGTTCAGCGTGAGCGGATGAAAGAAGGCCTCGTTGCCGATGGCGATGCTTATGCGAAACTTTGGGGGCTTGACGATCAGCGCCTTGCCCTTCTTCCGCAACATGCTGTTGTCATGCATCCAGGCCCTGCAAATAGGGGGGTCGAAATCACCTCTTCCGTTGCGGACGGCCCTCGGAGTCTTATTCGTGAACAGGTTCGCTTAGGCGTGTCTGCACGAATGAGTATTTTAGAACATGTTGCGCAGATGCGTAACGCCTAATCTGGAAAGAAATTTGAATGTCCGACACCATTGAATTAATTCTCATTGTTGTGATTGCCAGCTATCTTTGCGGCTCTATTCCCTTTGGATTATTGCTGACAAAATTTTCTGGATCAGGGGACATTCGAAAAGTCGGTTCTGGAAATATCGGGGCAACCAACGTTCTTCGCACAGGCAATAAAAAGCTCGCTGGCGCAACTTTTCTCTTAGATGCGATCAAAGGGGCGCTACCAGCCCTTGTGATTTATATCCTTGCCCCGGAAACACAAAAACCGCTTTTAGCTGGTATTGCATGCTTTACCGCTGTTTTTGCACATTGCTATCCTATTTGGTTGGGTTTTAAAGGCGGAAAAGGTGTTGCAACAGGCGTTGGTGCAATGCTGGCTCTTTCATGGCTGGCGGCTTTGAGCGGTTTTCTTTTGTGGCTTGTAATCGTTTGGCGAACACGTTACTCCTCCCTCGGCGGATTAGCCGCTTGCCTTGCAATGATCGTGCTTGTCCCGCTTTTTGGGCATTATTCTTTTCTCTCCCCAGCGCCTCTGGCAACAGACGCAATTTCCATTCTGATCTTTTGGCGTCATAGAAGCAACCTTACCCGTCTCTGCTCAGGTACAGAAAGTAAAGTTTCCGTCTCTCAAACAGATCGCCCACAAGGGTGAGTAAAGACTGGACAATAGAGAGATTAAGCCGTTTTCGTCTCGCCCGCACTGCTGGAATTGGCCCACTACGCTTTTTACAAGCTTTAGAGCGTTTCCAAACGGCTGAAAATGCCCTTAAAACACTTATTGCCGATAAAAAAATTTCGCCACCTTCTTTGGCAAAAATTGAGGATGAAATTGCAGACGTCAAAAAATTAGGGGGAGAGACTCTGATTTACGGTGACTCAGACTACCCGCAATCCCTTGCGGTCATTCCTGATGCCCCCCCTATTTTGCATTTTAAGGGAAAACAGGCCCTTCTTAAAAACCGCAACATTGCTATTGTTGGTGCAAGAAATGCCTCAAGTGCAGGCCTCTCAATCGCAAATCTTTTGGCCAAAGACCTTGCGAAAGAAAATATCACGATTGTTTCTGGATTGGCTTCGGGCATTGACGGACAAGCACATCGTGCGGCTTTAAGTATCCTGTCCCAAGGCGCTTCCGATACCGGTAGCACCATTGCGGCGTTGCCCGGTGGATTAGACGTTATCTATCCCAGAGAACATCAGGGGCTTTATGAAGAAATTGCACATCACGGCTGTGTGATAACGGAAGCGCCTCCTGGTGCCAGTATCCTTGCCCGGCATTTTCCACGTCGTAACCGGCTTATTGCCGGAATTTCACTTGGTGCTGTAATTATTGAGGCAGCTCGAAAATCTGGAACATTAATTACTGCACAGCTCTCCCTTGATTATGGACGACTTGTCTTCGCTGTCCCTGGGTCTCCCATTGACCCAAGGTCTTTAGGTGGAAATAATCTTTTAAAAGAAGGGGCTATTTTAGTTGAGAATGTTCAAGATATTCTACCGCAACTCCCTAAATTCTCCCCTACTGCCTTTTCGACCCCTGTACAAAAAACGTCAAAACAGAGGGCTGAAGAAAAATTAACGCCTTCTCTTTTCTCTGAAAACACCTTAAAAAAACCTTCAACAGACATAAATTGCAAAGAAGAGGATCTCCCCCCGCATGCTAAAAAAATTCTTTCCCTTCTTTCTCCTGTCCCGATAGCCATTGATAATCTAATTCGCCAATCTCAGCTATCCGTCCAAGACGTCTTAACCTCTATTAGCCTTTTAAATATGCTGGAAATGCTCACACTTCATGAAGGTGATACGGTTTCCATTGCTCCTCAGAAATAAAACTACTGGTAAAAATAATGGTAAAATTAGTTGTCGTAGAAAGTCCTGCAAAAGCAAAAACCATCAACCGTTACCTTGGGTCTGACTATAAAGTTATCGCTTCTTTTGGGCATGTCCGTGACCTTCCCTCTAAAGACGGCAGTGTCCTTCCTGATGAAAATTTTGCGATGAAGTGGGAAGTGGATAAACGTGGCGCACGCCAAATGGGCGATATTGAAAAATCCCTCAAAGGTGCCTCTTGCCTCATTCTCGCAACTGACCCTGACCGTGAAGGGGAAGCGATTTCATGGCATATCAAAGAAATTCTTCAAGATAAGAAGAAGCTGAAAAATATCCCTGTTGAGCGCGTAACTTTTAACGAAATTACGAAGAATGCCATTAAAACGGCTATGGAATCGCCTCGTGATCTAGATCAGCCGCTTATTGATGCCTATTTAGCACGTCGCGCACTGGATTACCTTGTCGGATTTACCCTTTCTCCTGTGCTATGGCGCAAACTTCCCGGCAGTCGGAGTGCAGGGCGTGTGCAATCGGTTGCCCTTCGCCTTATCTGTGAACGTGAATCTGAAATTGAAGCCTTTACAGCACGTGAATATTGGAGCGTTACAAGTCTTTGCCAAACCGCTCAAAGTAAAAACTTCGAAGCACGCCTAACACATTTTGAAGGCAAAAAGCTCGAAACATACGATCTTGAAAATGAAACGCAAGCACAAAAAGCCGTCAATACACTTAAAGCGGCTTCCCTTTCGGTTACTTCAATTGAAAAAAAACGTGTCAAACGAAATCCGCCGCCACCTTTCACAACCTCAACCATGCAACAAGATGCCTCTCGCAAATTAGGGATGGCGCCACAATATGCGATGCGTATTGCACAACAGCTTTATGAAGGCATCACCTACAAGGGTGAACAAACAGGTCTCATCACCTATATGAGAACAGATGGCGTTACCATGTCAAAAGAGGCTATTTTCTCTGTTCGTGATTATCTTAAAGAAGATTTGGGGGATAAATATCTTCCAGCCTCTCCACGCATGTACAAAACAAAAGCCAAAAATGCCCAAGAGGCGCATGAGGCGATCCGTCCTACAGATATTACCCATACCCCTCAGGAAGTGGCTAAATATTTAGATCATGATCAAGCAAGGCTTTATGAATTGATTTGGAAAAGAGCTGCAGGCTCCCAAATGGCCTCTGCTGAAATCGATCAAACAACGATTATCATTCAAAATAAAGAAAAAGACTTAGAGATCCGTGCAACAGGCTCTGTGATCGTTTTTGACGGTTTTATGAAAATTACCGGACTTCCAACTTCCCGGGCAGGCGATGAGGATGAAGATTCCATCCTACCTCAAATGACAGAAGGAGAAGTCATTAAAGCTCTCGAAGTCACACCCAATCAGCATTTCACACAGCCCCCTCCCCGCTATTCTGAAGCCTCTTTGGTCAAGAAAATGGAAGAGATCGGTATTGGCCGCCCTTCCACTTATGCCTCTATTTTAGGGGTTCTCAAAGACAGGGAATATGTTCGCCTAGAATCTCGGCGTTTCTATCCTGAAGATCGTGGGCGTTTGGTTACAGCCTTCCTCGTTTCTTTCTTTAACCAATATGTTGAGACAGATTTCACCGCAAAATTAGAAGAAGAACTCGATGAAATTTCAGATGGGCGTTTGGAATGGCATCACGTCATGGCGCAATTTTGGAACGGTTTTTCACATGCGGTCGGAAAAACGGAAAATCTTAAAATTTCCGATGTCATTGATGCGCTAGATGAGGA
Source organism: Acetobacteraceae bacterium (assembly GCA_004843165.1). Classification (NCBI taxonomy): domain Bacteria; kingdom Pseudomonadati; phylum Pseudomonadota; class Alphaproteobacteria; order Acetobacterales; family Acetobacteraceae; species Acetobacteraceae bacterium. The sequence continues at coordinate 314,168 of CP039459.1, forward strand.
TTTAGGACCGCATTTCTTCCCTATTGATGACTCAGGAAAAGATCCACGCCAATGCCCTAATTGTGAAACGGGAAGACTTGGTCTACGTCTTGGACGCCACGGCGCCTTTATTGGCTGTTCTAATTATAAAAAAGAAGATGCCATCTGTGCTTATACAAGACCGCTGATTTCCGGAGATGAAACGCCAACTGATATGGCAGGTAATGGGCGTGTTTTAGGCATTCACCCCGAAAGTAAACTCGAAATCACCTTAAAGAAAGGCCCTTACGGTCTTTATGTTCAAGAAGGTGAAGCTGACGAAACGGATAAAAAGAAAAAACCGAAAAGAGCTTCTTTACCCAAAACAATGAATCCAGATTCTTTGACTTTGGAAACAGCACTTGATCTTTTATCCCTCCCCCGTTTTCTTGGGAATCATCCGGAGACAAATGAAAAAATCGAGGTCAATCTTGGACGTTTTGGGCCTTATGTCAAAATGGGTTCTATTTTCGGCACCCTTACCAAAGAGGATGACCTTCTAACAATTGAGTTGCCACGTGCCCTTGAAATTTTAACTGCCAAACTCGCTTCTATCCGCAATTTAGGCCCTCACCCGAAAGACGGTGAATCCGTCTTAGCCAAAAAAGGACGTTTTGGGCCTTATGCACAACATGCAAAAATGATGGCGCCGCTTCCAAAAGGCACAGAGCTGGACGACATTACGCTGGAAATGGCTTTGGAAGCCCTAAAAGAAAAAGGGAAACCTGTTCGTGGTGCAAAAAAAACCACCACAAAAAAAACAACGAAAAAAGCTACTGTAAAAAAGACAACAATAACCAAGAAAACAGCGAAGACAACAAAAGCAAAAGCAAAAACCACAACGACTAAGAAAAAGACTTCAAAAAAAGAAGAATAAAATGGGATTCTGCCTCCCATTTTTCTTCTCATTTGCCTTTCCGCTCTAATTGGGCGAAAAGGATAAAGTGAGTAAGATTTTCAAACTTTTCCGATAATGTCTTTTTTCTTAGAAAAAAAAATTTTCTTTTGCTGGCAACAGATTTTATCTGCCCTTCTTTTGACAGGCTTGTTGCTATTTGCGCTTATGCCGATAGCCCATGCACAGCCTGTGCGCGGGGCATATGTTTCCGGCGGCGGCGGCGTTTCCTTTAATCAAGGACAACAAATTAATCCTGCTGTCGGAAATTATTTTCCAAGAGATGAAGATCCGCTTATTTCTATCGGAAAACTGCTTTACAATACAGGTTACGGCGTACAGGCAGCCGCTGGCTATGGGCTGGGAAACGGTTTCCGTGTTGAAGTACAAGGACTAATGACCAAAAATGAATTTTCTGGTTTGAAAAGCGGTGGCTTTCCCGGAGAAGGCAGCGGACACCAAATGGTTTATGGCGGATTTGCCAATGCCTATTTCGATATGGATATCGGTCTCAACTGGATTTATCCTTATATTGGCTTTGGCGTTGGATATGAATGGCAACAAGACAATATGACTCTTGTTAATACCGCCCAAGCTTCTAATCCTTACACTCAGAAAATTGGCGGAACGACAGGTGCCTTTGCCTATCAGGCAATTGGTGGCGCTTCCTTCCCCGTCCCTTGGGTTTTAGGCCTTTCCACAACATTGGAATATCGTTTTAATACGATGATTGGCGGACATGGCCATACTGTCTCTACCTCTGGGCAATCCATCATTGATGCGACCAATGGCGCACATCTTCCAACACCAGTAAGCACCACTTTTGGTACAAAAACCTATTTTAACGATTCCATTCTTTTAGGGTTACGTTACGAATTTAACCCTATTCCGCCAGATGTGATTGAACGCCCTGTCCTTATGCCGCCAGCGCCACCTCCAGCTGCACAGCGCACCTATATGGTCTTTTTTGATTGGAACTCAACAGCCCTAACGCCTCGGGCACGTGAAATTATTGGCCTTGCGGCACGAAATTCCACCAATGTGCAATATACAAAAATCCTTGTAAAAGGCTACTCCGACACATCTGGTGAGACGATCAAAGGTGGCCCTTCCTACAATGATAATCTTTCCTATCGGCGTGCTGACAACGTCAAAGCAGAGCTTGTACATGATGGGGTTGCCGCCGGTTTGGTTTCCGTCAAAGGATTAGGTGCCACCAATCTTTTAATGCCGACAGGTCCCGGCGTTAGAGATGCGCAAAATCGCCGTGTGGAAATTAATTTTAATTAGCGTTCCTTTTAACAGAAGCGGCCGGTATAACGGATTCTGGCGCTGTCACATTCACTGTAATTTCAACATTTTTACGGGGCTTATCCGCCTCAGGTAAAAGAAAAACCCGAAACCGATCTGTCCCCTCAAAACCAAACTCAGCTTGATAAGCGACATAAGTCACGCCGTCCTCCCCATCATAAAGATAGGCCTTTCCATGTTCTGGTGAAACTGGAACACCAAAAGACGGATATTTCCCCCCCTCATCCGTGGCCATCTCTAAGGCACACCATTTGCCATCCGAAACCATCCGCATTCCAACAGAGAGCACGTTTCCCTCAATGACTGAAATTTCACCCGGTTTACAGGAGGGAGAGAAGGCTCCGGGAGCAAATGTATCTGAAGAAGCTGGCGCCTCCTTCTGATCTTTTTTCGTTTCCAAAAAAGGGATATGGAGATTCTGACAAGCCGCAAAAAAAAGAAACACACCAAAAAAAAGCCTATTTCCCTGAACTTTCTTCATCATTTTAAAAATTTCTGGCATAATCTCTTTCTCTTTGAGAGAGCATACGTGCTCAATAATACTATTCTAGCGCAATCTCCCCTTGCTTTTCGATATTAAAAAATATCATTATGCTAAGATTTTACAGATGTTTTCTTCATTGGAGAAAAATGAACTTACGCCAAGACAAGCAGATTTTTCTTTGTTCCTTATGGATCATGGCAGGATTATCTCTTTTTCCGCCCTCTTGTTTTGCCGCTACTGTAAGTCCAGGAGCCTTTCCTACATCTGCTGATCCGCAAAATATAAAAACCCCTCTTCCCAACTTACCGATGCCGGAGCATCAAACGGCAGAAAATGGCGACTTCACCCCCTTAAATCTGCCCCAGGAATCAGGGTTTACAGCACCACAGGCACCAGAAACGCCTAAAATGAGTCAGGAATTGCGGCATCTTCTCAATATTTCCGCCCTGAGATCTGAATTCATGCTCATTGCGCTTACCTGCAATATGCAAAAGGAATATGACCGTTTTATGACGAAATTCAGGCCTATTTTGCAACAAGATTATAATTCGCTTAAAATTGAATTCCAAAAATTATATGCTGAAAAAGGAGAAATCCGCTTAGATCAATATATGACAGATCTCGCCGATGCGGCCTCTTTAAAAGCAGCACGTGAAGGGGGAAATTTTTGCAAAACACATGAGAAAATGTTTCACGAGGCAGAATATTTTAAAGATCCCGAAGATATTGCAGCTTATGCAGAAGGAAAAAATCTTGCCGTTCCTCTTCCAAAATCCTCTACTGGACGTCGGGATTCCAGCCCCGTAACTTTATCGGAATCAGAATCTTTCGCAAATTTTGCACATCCTTCTTTTTCCCCGAACAAACCAGCGATACCGCATCAAAACCCCAAACCAACAAGTTTTGTGCCTATCAAAAAAGAGAAAACCCGACCGCCCTTGGAAGAGCCTAAATTCTCTTCGACCTCTCAATCGAAAGAAAATGATCTTTCCCAAATCCATTTTCCTGAAAATCATCCGACACAAGAGAATCAAACACCACCACCGCCACTTCCAGCCCCTCAACCCTATCCAGACCTTTCCGTTCATCCCTAACCAGCCAAAATCGTTCGCCGGAGCTTCCCTTGAGTACAGATTTAAACGATAGCCTGTTTAATATGCCGTTAAACACAGATGCTGCGAAAACAGCATCTGCCCCAAAAAAACGTAAAAATGCTAGCAAAAAAGAATATGCGGCCTCTGATATTCAGATTCTTAAAGGACTTGAAGCTGTCAGAAAACGTCCCGGCATGTATATCGGCGGAACGGATAGCCAAGCCTTTCATCACCTTGCGACAGAAATTCTTGATAATGCAATGGATGAGGCGCTTGGTGGCCATGCCACACGCATTCGTGTCTTTTTGAAATCCGCCAAAGAGATTTCAATCTCCGATAACGGCCGTGGCATTCCTGTTGATGCCCATCCTGATTCTCCTGAAAAATCTGCCCTTGAAGTTATTTTTACAACCCTTCATGCCGGCGGAAAATTCTCCTCAGATAGTGCCTATACCTTTTCCGGCGGTTTAAATGGCGTTGGTAGCTCCGTTGTCAATGCGCTTTCTGAAAAACTCCACGTCGAAGTGCTACGTAACGGCTATCACCATGTTCAAACTTTTGAGCGTGGCATCACAGCCTCTCCTCTGAATAAGAAACGTCTTCCGAAAGAACGTAAATATGAAACAGGTACAATCGTTACATTTCAACCTGATCCCGAAATTTTTGGTGAAAAATTAACCTTTGATCCTGCACGTCTTTTTGCGCTTTGCCGTCATAAAGCCGCCCTTTTTGCCGGAATTATCATTGAGTGGCATTGTAATCCAGCGCTCCTCTCTCTCCCAACAGGACAAGAAAAAGAGGAGAATTCCCTCGCCGCTGATAAAAACGAGATTGAAAAAAATCAGGACGAATTAAAAGATAGGGAGAATGACGAGGAAGAGGAGGAGGAAAATGAAGAAAAATCTTCTGCTTCCAAAAATCTTTCTCGTCCAACCCCTGAAGCTGTTTTCTGTTTTCCCAATGGCCTCAGTGATCTTCTCAAAGAGGATTTGCCCTCAGATGTTGAACTCCTAGCGCCTATTTGGAGCACCGCAAAAAAAAGTAATGAAGAGAGCGAATCCGGTGAAAAAGTTGATTGGGCTATCGCCTTCACCGGTGAGGGAAATGGGGATACAGAATCTTACTGTAATGCCATTCCAACACCTCTTGGCGGCACACATATCAATGGCTTACGTGCAGCGCTTTCAAAAGGTTTTCGCCAATGGGGACAACAACAAAAAATTAAAAATGCTGGAAGCATCACACCAGATGACATTTTTAAATATAGTCAGGTTCGGCTTTCCATTTTTGTTAGAGAGCCTCAATTTAAAAGCCAAACAAAAGAAAGCCTTACCAATCCCGAAGCAACGAGATTGGTTGAACATGCCCTGCGAGACCCTCTTGATCATTGGCTTGCCGGTAATCCAGCGCAGGCTGATAAGCTCACCGAATTCTTTATTGAACGTGCTGAGGAAAGAAAACGCCAAAAAGCTGCCCGTAAAATTGACCGTAAAAGCGCAACACGCCGATTACGCCTTCCTGGAAAATTAACAGACTGCACCAACCATAAAACGAGTGAAAGCGAAATTTTTCTTGTTGAGGGGGAATCAGCTGGCGGATCTGCCCGCCAAGCGAGAGACCGCAAAAGTCAGGCGATCCTTCCCCTACGTGGAAAAATCCTCAATGTCGCCTCTGCAACACAAGAAAAATGCCGTGCAAATGCAGAATTGCGTGACCTTACCGAAGCTTTAGGCTGCGGTATCGGAAAAAGCTTTGATATTGAGAAACTGCGTTATGGACGCATCATTATTATGACAGATGCAGATGTCGATGGTGCCCATATTGCCTCTCTCCTGATGACTTTTTTCTATATGGAAATGCGTGATCTCATTCGAAAAGGTCATCTTTATTTGGCGCAGCCTCCCCTTTATCGTCTCTCCCATAAAGGTAAAACCGTTTATGCAATGAATGATGCTGATTTAGAGAAAAAACGTAGCAAAGAATTCAAAGCGGGCAGTAAAGTAGAGGTTTCACGTTTTAAAGGTCTAGGGGAAATGCCTGTTAGCGATCTTAAAAAGACGACAATGAGTCCTGCACATAGAACCTTATTACGTGTTAATCTCCCTGTTGAAGAATTTGAAATGACCGATACCCGTGTCAATGAGTTAATGGGGCGTCATGCAGAGCCAAGATTCCGTTTCATTACAGAGAATGCCTCTCTTATCAAAGATGAGGATGTTGATATTTAAAGCAACAAAATCAATAAACAAAATGGGAAAGATTTCCGCCTCCTTTTCTTCTAATACAAGGTGTAAATGATGAAAGTACGTTCTTTTATATACGGAATGGGGATAACGCTTCTCCTCTGTGCCGCAGATCCTCTTGCTGAACCGAATGCCTCTTTACCAGACGGCTTACCCGTTGGTCCGTCTACACCTGATAGTGATGATAACGCCCTTCCCTCTGCCTTTTCTGGCGAAGCAGCCGGTTATCAAAAAGCCCAAGGTACAGCAGATGCCAAACAATATGGACGGATGCAGATCCAGCCTATGAATGTGCCCGGCTCAGGATTTACGCTGACATGCCGTGACAACAACAGTAATATTTTGGCACAAAATGCGATTTCGACAAAAGAGATTGATACAAGCTGGGAAGTTTACGTCAATCCTGATACCAATCAGGGAGGTACGCTGATAAACCCTCTTCGATACGGTATGAATCCGCCACCACCGAAAACAGTGGATGGCACAAATAATACCAATCTTCCAGATCCCAATTTACCTTCAGATGCGTCCCTTAAAGGTCCTGACGGAAATCCTTTCCGTTTTGCCTACTCTCTTAAAGCAATGCCGGCTGTTTTTAACAATAGCTTGAGTTTTAATGGCTCTATTTGGTGCGGTCCTATGGTTGATCCACTAGAAACGATCGAGAAAACCATTAAAATTGAATTGGATAAGACAACAGGGAAACTTCTTAATCCCGATATGGTTTCACTCCCGGATGGCTGGTCCATTCAATGGTCTCAGCCCTGAACGAGCTTTTTTCTTAACGGTCTGATTCCATAAAAAGAATCAGGCCGACAATCAATAAAAAGATAAGCCAGATACACATCCATGGCCAATCCATAACCCATCCGAGCCAAGGGGTCTGTGCTTCTGCAGGGGTGACATACATTATAATAAGGTGCCTTATTTTAGGTAATTCAAAGAATACTTACGTAAGTAGATCTTTTTTAAGATAGAGCCAAATAATGTTTAAACATTAGAAAATAGAGGCCAAAAGATACCCTAAAGCAAGCCCTGCAAAAATAGACCAGACAGGTTTGAAATTTTTATGTTTTATAAAACATAAAAGGATGTTTATAAATTTTTTCATCCTTCCTCCCCTCCCAAAATTTCAGACAATTCTTTTACAAATAAATCCTCAGCACTTTCATTGATAGATTTCTCTACCATATTTTCTTGCCGCACAAGGGATTTAAATAATGTCGTTCGGCGGACAGGTTGAATCGAATGTTCTGCATAAAGCGCAAGATTCATAAGCTGATCCGCCGCCTCAATTTCTTCGGATGAAAGCGGCGCTTTAATCGCACCAAGGATAAGATGCTTCGCCTGCTCAATAGACAGCGAAAGCTGCTCTGAAATTTCTAAAATCTGCTCTTCCGTTAAATCAGGAAGATAATAATTACATCTTGAAACGTGATTGGCTAATCTTGACCAATCGCTTGCCAATTTTTCAAGCTGTAGAGCGACAAATCGCAAACCAGCGCTTTGTTGAGAGCCCTCTTCTATATTTCCAGTGGGTAACGAAGAAGCATGAATTTCCAAAATAAAAATCTCTTAAAAGAACTTAAAAATTAAAGATAGAATATGCCATATTTTCTTAAAATATCACTAAAAATTTCTCTTGGTTTGCCTTTTTGAAATAAAGTGCCTAAAACCAAAATAAGAGCTATTTCTTAGTTCTTATTCTTGGGGGTGGGAGTAAGAATATGGACTGTTTTCCATTTTAACTAAAGCAGATTTCAATAACTACATTTCTTATTTCCCCATTTATATTTTAAAAACATTTTTTTCCATAGGAATCTTACATGTTTAAGCAGACCGCTTTTTTTGTTGATGCCGGATATTTTCTGGAATCTTCGGGTCATTTGCTTTACGGATCGGGGCGCGGGTCACTATTTCTCAATACAAACGCCATCGCCAACGAGCTCTCCGCAGCCGTTGAGCCGATTACCGAAGGCAATAGGATAAAAACTGAAGAACGAGGGCGCCTCCTACGCATCTATTGGTATGATGCTGGCGATGCACGACACGGCCTTTTCTCTTCTCTTGCGCAATGTCCCTCTATCAAATTACGTTTAGGTCGTTTAAATCAAAATGGCGTACAAAAAGGGGTAGATGCGCTACTCGCACTTGATTTAGTGACACTTGCCTCTGAGCGTGCGATTTCTGATGCTATTATTCTTTCCGGTGACGAGGATCTTGTCCCAGCGGTTGAAATGATTCAACGCAAAGGTGTTCGTGTTCATCTTTTGGGGATTCAGCCTGCGATGGAAGGGGCTCGTAATGTCTCCCAAAAACTTCGCCATGAGGCTGATAGCTTTACAGAATGGGGACGGGATAAATTAGATCCGCTCTTTTTTAGAAAAACACCAAATGAATATGGTGATACAGATCCTGCCTTTTTAAATTCTGTTGATACTTATATCCCTAATGCTGCCGGCGGCCGTCCTGCAGCAAGTGCTTTTTCAAATAAAATGGATTCAGATTTTCTCATGGATGATCCTGAAACATTTGAATCGGACCTAAGGGAACGTATCGCACATTTTGTTGACTCTCTTGATGAAGAAACAAAGATTTACTACGAAAATGGTGTTGCAGATGCAGCTCAAATCGGCCAGCCCTTTCCCATTCGCCCTGAACATGATGCACCACTTTTGAAAATTGGCTGTCAAGTTCTTGGTGTTCCACGGATTGATCCCGACTGGAGACGTTTTGTCAGAGCCGCTTTTTTAGAAAATTTTCGTCTGACAGATGAAGAAGATGATCTAGGCTGATTAACTTTTTCATAAAAAAGAGGGACATTTCTCAATGTCCCTCTTTTTTTTATCAAACTTTCAAACTTTTGAAGGTAAATTTACGACCCCTGCATCCCAAACAAGCTGACCGCATTTAATTTTCCATTTTCCTCTCTCACGGTAAGGGGTCTGACAATTCGCCGCTGCCAGTAAAAGACCGCTATTCAATCCCTGAGAGAGATACCTATCCACTAAAACCTGCCGCACTTTACTATAAGCCTCAAGCATTTTAGCGGCCCCGGCGGAACGTGTGATTTGTCCGGTATCTACTGCCCTTGGCACCTCATCATTTGCAATCAGAACAGGCTCCATTTCAATTTCAGAAACATGCATCTCCCTGCCCCAGACACGCCAAGAACGATTATAGCAAGCAGATTCATCTTCTGTTGGCAAACCTGTCTCCGTGCAATTGTTTAAATGATCCTCTAATTCACCAAAATCTTTTGTCACTTCTGCAAGCGCTGACTGTGAAAGATAGAGCCCTCCCGGCGTGCTATCATATTCATCCATCCCTAAAACGACATGACCGAGCGTGTGGTGACATGCTGGCAAGAGAGATAGCCCCCCAACAAGCACGAAATGCTTTAGCGAAAAATTTTGGGAAAAGCTTTTAAGGGGAAAAAACATTCGAAATTCCTATTTTCTTTAAAGAAAAAAAGAGCAAAGAGAGAAAATCATCATAAAAAGAATGCCAACAAAGAAGAAAACACACAGAAGAGCGGCATATTCCAAGAAAGATAGATTTTGCGTCACCTCCTGCTTTACTTCCCCATTTTGATCAAAACTCTGTGAAAGTTCTAAACAAATAAAGAGCAAAGGAAAAAGGCAAAGCGTACCCCATAGCCAAGGACGACGTCCCTTCCGCTTTGCAGCTGTCCATCCTCCTAAAAACATCAATAAAAAAAAGAGGATTATAAAGATAACCGTCTCTAAATACTGTATATTCATGTTAACAACCTCTTTTCTTTATTTTTCTTATTTCAAAAAATACTTCAAATATCATAGCCTATTCAATCCAAACAGGCTGAAAAATTTCATAGCGTAGATCCAAGCCCAATCAGAGCCGGAAAAGGAGAAAATCCAATTAATTCTCCCCCTTCTAAAGAAGATTCATAACAATAGGCCTGTTCATTATTTCGCTATAAAGCGCCGCAAAGTGCCACTATTTAATTTCTATATATTGCCCGTGATAACCCGGCATCGCAGAAAAGCTAAAATCTTTCGAGATCAATTGTCCCTTCTTTTCACAAGATCAATTACCCACTCTTTTTTTGAACTGCCCGATGCCTGCCCTAATTAAAATTTCTGCCCCACATAAAGTCGTCTGATTCTCTTTACCATAGCCAGATGATAGGATGGTGCAAAAGAACGACAATTTAGGCTAATCGCTAAACAATTATGAGAAAAAATCATGCCAATGACGAATAACCATAAAAAAGGGAAATATACGAAAAAAAGAAAGTAAAACGAAATATTTTAAAAATTCTTTCTCTCTTTGTTATCCTTTATCCCAAGCCTTTTTCTAAAATCAAAGAACTTTACACTAAAGCATTTCTTTGTTCTGATATTAGCGCACAAAGAAGATTACCGGCGAATTTTTATTCAAAATTATAAAAGCCGATATTACAGGAAATGAATTAGAAATGCATGAATCCCTCAAACACAAAAAATCCAAAAAAATTTTTATTTATTGCTCACTTTTACCCCTTTTAGCCGGCTGTACAAAAGCCATGCAAACAGGTGTTTTCGTTCCAGATATTGAAAGAAACGAAAGCGGTAATAAATGTTATGCACCGCATGGCATTAAACTTGTTCATTGGGCAAATCTCATTGATGCGCAAGAAAAGCAACGCCCTTTCATTGAAGGTATGCGTCTCAATAAATCAGAAGCCGATGCTGTTATTTACAACAATATTCCCAGAGGTGAGATGTTTGAGAAAGACCCCATGAATCCCAAAAATAGCGGCATCCCCTATCTAGGTCTCCAAAATGTCATCAGCCTACCTGTAACAGCCATTTCTGCCAGCTTTGAAGCATCCTCTCTCAAAAGAGCCCAAAGAAAATGCGAAGCACAAAGAGATGAAGGAGCCCTTCAGGCGAAATTAGAAAAAGAACAGCTCGTCAGATATCAAATTCAGACAGACAAACAACAAGTTCAAGAGCTAAAATATGAGCAATTAAAAACAGGCGATTCTCCTGCCTATGCAGATGAGTCAAAACCTTTCCTCTAAAAAATATTTTATTCTTTGCTGCAAAAGCCGCCAGAATAGAAATGATATTTTGGCGGTATAATAATACACGAAAAAAAATATCTTCTTAAAACTTATTCTTTTTTTAAAGGAGATTGGTGAACCGGGTGGGATTCGAACCCACGACCATTCGATTAAAAGTCGAATGCTCTACCAACTGAGCTACCGGTTCAATGAACAAACTGTCTTCTCGTTTTGTTCAGAAGCGTTTGTTCGCTGTCTTGAATGTGTGTTTACCCCCTCCAGTGATGAGCGTCAAGCAGGAAACCGCATTTTTTTCTATTTTTATGAAAAAAAACAAAAAAAAGCTATTTTTGAACAAAATCTGTCTCTTTTCAGGTTATTTTTCCACAAAATATGCAAAAAGGCAGCCCCAACAAGAACGTCAGGACTGCCTTTTTTAAAAAGATTCTTCGAAAACTTATGCTTCGATATAAGCTTTCTGAATACGATCAGGATTTTCAACCGTACCGGAACCCGCTCTGCCACGTTTTAATTGGTCAACGACATCCATGCCCTCAATCACCTGACCGGCGATTGTGTATTGGCCATTAAGATGAGGTGCTGGTTCAAACATGATAAAAAACTGGCTGTTTGCACTGTTAGGATTTGCAGAACGTGCCATCCCTAAAGTACCACGCTCAAACTTCGCTTCTTTTGAAAATTCTGCAGGAAGATCAGGATATTCACTTCCGCCCGTACCAGTGCCCGTCGGATCACCGCCCTGCGCCATAAAACCTTCGATGACGCGGTGGAAAGGCACACCATCATAAAAACCTTCTGATGCCAGTGTTTCCAGGCGCTCTACAGCTTTAGGGGCTAAATCAGGTCTTAATTCAATAACGATTTTACCGCCATTTTCAATTTCAAAGACAAGCTTCTTTCTTTCTTCGCTCATAAAATCTCCTCTTTCTGATGACAAAATATCATATTTTATCTTTTCAAGCGGACAAAAGAGACTTCTTCATCAAAAGGGCCTCCTTTGCCTTATCCGTTGTGAAAGCGGAAACGTCCCCTCCCAAACGAGATATTTCTTTTACAATTCTGCTCGACGTTGCTCTTTGCCCCTCAGAAGCGAGCAAAAAGATTGTCTCAATCTCCGGTGCCAAACGCTTAATCGCTGCGGAAAGCTGGGTTTCAAAATCAAAATCCCCTGCACAGCGCAAACCTCGAATAACTGTCCCTGCATTCTCACGTTGCATGGCATTTACGAGTAAATCTGAAAAGCCAATCACAGAAATGCGCTCTTTCATCGGGAAATTTTTAATTCCGTCACGCACCAGTGCAATCCGCTCCTCTAATCCAAGAAGCGGGTGCTTTCCGTCATTTGTCGCTACCCCAATAATCAACCGATCAAAGAGGGTAGAGGCACGCTCAATAATATCCAAGTGCCCAAACGTTACAGGATCAAAAGTACCGGAATAAAATCCTACTCTCAAACGGCTTTTCAAATCCTCAGTCCTCTATATTCTCTTCACCCTCAGAAACACTCTCAACAGATGCAGAAACTTCTGTTGGAGCGGCTTCGGGAGCATCCTCATCATTCTGCTGATCCTCTTCCTGCACTTTAAATGCAGAAATGACTGTCTCGCCCTCATCCACATTAAAGAGACGAACCCCTGAAGCCATGCGGGACATAATCGAAACCTGATCCACAGGCATACGAATCAAACGTCCTGTATCTGTCACCATCATCGCATCTCCGCCAGCAGACACAGGGAAAGTCGCAATAACGGCCTTTCCTCTGGCTTTATTTTGCAGGGACATATTCTGAACGCCCTTGCCGCCTCTGCCTTTGGTAGAATAGTCAAAAGAAGAGGAACGACGCCCAAATCCCTGATCTGTTACAACCAAGAGCCAGCGTTCATCGGGTGCAAGCTCCTCAAATCTTTCTGGAGAAAGCGCCTCTAGGCGTTCTGAGACGGCATCATCCTCATCCTGTTCCAGAACCTCATCGATTTCTCCGTCAACATTACCTGAGAATTCACGACGACGTGCCGAAGCCTCTTTGAGATAAGCAAGGCGCTCATCATTATCCTTGAGCTCCGGATGCGGCAGAACAGCAAGAGAAACGACACGGTCCCCTGCATCCAAACGAATACCTCGGACACCGGTGCTATTTCTTCCGGCGAATACCCTCAAATTACTATCTGTAATCTGGAAACGGATCGCACGGCCATTTTTTGTTGCCAAGAAAAGATCTTCATTCGGATGGCAGGTTCTCACGCCAATGAGACTGTCCCCCTCATCGAGTTTCATCGCAATAATCCCTGTTGAACGGATATTGCTGAAATCACTCAACTTATTACGGCGAACATTCCCTCCCGCGGTTGCAAAAACAAGATGCAAATCATCCCAGAGTTCTTCATCCTGCGGCAGCGGTAAAACAGCTGTAATCTGTTCATTTTCAGCAAGACCCGGCAACAGGTTAATCATAGCACGACCTTTTGAGGTCGGAGAGGCTTCTGGCAGACGCCAGACCTTCATTTGATAAACCTGCCCAGCACTCGTAAAGAATAAAACCCATTGATGGGTATGCGCATTAAAGCTACGGATGATGACATCATCCCCACGACGACCTGCCGCTGTTTTTCCACGTCCACCACGATTTTGAAGACGGAACTCTTCCAATGGTGTCCGCTTGACAAAACCTTCTCTGGTGATGGTCACGACCATTAAAGCTGGCTCAATCAGACTTTCATCGGATTCATCGCCCAAAGAATCTGAAATTTCTGTCGCACGCTTATAATTTAAGGCATTGCGAACATTTGAGAGTTCCTCTCGCATGATAGAAAGACGGTGCTCACGATCCCGAAGAATTAAAAGGAATTCACGGATCTGTGCCGCAATGTCATCCAATTCTCCAACGATTTTATCCCGTTCCAAGCCGGTTAAACGGTGGAGACGCAATTCCAAAATCCCTCTGGCCTGCACCTCTGTCAGATGGACATGCCCCTCAATGATTTGATTATTTTCATCATCAACCAGTTCAAGAAGAGATTGTACATCCGCTGCTGGAAAATTCTGTGCCATCAACAATGTACGGGCCTCAACAGGATTAGGCGCATTACGGATGATGGCAATGACACGGTCAATATTGGCAATTGCCAGAGCTAAACCGATCAAAAGATGCCCACGATCACGTGCCTTTCCAAGATCAAAACGGGCACGGCGCTGAATAACCTCCTCACGGAACTTCACAAAGGCTTCGAGAACTTCCCTTAAGCCAAAAATCCGTGGGGTTCCCCCATCCAATGCAACCATATTTACAGGAAAACTGCTTTGGAGCTGTGTATGGCGGAAAAGCTGATTAAGAACAATCTCGCCCGTTGCATCCCGTTTTAACTCAATAACAAGACGCATCCCCTGACGGCTACTTTCATCCCGAATATCAGAAATCCCCTCAAGAATTTTTTCTTTGACGAGTTCGCCGATTTTCTCCTGTAAAACAGCCTTATTCACCTGATAAGGAATTTCCGTCACAACAATCGCATGGCGGTCTTTTCTGATTTCCTCAATTGAGGCTCTTGCACGAACCGGAATGGACCCCTTGCCCGTTGCATAAGCCTTACGGATTCCGCTACGTCCCATAATAATACCACCCGTTGGGAAATCAGGGGCAGGCACATGCAACATCAATTCTTCTAAAGTGATTTCCGGATTATCAATCAATGCCAATGTTGCATCAATGACTTCCACCGGGTTATGCGGCGGAATTCTGGTTGCCATACCAACGGCAATCCCCTCTGCCCCATTTACCAAAAGATTTGGATAGGCCGCTGGTAAAACTTCAGGTTCCTGCTCACTATCATCATAGTTAGGACGGAAGGGCACCGTATTGCGGTCAATATCATCCAACAGCCACGAAGAGGATTTTGCAAGACGCGCCTCCGTATAACGCATCGCCGCAGGACTATCCCCATCGACAGATCCGAAATTTCCCTGCCCGTCAATAAGCATTACCCGCATTGACCAGCTTTGGGCGAGACGCACCATCGCATCATAAATAGCACTATCACCATGTGGATGGAATTTACCCATCACTTCACCGACCACACGGGCCGACTTACGGTAAGGCTTATCCGCTGTAACACCACTATCTTTCATCGCATAAAGAATACGGCGATGCACCGGCTTTAAGCCATCCCGCACATCAGGCAATGCACGAGAGACAATGACCGACATGGCATAATCAAGATAGGAGGATCTCATCTCCTGCTCGATTGGGATTTCAACGATACCTTGCATATTTATTTTTGCAGGAAGTGCTGTCTCAGGTTGATTGGGTTCGGTCAAGAAAAAGTCCCCGTTTTATAAACTATATGGCTGATGAATTATTAACTCAAACACCATAGAAAAAACATCTTAAAATGAAAAAATGCGCATAATTTCGCTCTGCATATCTTACATTGTCTCGTAACAATACCACCAGATGAGCAAAGCAAAAATCATACAGGAGAAAAGCGCCGCTCTAAAAATAATTGTATTCATGAGTCTTCTCCTCCTTGTTTTTATAAGCCATTTTGCGCTTCTATAAAAAGAGTAGCAAATCCGCAAGCGCAGCGACAATGCCAGCCACTGCCAGTGAAACAAAAATCAGGCCGCTTTTTCCTACGACAAACACTGTCGCACGCGCCCATTCCATTCCCCGCAAGAAATACAAACTCATCACAAAAACGCCTATACCGGCTAAAAAAGAGATGAGAATGGCAGAATTTTCCTTATCCTCTAATAAAAAGAGCGTATGATCTTTCCATAAGGCTGTGATCAACATACTCCAAAATAGGAATATAAGCACTTCCCAAGATAAAAATCCGCACATCAATCCCATTCGGAAAGAGCGTTCTGGATATCCCCAACCATTTAAAAATTTCCAAGCGGCAAAAAGAAGGAGCGTAGCGACCAGCTCAAAAAAGACAAAGCCTAAAATACCCGGGAAATGCGGCATACCAAGCATCGCAAAGGAGAGCAAAAGAGAAGCCAGTGAAAGCGCAATGCTGGCAAAAAAGGCACCACACGCCATTGCCTCACTATTTTTTTCTGTTTTTATTGTAGATGATAAAGATTCCGCCGTGCGCTTATCGTAAGTCGGCAGATCCGCCTTATCATATTCCTCCTCTGCATCGGAAAAATCTTCTTCTGGCTGAAAAATCTTGCTTTTCTTCTGGGCACTCAGTCTTTGTGCCAAGGCAACCGTTTCTGCCAACATCAAATCCCGTGATTTTTTGACCGTGAAACCATTGAGGCTTTCAGTATCCTCTTCCCCTGAAAAGGTAAAATCACTGTCAAAATCAATCCACTCGCTTTCCCCTTCCCCCGCTTGTGCAATTTCCACTGCGGCATCAAGTTTTGCGCCATTAGAAAAGGCTGGTGTTGTTTCAATAATGACGTGTTTCTTTTCTAATTTACCGATCAAGCATTTTCTCCCATAAGAAAATTGGGCGATTTTTCATCTTGATGAAAGGTAATTCCAACTTCTTCCTCTTCCGATATTCCCAGCATCGCCTGTGCCTCCCCCTCTGAAATTTCCTCTGCGCCCCTCAAGGCACGTTTCATCACACGAAAACGTGTTCGGCCTTCTTTGCTTAAAACATTTTGTGCCTCAAAAAGCTTCTTTTCCAC
Source organism: Acetobacteraceae bacterium (assembly GCA_004843165.1). NCBI lineage: Bacteria > Pseudomonadati > Pseudomonadota > Alphaproteobacteria > Acetobacterales > Acetobacteraceae > Acetobacteraceae bacterium. The sequence continues at coordinate 330,900 of CP039459.1, forward strand.
TTTATCAAGCATATTTCCAAATTTGCCAAATTCTGTTTTAATTCCTCCGAGAAGCTTTGAAATTTCACCCGATCTCTGATGCACAGCCAAAGAGCGAAATCCCATCCGCAAAGAAGATAAGAGCGCCATTAAAGTTGTCGGCCCGGCAACGATCACTCGAAATTCCGTCTGAAGTCTATCAATTAAGCCCGGACGACGGACGACCTCTGCAAAAAGTCCCTCGGTCGGTAAGAACATAATTCCCATATCTGTCGAAAAAGGCGGATGGACATATTTATCACGAATATCTTTAGCGCATTCATAAACACGGCGCTCCAAAGCCCGCCCTGCCTCTTTTTCTGCCTCAATATCACCCATTTCCAGCGCATCCACCAAACGCTCATAATCCTCCACAGGAAGTTTCGCATCAATTGGCAACCAAACTTTAGAAGTTTCTGTATCACCTGATCCGGGAAGACGCACAGCAAATTCGACCCGCTCTCTAGAGCCTGGGCATATCTCAACATTTTTAGAAAACTGCTCCGGCGTTAAAATCTCCTCCAACATCGCGCCAAGCTGCCCTTCACCCCAGATTCCTCTTGTCTTGATATTGCCTAAAACCTTTTTTAAATCGCCAACATTATCTGCAATCTTACGCATTTCACCAACACTGGAAGAAACACGGTCTAAATTTTCATTCATTGTCGAAAAAGCAGCTCCAAGACGCTTTTCAAGGGTTCCTTGAAGCTTTTCATCTACGGTCAAGCGCATCTGCTCAAGCTTTAGCTCATTCGCCTCGCGCATTTTTTCCAGACGCTGTTCAACACCCTGTTGTAGATGTTCCATACGGCGGTCATTCTTTTCGCCAAATTGGCGCATTTGTTCACGTTGTGCTTGAAAATCTTCACGATTTTCCATTGCCGATTTTCGAAGTGTCTCGTTTAGAGAAACTGAAGTCTCTTTTAAAGCTGAAAAATTTTCCTGTCGAAAAGTATCTAACTTCTCAGAAAAACTTTGCAAATATGTGGCTAAACCATCCCGTATAAGCGCAATGGATTCACGCTGTGCCTTGGTTGAGCGATCTATCTGCGCCAATAAAATTTCACGTGTATGACGTGCTTCCTGCTCTGCACTCATCCGAAAATTTTGGAGAATTTGTTCTAATACCGGCCCGTCTGCCTGTTTTTGCAGCGCAGAAAATTTCACAAACAAAAGCCCTGTCAAAAAACAGCTTATGGCAGAAAATACACAAAGAAAAATCATTAACATTCAAATAACCTGCAGTTCATTTTTCAATCTTTGTTGGTTTTTGATATGGAATGCCATCAGAATCATTTATATCTTTATGCGCCCACTCATTGGGGATGAGATCATATCCTGGATCAAAAAAACCCTCAGAAGGATGAAAAACCGGATGGCAATTTAAGAGCTCGATTTCTTTAGCAGGAAGCGGCCCAATCCCCTTAGAAAGATAATAAGAAGGTTTTCCGAAAAAAGAAGCCCGATGCGCCCGCACATCGGGAATGATTTCACCCTGTCTATAATGATAGACATCTCCCTGTCGTCCAAAAGGTCTAATCTCTAAACTATGAAGAATTTTCCCCTGACAATTTTGGGCTTTAACACGGATCGGTAAGACAATAAAAGCAAGAACAAAGAGTATAAAAAGAAAAAATTTAAAAAAAGATGAAGAAAAAAAAGGGCATTCTAAAAACATAACAACAACTTTTCTTAATTTTAAAAGAGATTTTTCTTCAAACGGGTTCCCATGATAGTATAGAGTTTAGAAAAAGTTGAGATTCTTTTTATCATTGCGTTTTTTGTCGTGTCGCTGGGGGAAAATATGTTTTCATTTTTTATCGGTCTTGCCATTGCACTTTTTATTGCAATTGCAGGTTTTGGTGGTTTTTTATTTAAACTTTCCAATGCCAATAAAGAAGATATGGCATCAAATCAATTTTCATTGCCTGAAACATCCGCAAATCCATCCAACACATCCTCGCTCTCTAAGGCGGAATGAAAAATCTTCCACCACAGAAATTTCTTTAGATTCAGAACATTCTGCGTCTTATTTTGAAGATAGAATAAAGCGAAAGAGCATTAGCCTGCGATAACATACCGTCACAAAATAAAACTTTCATTTTAAAAATATCTCTTTAAATTGTCTCTTGATTTAAACTGTTTTTAGAAGAGATCTAAGCCAATTTCTGATTTTAAAAATGCCTTATGGTGAAAGCGCCTTAAAAAGAGCCAAGGATTATTCTTTTCTCCATCCAACGCTTAAGCCCCTATGCGCATTCAACCAAAAAAACCGCTTATGGCCTGCCTTGCCATAATCTTGCATTATAAAAATACTTGTTTAAATTAGTTTTTTAGCCATTACTCAGCAGAACTATTTTCCACAATAAGAGCAACCCTTTACACTAAATTCGGGGTAAAATACGTATTTTCGTATTAAGAGAATTTATGATTTAAAGTGGGAAATCAAACCCGAGAAGGCCAAAAATAACATTTTTCTTAATGTATATTTAGACACACCGCCTTCACGTTTTTTACGTTGATAGAAAACAACTTTCCATGGAATACCCATCTGGACAACAGATCCCCGCAAATACAGGGGACGTGTTGCTTTTTGCACCAAAATTTTAGCAGCATGCCGACTCAAAAGGCGAAAATCTGCATGTTGCGGTACCTGCTTACTCCCAACATATTTCATCACCCAATAAAAAAAGCTAGCTGTAAAATGTTTAAATGGACGATCTGTTACCCTGTCATTTCTAGCACCCAAGACAATTTCATAGCCTTCCTGCCAGCCCTTCAGCATTTCAGGAATGACATTGATATCATCTTGCAAATCTGCATCTATAGAAATCATAACATCTGAGCTATTAAAAGCTAAACCAGCTAAAAGCGCCTCCTGATGCCCCTTATTTTGCTCTAAATTTAAAATCTGAATATTTAGATCATCTTTCTGCTGTTTTTGCTTGATATGATGTAAGATTTCTAATGTTTTATCCGTACTCCCATCATTAATAAAAAGCAGCGAACTTCCCTTTTTTATTCTTTGAGAAGCAATTAATTCAAGCAAGAGTTCTTCGAGCTTGCTCGCTGTATTTTCAAGAATTTCCTCTTCATTATAGCAAGGTACTGCGAGCGTTAAACTTGGTATTTCTTTCGTTCTCACGTAACATCTCCCCTGCTTGCATCCAGATAAAACATTTCCATAAGGTCAATGCCCTTATGCCAAAACTTATCATCGCTTTGTTCTAGATTTTTAATATAGAATTCCAGTGTAACTGTTTCTTGGTCTTTCTCCAGAGGAATATCAAATAAATAAATCCGCTCTGCCTCTATAACCTGCCACGGCCTAATCTCTTTCCCCTTATAAGAAAGAACAACATCTTTTACTTTTCCTGTTGTGGATTCCATTTTCAAACGAAAAGACAAATTATCCCCATGATTTTTCGGAAGATTAAAGAATATCCTTGGTTTTTACCACATATTGCAAAAAGCCCAAGAGCATTTTTTTTCAGCCTTTCGCCAGCATCATCCCTCCCTCTTTTGTATCCCAACCAATAAAAAGCCATGAGGCGAACGCAAAGCTTCCCTTTGTTGCCAATGTAAAACTTGCTGTTTTCATAATGTTCTAGCTTAACCCTTAGCGTTAGTACTTTCTGTTTCCAAAAAAATACTTTCAAGCTCAATGGCAGGATCAAAAAGTGAGGTCCTTTTTAGATCGAAAGCGATAGAAAATTCTCTTTGTGTCTTAGGGACTAAGAGCGGAAATGTATAGCTCGCAGAATGGGGATGAAAATTAATCTCTTTTATCATTTTCCCCTCATAGATGAAGCCGGCTTTTCTTGACCTATAACGAGAAGAGGAGGAGATCACGAAAGTCATCCTTAAATTTTCAGGATGCGGTATTGGCAAGGAGAAGGTAAATCCTGGCAGATTATTCCTACTCTTTAGCAAATTATTATTAACAGAACCCCATCCCTTGTTTGCAATTTTTTTTGCCTGCAATCCTTTTTCTGAACGAAACAAGCGAAATGGCAAATCCTCTAGAGATTTAAGCTTTTGAATATTTAAGGGCGTATTTTCATAAATTAAGAGATCATTTTCTGTGCTATGCTTTATCTCTTTCGGCGCCCCATAAGTTGCAATAAAAGCATCTGCGCAACTCTGGAATGGAAGACAATCTGAACCCTGATGATTATGAGCAATATAAGCCCATTTTCCAGATATATTTTCATCCCACTTAGGATCGTTCCAAATATGCGGGAAGAAACCGCTATTCTTATAATAATTCAAAGATCCTGCTTTGATTTTTTCATGACTAAACCAACGAATTCCCAGCACATTTGTATGCCAATAATCTCCATAGACCTGAGAAATCCCTTCCTTTTGCAAAAATTCCGTAAGCGCATCGGGATTATAGACGGAAAGTGGGATTCTTTGCGTTTTCCAAATATTTATATTGCTGACAAACCCAGAAAAAAACCATAACGGCACCAAAGCAACTACAACTGGACGTAAGGATATCGGGTAAATCTTTTTAGGTAAAATACATAATGTTATAATGAAAATATAAAAAATATTTACAAGATAACGCATATCTGAATATTCATCGATCAGCCTAAAGAAAACGCAGGCTGCTAAAATTCCAAGTAAAGAAAATAAATTAAAAATGAGAATAAAATTTTCAGCATTGCTGAAAATTTTTCTTCCCTTAAAATATCCACGAATAAAAACAAATAAAATGAAGGCGTAAAGCAAACCATCTAAAATACAAATAGCCAGAGGCGGTCTGCACAGTGAGGTATAATCATATGCACTTGGTAAAAAATCCGGCGTATGAAAAAACCATGGTATAAAATTCAAAAGATACGGTAGAAAAAGGAAACACTCTAAGAGCTTATCTGGTGCAAATTTTAAGTGACTTTCCTGCGCCCCATTCCAATCCATTAGCGGCAAAGTCCCCAAAAAATGGGTTTTACTGAGAAAAAGCGCACAAAAAGCTGAAAAAGCGACCCCACCCCACAACAGAAGAGAGGGTTTAATAGATGAAAACTTCTTAAAATCCTGCCAAAATACAATTCCAGATGCGCACAGAAGCGGCAAGCAAAAAGTCACAAGCGACCATGGATCAGAAAAAGCTGTAATACTCAAAATGAGCATTGAGGCTGTTAAGGCAATGTAAGATTTTTTTGTTATCCAAAAAAGCAAAAGGAAAATGCCAAACATTCCCCACACCATGGAAATATGATGTGCGACAGAAGCTGTCAGATAGCCTGCGCTTCCCAGAGCTGGCTGTGTTGCAAACAAAGCAAAAGCAATTGCCCATAATCCACGTGGCCATCCAGCAATTTTAGCAACAATAAGCCCTGTCATCAGAGCTGCCATCCAAAAGAAAACAATCCCTGTCCCCAACAGAATAGTTGGGCTGTCCCCCAAAAGAGCTATCACGACACTATCGGGAATAATTAAAGTAAAGAGCCAATTATCAACTGGAAAATTAAAAGATTTTAAAAATGCTAGGCCGCCGTCCAGCATACCTCTGGCCGTCAAAACGAGTGCTGCGGTATCTGGATCGGCATACCAAACCGAAAAAGCCTGCCGAAAAGACTGAAATAGCCCTATAATAATGAAAATAATAGGTAAAAGATTTTTGATAAGTATCTTTTGTTTGAAGCAAAGCATTCGTTGAAACATCTACCGGAAAGCATTAGGAACAGAAAACAAGATTTTTTTCTAAAGTAAAGCAAGCATTGATACAAGTTTCTAAAAAATGGAACCAGGCCTCTGAGAAGCGAATATTTTTAAAAGAAGCGTCCCTAATCTTATTTCTATAAAAAATGCCTAAATAAGAAATTTTAAGTATTTATTTCATATAATCTAAACATAGAATAACGATCATTTTCTGAAGCGGCATAAATCATATGGTAAATTTTTCAAAATAATCGCCACATCCCTGTCTTGAGGTAAGACATGGTTTGTACTTTCGGAAAAATTCTCTTTTTCGTAAGATGTGACAGCGATCAACCATGGAGATTTATTTAAAATATTCTTCACTTCAGCCTCCTCATCTTTTAAACCCAAGGCGCCTTGTTCTTGCAAGGAAGAAAGGTGAAGAGGGAATGAATATTTTGTTAAATGGCAAACGGCAATATTTTTCGTAATATCTGATAAAACAATATAGGTATTATAGCTGTAAAGGCATCCTTCTTTACCCTTGATAAGGTCTTTTATATCCGGATAGACAGCACTTCTTTTGTTCCTCAGACCATGCGCCTTGCGAAAAGATAAAAGTAAAGAAAAGCATGAAAAGTATTTTAAAAAACAAATTACCTTCCCATAAATATACCGACAACAACAAAACAGGAAAAAGAACCGGCAAGGCATAATGTGGCCATGCAGGCAAAATGCTAAACAGGGCAAACCACGAAACAATTACCCAGCCAAACGGAAAAAATACCAAACGATTATTCTCTTTTTTTCGAAGAAAAAATAAACGATAACAAAGGCGCAATGATAAAAAACAACTCTACAATTGCAGAGATGCTGTAAAAATGCATTGGCTGTGAGGAGCTCTTTTGAAAAAAGGAAACAATATTTGCAAAAGCCCAATGGAAATATAAAATAAGATAACCAAAAAAGTTAGTAAGAAAGCAATCCCTATTCAAATGAGCATATGAGAAAAAACGGCTTTTCCCTTTTTTCCATGCTGCCATGTCAACCATACAAGATATAGCCCTAAAGATATCCCTTCAGAAACAACTGTTGGCTTTATCTCGATCGCAACCCCTAGAAAACACATGGCAAATACACCTGTTTTCAGCAGAGAAGCTGAATCATTTTTTATTTTCTCGAAATTCACAATGACACTGCTAAAGGCTAACAGCACCAAGAAACTATAAAAAATGGGGCTTTGCCCCCTACCCTCAAAACAATTAAAAGCGGCAATATATAAAAGGGCAGCAAAAACGCCGGCTTTTAAAGAAACAAGATATTTTCCCAATTTCATCAAAAGAAAAGCTGTCACAAAGACAAAGCAAAATGCGCCAATCTGATAAGCTAAAAAAAACTTGCTTTATAAGCGCCGCATTTTCTTTTCTATCCAAAGCCCCTATCACTTAAGAAGCCTTTTTCCAACGAAAACCGATCAATGCAATGAATGCCATAATGATGGGTGCAGCCCAGATCACCGCATGAATAAGCAAGGCATAAGCGGCGGCGGATGCTGACGTATTTCCAAGCATACTCATCGCTTTTTTAGCGGCTTCATCAAATGTACCAATGGCGCCCGGCGCTGCTGGAATTGCCGTTGAAAGTGTTGCCATCGGCATCGCTAAAAAGGCAGCTGTCGGCTTTACAAGAGAAGGCGTACCCAGCGCCACCAAAACGAAAGCCCCCCACTCCCCAAGCCATGTCAGGGCAGAAAACAGCATGACTCTCAGCATAACAGACGGGCGTGCCACCATATCAAGCGCATCAAAAATATGCCCGACTAGCGGCAATAGTTTTTCTGAAATTTTAGGTGTCTTCTTCAAAATTTTTACCAATGTAAAAACAACAGGACGGCGAAACCAACGTGCGCAAAATAGGAAGATAATCGCCGTAAAACCAACAGCAAAAATTAATGTTCCCAAAATATTAAAAAACTCAGCATGTCCCGTTTTAGGAATCACCAGCAAGGCAAATCCGCCTAAAAGAACGATAAAAATGAGATCGCACATTTTTTCGATTAAGATGCTTGTCATTAAAGCCCCAACAGGCACACCAAGCTTCTTCGAAAAAATCGTTCCCCGCAAAACATCTCCCAAACGGAATGGTAGAATGCTATTGGCGGCAATTCCTAAGATAAAAATCCGCCATGTCGCAAAAGTTGGCACATTTGAATTTAAAGGCTTTAAAATTTGACGCCAGCGTTCACCACGTAAGAAAAAAGAAAGCGCAATCGAAAGAACAGCAAAGCCAAACCATTCAACTTTCACCTGCTTCATTTCCTCCCAAACTTCGTGCCAATTCAAACCGTGCAGAAAAAGGGCAAGGAACACACCGCTTACAGCAAAAGCGAACAAAACTTTTAAAATTTTCTTTTTCATAGGAACTTTCTAAATGTTAATCTTTTTGAAGATTTTGGGAGGTCTTGCTTTCTTTTTCTGCCTTAGAAAAAGCCTCTTCTTCCTTAGAGGCAGAGCGTACATTATCCCAGTCATACTGGAGGTCAATGATCTTTCGTTCAGCATTGCCACCCTGCGCCGCATCAATATCCGTGCGAACACCCCAATATTCTCCTAAAGATAAAAACTCCAGAACTTCTTGCGGTGACGCCTCTGATTCAGAAGTTTCATTCTGTTGAGCTTTTAAAGATTTTGAGGATGATAGCGCAAAAGTAGGCAAATCATAAAAAAACACCAAGAGCGCTAAAAACATAAAAAGATTTTTAAATTTCTTTTTCACGATTTAGGCGGCACCCATTGTAAGGCGACACCGGGGTAAAACCATCCACGTAGTCCCTCGAAAAAGCCATTTGGAGAAAAATTATGAATCCATGAGCTGGAAATCTCCGGCATTTCATTAGGGTTCACACGAATAGGCCCTCTTCCAATAGCTCCTGCACCGAACAGGGTAAACACAAAAACCACTAAGGCAAAACACCAGCCCCAATTTCTTCCAGCGGAAGGTGCTTTCCAGTTTCCAATCCGAACAAAAAACGTCGTTAAAAAAAGGATAAAACAAGTCAGCACAAAGAAACCGACATGTTCCCAAGAAAGAAACTTTTGGAATGTCGCGGCGATAGAAAGGCTTAACCAGATCACTGTGGAAAAAGCAATCAAGCAACCTGAGAGAATAAGTCTTTGAACAGCTTGCTCTAAAGCGTTGGACACTCTAAGTAAAGCGGCCTTGTTTTCTGTGAGCTTTTCTTCAATTCCTGCGATACCCTTTGAAAGAAAATTACCGCTATCCGAAAGAAGTGCATTACTTGCCGCTTGTGACGGCTCTCCACTCCCCTGAATAAAAGTAAAATATTCCCAAACACGCCCCAGGCTTGCAACGGCGAGAATAATGGTAATAACAGGCACAGTCAGCAAAAAGGCCAGAAATGTCGCTTTTCCCTGAGAGAGATGCGGCACTGTAAAAATAATTGCGGCGAACAAAGCGGAAATTGAAAATAATCCAATACACCATGAAAGGAGTGCCAAAGCATTCCGGCGCAATTCCCTTAATGTTCCCATTTGTAAGGTAATCTGCGCTAATCCCTTTGCATATTCAAAAGATAAATTGGTCTCTACTTTTCCAAAATTATTTTCCAGAACCTGCTTTTCTTCAGCCTCCAATGGCAAAAGAGATAATTTCATCGGATCTGCCAATAAGGGGAAAAACCGAAACTCCTCTTGAGAAAGTACTTCTTTAAAAAATTCTTTCCTCTCTGCTTCCGGATGCTGAAAGCCCTCCCAAAACACAGATAAAAGCGCCTGTATACCAGCATCAGAAAGAAGATGATCTGTTTTCAGAGATTCCTTTTCTGCCACAGTTTCCATCTCAAAAGTTTCTTGCACATCTTTGGCAAATTCTGCCTGCACCTCATCAACAAGAGCCTCACCAAATTTTTCTGTGGCGGCCTCTTGAGACAGCGTATTCTCTTCCAAAGGAGATTCTGCTTCTGTTAGGACATTTTCATCGGCAGCCACGGGCACGTTTTCTTGAGCAACGACAGTCTCCTCAACAGCAGTTTCTGCAACAAAAATTTCTTGCGCATCTTCGGCAAATTCTGCCTGCACCTCATCAACAAGAGCCTCACCAAATTTTTCTGTGGCAGCCTCTTGAGATAGCGTATTTTCTTCCAAAGGAAATTCTGTTTCTGGCAGGCTATTTTCCTCGGCAGCTACAGGCACGTTTTCTTGGGCAGCGATAGTCTCCTCGACAGCCGTTTCTGCAGCAAAAGTTTCTTGCGCATCTTTGGCAAATTCTGCCTGCACCTCATCAACAAGAGCCTCACCAAATTTTTCTGTGGCAGCCTCTTGAGATAGCGTATTTTCTTCCAAAGGAAATTCTGTTTCTGGCAGGCTATTTTCCTCGGCAGCTACAGGCACGTTTTCTTGGGCAGCGATAGTCTCCTCGACAGCCGTTTCTGCAGCAAAAGTTTCTTGCGCATCTTTGGCAAATTCTGCCTGCACCTCATCAACAAGAGCCTCACCAAATTTTTCTGTGGCGGCCTCTTGAGAAAGAGTATTTTCTTCCAAAGGAGATTCTGCTTTTAAGGTGGAAGAATTCGTCATTCCGTCCCTCTCTTCTCTTCCTGCCGACGGCGTCTAAGTTCATAAAAAATACGATGGCAAGCCCGTGTATCCGCCATGGCATCATGCGCACCATCAATTTCTTCCTTAAAAAAGAAACGATACGCCTCTGCCAAAGACGGTGCCTTTGGTTCATTCATACCAGCGTTTAGCATCTTTTGGGTAGGGGGAAGATTTAAAGTTCTTTTGGAAAGATTCATCGTACAATATTTATGCTCAGGCAAAGTCCATGCACTTTTCTTTACCCTGTGAAATAAGGTTTCAATGACCGAAACATCAAATCCGACATTATGTCCGACAACCGCAAAAGCGTTTGAAGCTAAATTATAGAAGATTTCAGCCGCAACCTCTTCCCGAACACCATACCGCCTCGTCTGCTCTTCTGTAATGCCGTGGACTTGCGTTGCCTGATACGGAATACGCCATCCATCTGCACGAACCAAAAGATTTAAAGAAGACTGTATTTCTCCCTCTTTATTGCACAATAAAGCAGCGATTTGGACACAATGTGGCTGTGCTGGATCCCCGATTGGGAGATCTTTGCGAACAAGACCGGTCGTTTCTGTATCAAAAAATAAGACAGCATCTCTTTCAGACATTTAATTTACGGCACCTTATTTTTAAATATTTTTAAATTATCGGAAGTTTCAGAAAGCAATTTGCAGAAAACACCTTAAAAAATAAAGGGATATTTTGGACTAAAGACAAAAACTCCTTTAAAAAGAATTCTTATTTTCAAAATATCATTTTCAAAGGATGAAATGCGCTTATGGGTACCGGAATGATTATTGGAACAACAGCCATTGCAATGTTCCTTGGCGTTGGCTTTAGCTGGCTTATCTTGAAACTACTTCCAAAAAAGAAAAACAATCCTTAACTTTGTTAAAAAAAGTTTAGGACTTTGCCTCTTTCCTCTAAACGCCTCTCCTCCTCTTGAATCCTTTTTACAGCTTTTAGAACTGCCTTTTTTATCCTGACGATCTGATGAGGGGAATTCGTTTCAAGCACCCTGCTCTCCTGAAGAAAGCTCTGAACATATAAATAATAGGATGGCCGATAAAGACTATAAATTCCGCCGCCGCCCACAAGAAGCAAAGGGGCCGTTAAGCCGACAATCATTAAAAATCCGACAGGCCCTTTTCCCAAAAAATTTACTGACATCGCAATTGCCGGTATAAAAAGCCCCAAACAAATCAGCACACGCATCCATACAAAGCGATTTTCTGCCTTTTGAATATAGACTTTCCGAATATCCCTTATCGGATAAAACCGGTCGATCGTCTGAATGCCTTCATGGGTAACTTTTACCCCTTCATCCTGATAAAAAATATCGTTCTGATCCGAAGCATTCAAAAAAAATTTTTGAGGTAATTCAAGCATTTAGAGATGCTGTATCACAGCCTGAGAAAAATCGGATGTTGTCGCTGTCCCGCCCAAATCTGGTGTTCTAATGTTATTTTGCAAAGTCTTATCAATCGCTTTACGTAAAATATTCGCCTTTTCTACCTCTCCAATATGCTCCAACATCAAAGCACCGGCTAACATTAAGGCAACAGGATTAGCACAGGCTTTACCAACCAGATCCGGAGCAGAGCCATGAACAGCCTCAAAAACTGCCATGTTTTCACCTATATTGGCACCAGGTGCAAGTCCAAGTCCCCCTATAAGACCAGAAATTTGATCCGATAAAATATCGCCAAATAAATTGGTTGTTACAATAACATCAAACTGAGACGGATCTAAACAAAGCTGCATGGCGCAAGCATCTACGATACGTTCCTCGCAAGCCACTCTACCAGCATATTCTTTGGCGACTTCACGACCAATTTCGAGGAACATGCCGCACATTAATTTGATAATATTGGCTTTATGAACAAGTGTTACTTTCTTTCGACCATGGCGCAACGCATATTCAAAAGCATATCTAATGATACGATAGCATTCTTTTTTCGTAACATAGCCAGCCGACAGTGCCATCCCCTGCGGATCACTCCCTTGAGGTAAATAATATTCACGCGCAGCGTAATAGCCTTCTATATTTTCACGAATAAGAACAATGTCGAGATTGTCATAACGAGACAGATCAGGGCGTGAGAGTAATGTTCTTGCTGGTCTCAGGTTAGCAAAAAGATCAAATTCCTGCCGCAAAGTCACGTTAATGGAACGGAATCCTCCGCCACTGGGTGTCGTTAAGGGGCCTTTTAAAGCCAATCCTGTCTTATGAAGGCTTGCAACTGTCTCCGGCGGTAAGGGTGTCCCCGTCTTTTCGAGAGCGGTCATACCCGCAATCTGCTCGTCCCACAGAAAAGGTGCCCTCAGAGCTTCCAAAACGGAAAGTGTCGCCTGCGTAATTTCTGGGCCTATCCCATCCCCTGAGATTAAAGTTGCTGGAATATTTCCTTGCAATGACACCATTACCGTTCCCTCCCTATTTTATAAAATATTGCTTTGCGGCTGGCTGTCTCTTTACTACTATCAAAGAATATGACGCTGCCTAATATCCTAAAAATACCTGAATAATCTGGCGAAGCAAAATATATTCTTAATCTGTTTCGGAAGGAAATCCCTATGTCTGATACATTAAACACCCCTTTTGCTAACGGAACTCGCCAATCAGACTGGCAACTCACCTCAAAGCAACAGAATATAAATATCCCTTTAAAAATCCAAGAAGCGACAATGGGGCCTTTGGGACTCACGACAGATCGCTTATATCCCGATCATAAAATCCTTTCTTATGATGCAGGCTTTGCCAGCACCGCTTCGTGTGAAAGTGCAATCACTTTTATTGATGGCAATAAAAGTATTCTTTTGCATCGTGGCTATCCCATTGACCAGCTTTGCGAACATGCAACATATCCAGAAGTTGCCTATCTCCTCCTGCATGGCGAACTTCCCAACGCTAAAACGCTTGTTTCTTTTGAAAATTCTCTCAAAGAAGAGGCCTATCTCCATGAGCAAATAGGGAATTTCTTTAACGGTTTTCGGCGTAGCTCCCATCCTATGGCGATGCTATGCGGCACAATGGGTGCCTTATCGAGCTTTTATGCCGATCCTTCAGCCGACCAGCGACACATGATAACGCCGGAAGAGCGTAGTCTTTCTGCAATTAAAATGATTGCCAAAATGCCAACCCTTGCGGCATGGATTTATCGCTACCGCCAAGGATTGCCACTTATTTATCCAAAACCAGAATTAAGTTATGCCGAAAATTTTCTGCATCTTCTTTTTTCGATGCCTGAAAAGCCTTGGAAAGTTAATCCAATTCTTGCCAAAGCTTTTGATAAGATCATGATTTTACATATTGATCACGGCCAGAATGTTTCAACCTCGACCGTTCGTATGACAGGCTCTACAGGTGTTAATCCCTTTGCCTGTGTCGCCGCCGGGATTGCGGCACTTTGGGGTCCGGCGCATGGCGGTGCGAATGAAGCTGTTCTTGATATGCTTGAGGAAATCGGCACAATTGAAAATATTCCTGCCTTCCTTGCCAAGGTAAGAGATCGAGAAAATCCAACACGCCTCATGGGGTTTGGGCACCGTATTTATAAAAATGAAGATCCCCGCGCAAAACATATGCAAAAAATATGCCATGAAGTTCTTGAGGAAATTGGGTTCTCGCATGACCCGCATTTAAAATTAGCCTTAGAACTGGAGAAAGCTGCCCGTCAAGATGATTACTTCATCAGCCGAAATCTTTATCCCAATATCGATTTTTATTCAGGCATTATTTTAAGATCTCTGGGCATCCCGTCTTCCTTATTTACAGTTTTCTTTGCTGTTTCCCGAACGGCAGGCTGGATGGCGCAATGGAAAGAAATGCTTGAAACAGGCTCTCCCCTTGCCCGCCCCCGTCAAATTTACACAGGCCACGCCATGCGGAACCTTCCAGAAGATTTTTTTAAAAAAAATGCCTAAAAATGGATGATGTCATGTCAAAAACGAAACCAACCCTGCTCCAAGAAATGCTCTTTGCGCAAACATTTTCATTCCAAGAAAAAGATTATTTTTACAGCTCCCTGCCAAAAGCCTTAGCAAGCATCCCCTCCCAAACAGAGCAACTGCCTTTTTCTCTAAAAATCCTGCTGGAAAATGTCTTGCGCCAAGGCAAAGAAGAAGCTGCGAATATTCTTCTTTCTTGGGGGAAGGACGCTTCATCTGATAACGAAATCCCTTTTTCTCCAGCCCGTATTCTCATGCAAGATTTCACGGGCGTGCCTGCTATCGTTGATTTTGCAGTCTTAAGAGATGGAATGGAAAAGCTTGGCAAAGACCCTGCCGCCGTCAACCCATCCATTCCTGTTGATCTTGTGATTGACCACTCCATTTCCGTTGATTTTTCCGGAACGCAGGAAGCGCTTGAAAAAAATATGGTGGCGGAGTTTCAAAAAAATAACGAGCGTTACCGTTTCTTAGATTGGGCACAGAAAACGCTTAAAAATTTTCGCATCATTCCTCCCGGAAACGGTATTTGCCACCAGGTAAATTTGGAATATCTCGCACCGCTCGTCCAAAATGTAGATAATATTCTCTTTCCCGATAGTGTTTTCGGAACAGATAGCCATACGACAATGATTAACGGCTTGGGCGTTTTGGGGTGGGGAGTTGGCGGTATTGAAGCAGAAGCCGCCAGTCTCGGCGAGGCCATTTCCATGCGTATCCCGGAAATTATCGGTATGCGACTGACAGGCTCCCTGCCGGCCGGCACAACCGCAACGGATCTCGTGCTGACCATTACCCAAAAATTACGCCAAAAGGGCGTTGTTGGGAAGTTTGTCGAATTCTTTGGCCCTGCCCTCGAACATCTGCCGGTAGCGCATCGGGCGACTATTGCCAATATGGCACCGGAATATGGTGCAACTTGCGGCTTCTTTCCGGCTGATTCCCTGACAATGGAGTATCTTAAACTCACTGGACGGGATGAAAAACATATTGCCCTTGCGGAAGCCTATCTTAAGATACAGGGGCTTTTCAGAGAAAAGGATACCCCGGACCCCTCCTTTACAGATGTTATTGCGTTTGATTTGGGAGAAGTTCTCCCGTGTATGGCTGGGCCGAAAAACCCATCTGAAAGGCATATTTTATCCGAAATTCCTAAGACATTTTCAGTCGAAACCCCCTCTAAGGCACAGCGCTTTCCCCTTTCAAACGGAGAAACAATCGGAAATGGGGATGTTGTCATTGCGGCCATTACCTCCTGCACGAACACCTCGAATCCTTCCGTGATGATTGCCGCTGGCCTTTTGGCGAAGAAAGCACGAATTTTAGGTTTAAAACCACTTTCCCGTATTAAAACATCTCTTGCACCGGGCTCTCGTGCCGTTTCACATTACCTTGAAAAATCTGGACTAAAAGAAGATTTAGATGCCCTTGGGTTTGAAGTTGTTGGCTATGGCTGCACCACCTGCATCGGTAATTCCGGCCCACTGTCACCTGAGGTCACACAGGCTATTGAGCAGAATAATCTCACTGTTGGAGCTGTTCTTTCAGGAAATCGAAACTTTGAGGGACGCATTTCTCCCCTAACTAAAATCAATTATATCGCAAGCCCGCCGCTTGTTGTCGCCTACGCACTGGCAGGTAGCTTTAATCTTGATCTTACCAATGAACCTATCGGGCAAGATCGCAACGGCAAGAATGTCTTTCTTTCCGATATTTGGCCCAACCCTAAAGAAATTGAGGAATATGTTGCCAAATATGTCACTGCCTCTATTTTTGCCGGCAGCTATGCCAATGCCGAAAAAGGCTCTGCTTTATGGCAGAATTTAAAAGCATCAGAACCTTCCTCTATTTTCCATTGGGAAATAGCCTCAACCTATATCCACAATCCACCTTGGGTTGATAAAATTGCGCAAAAACAAGAAAGAACACCTATTAAGAATGCACGTATTCTCGCTCTCTTTGGTGACAATGTGACGACAGACCATATTTCCCCGGCAGGTGCGATCGCCCCGAACTCCCCTGCGGCGCTTTATTTAGAAAAGCGCAACATTCAGCCTAAAGATTTTAATTCTTATGGCAGTCGCCGTGGAAATGATGAAATCATGGCAAGAGGAACTTTTGCCAATATTCGTATTCAAAATGAAATCATCCCCGGCAGTGAGGGCGGTATAACCCGGCATTACCCTGATGGAGAAGAAGTTTCTATTTTTGACGCCGCTGAAAACTATAAAAAAGAAAATATCCCCCTGATTGTTATTGCCGGTAAAAATTATGGTATGGGCTCAAGCCGTGACTGGGCTGCAAAAGGCCCTAATCTCTTAGGCATAAAAGCCATTATTGCCGAAGATTTCGAACGCATTCACCGTTCCAATCTCGTTGGTATGGGGATCCTCCCTCTACGTTTTCCGGAAAATGTAACACGCAGAACATTGAAACTTTCAGGAGAGGAAATTGTCGAAATTGAAGTGCCCGAAAATCTAAGCCCAAGATGTCAGATCCCTGTTCTTTTTAAATATAAAAATGGCAGACAGGAAAAAATTATGATGACAGCTTGCTTGGAAACCAAGGCTGAAATTCTTTATTTCCATGATGGCGGTATCCTGCCAAATATTTTAAAACGCTTGGCCGCTGAAGTCGAAAAATAAAAAATCAACCCTTGGCAGAGAAAACAGAGAGGATTTATACATAAAACCATCCTCTCCGTTTTCCCATTTTTTAAGGTAGCCTCATGTCTTTTGAATCCGCAAAACCTTCACGGCGAGATCTTCTTAAAAATGCTGGGAAAATGTCTGTTGCAGGCTATACAACCTGCGCCTGTGCTGGTGCTGGTGCCTGCGCTCTAGCAGTACCGCTTATTGACAGCCTCTATGGGGTTAATCGGGGAACCACTGCGGCGCTCTCTCAAAACGCACTTCTTGAAGTTGACCTCTCGGATCTAAAAGAAGGCGCGCATAAAATTGTCCAGTGGCGGGGACTCCCCGTTTTTATTCAGCACCGAACCCCTGAAATGCTTGTAGAGCTTCAAAAGCAAACGCTTCGCACCCGCCTCAGAGATCCGGATTCTAAACGTTTCCAACAACCTCCCGAAGCTTCAAACTGGCATCGCTCTCTGCGACCTGAATATTTAATTCTTATCAATATTTGCACCCATCTTGGCTGCATTACGATGTTTGAACCTCAAAAAGACTCTGCTTTCCATTGCCCCTGCCACGGCTCTTGGTTTGATGGCGCAGGACGTGTTTTCAAAAATATGCCCGCAGCTTTTAACCTTCCGGTTCCGCCGGTTACTTTCCAGTCAACTGAAAAAACTTTGCGCTTACAGATTGGGAAGTCTGAACAATCTCCTGATTTTTCCCTTTCTTCGATTGAAAAATTATGACTTTTCCTGCCCCCCCCTCTAATCCGAAAGAACCATGCTGGCTCTACTCCCGCCTGCCTATGCTGGAAGGACTTATCCCGCATTTTGCCCATTTTTCCGTTATTAAACGTGGCAAATTATGGCTTCTTTGGACAACGGGTGCCTGTTTGCTGGTAGCACTTGCTTTGATGGTCATCAGTGGCCTGTTCATGGCGCTTGTCTATACACCGACAGAAACGCATGCTTTTACCTCTGTGGAAGATATTATGCGCAGACTTCCTTCTGGGTGGTTTTTGCGCCTTCTTCATCAAGGTGGTGTTTTTGTTCTCTTTATCGCTCTTTATTGTCATCTTGGTAGAGGGCTTTGGCATGGTTCCTATAAAATTCCCAGAGAACTGACTTGGCTGAGTGGCTGGACATTATTTTGCGGTTTTTTAGCCATTGCTTTTGCAGGTTATTGCCTCCCCTGGGGGCAACTTTCCTACTGGGCCGCAACTGTCAGTAAGAATGCCTTGGATGCCGTGCCTTTCCCTTCCGGCGGTTTCGGTACATGGATCTTTGGGGCGGCTTCCTTTGAGGATGCCGGTAATCCCTCTGCGGCGACAGTCAGTCTGCAACGTCTTTTTATTTTCCATTTTGCTGGCGCATTATTTATGTTGCTGCTTGTTGCTTTCCATATTCTTTGCGTCCACGGCTTGGGGATGCGCCGCACCAATCCCGAACCCGGCGAAGTCGGTTGCTGTCATCGCCCAAGCACTAAAGAGAAAAAAAAAGAGAAAACAGGCTCATGCCGATCCAGTTCGCATTGCGGACAACCTAATCGGCGTTTGCCCTTTTATCCTTATTTTGTCGTCAACGACATCATTGGCGTTATTTTACTTTTACTCCTTCTCTTTACCATCGCCTCTTTTTTACCGCACTGGGTAAGTGAAACCGAAAATCTTCTGCCCGCAAACCCCATGCGTACACCGAGCAATATTCATCCGCCCTGGTACTTGGCCCCCTTCTTCGCCATTTTACGTGCGGTTCCCTCTGAGATTTTAGGGCTTTTCTCTGTTCTTTTAGCCGTTTGTTCAATTGCGCTTTTACCTTGGCTTGACCGCTCTCCAAAAACAGAAATGTCAGAACGTGGCATTTTAAAACTTTTCTTTGCCCTTTTTATTGCCGCTTTTGCAGGGCTTTGCTTTGCCGGTTTAAAGCCGCCATCGACAAATCTCCTATGGCTTGCACGTCTTTGCTTAGGCTGGTGGCTCATCTACGCTTATGCGATTTTACCTTTTTTTGCCTGGAAAGAACGTGAAAACAAAAGAAAAGCACAGGGACTAAAGGAGAAAATCCAATGAAGAAAATCTCTTTTTATACGCTTCTCACCTGTGGGCTTGGCTTTGCTTTCAATGCTTATGCGGCACAAGCGCCTAAAGGCGATCCCGCAAAAGGTTTTTACGTCTTTTCAAATATTTGCAATCAATGCCACGGCATGAAACAAGTCCATTATGGCGATATGCTGGCCCTTGGCATTCCAGCAAAAGAAATTCAATCATGGGCAGGACGTCACCAAATTCCAGATGGTTTGAATGATGAGGGGTTACTTAAACAGCGGCAAGCCACCGTCTTTGATGCCATTGAAATGCCTTACCCAACAGAGAATGCCGCTCAAAAAGCAAATCACGGTGATGTTCCGCCAGACTTATCCCACCTCTCAAGCTTCTTAAAAGATGGTGCTCCCTATGTGCAAAAAATGCTTCTTTCCTACCAAAAACCGCCGGAAAATATAAAATTAGAACCGGGACTTTTCTACAATCCTGTGGCACTTACCCATCATCACAAATTCAAAATGCCCCCCCCTTTTGAACAAGAATCTGCTCTGAGGCTCGTTTATCCTGACGGAAAACACCCAACAGACCAACAAATGGCAGAAGATGTCACTTCTTTCTTAGCGTGGATTGATGATCCCCATGAAAGCGCCCGTCATCTTAGCGGTATTTTGATCTCTCTCTATCTTGTACTTGTCGGGATTGCCGCTTTTATTTGGAGATCAAATGTCTGGAAAAAATAAAGCATCCCTAAAATTACTTTTAGCGCTTTGTTTACTGCCTGTTTTTTTCAAAACAGCAGAGGCCGCAGAAACAAAGAAAAAAGATTCTTACCCTCTTGGCATCTCAAATGGGGAATGCGTTTCTGCCAAATATGCGATAGGCGCTGCTGATGAGGATTTAAAATCCCAGCAGAATGATTTTGGTTGCAACATGGCACTCTTAGAAGATTATGGCAAAGGAATCAGTCTCAGCCAATTTGGCTACATGGGAGAAGAAGCTCCAAGCGCCGGATTTGTTACAAAAATCGACCCTAAAAAGAGTTCTGCCTCACGCTCTTACGCCAATGTCACCGACCTCATTGTCAAACAGCGCCGCATTCCTGCCGAAGCAGGATGGTGCGTTGCTGAGGTAAAAATGCCCGATGACACAAAAGACACACAAAAATCAAAATTAAAAGTTCCTGAATGGCTTATCAGCTGTGTGGCTTGGGGAACAACTTCCCCTTCTGCGGGCAATACAACTGCTGAAAAAATCCTAGCTATTGTGAACTTTAAAGGCACCGTTCCCCTACCCTTGCCGGATGCACCGCCACCTCAGGCCTCAAATCCCTAAGGTGAAATTTAATTTTACGAAACTTGCAAAGACCTTTCTGAAAGAGTACAAAAATAGTACTAAATACTGTTGCCTCTTTCCCTCAGCAAAAAGATTGATTACCTGTAGGAACAGGGACGACTCTTCACATTCGAATAGTAAAACGCTATGAAAATGTTTAAATACACAATTAAAGATTACCCTATTTATTTACCTATAGGGAACTTGGTGCAATATCGGTTAAGATGAGACGAGGCTTATGACATTAAAGCGCAGACAATTTCTTCGCGGAGCGGGGGTAACCGCTGTTGGTACCGGTGTGGTGGCCTTGGGCTTTAAACCGCCTTTTGCACATGCGCTGGAAACACGTGAATATAAACTATCCCGCGCAAAGCAAACACGCAATAATTGTTGCTACTGTTCGGTTGGTTGCGGCCTTCTGATGTACACACTGGGAGATGGTGCTATCAATGCCAAAGGCTCCATTTTTCATATTGAAGGCGATCCAGATCATCCCGTTAGCCGAGGTTCACTCTGCCCTAAGGGTGCTGGCCTTATTGACTTCATCCACAGCGAATCACGCTTAAAATACCCCTCTTACCGTGCCCCCGGCAGCACCGAGTGGAAACGTATGAGCTGGGACGAGGCAACAGACCGTATTGCTCGCCTCATTAAAGAAGACCGTGATAAAAATTTCATTACACATAATGAAAAAGGTCAGCTGGTTAACCGCTGGACCTCTACCGGCATGTTGGCCTCTTCCGCTGCTTCGAATGAAACAGGAACGCTAGATTGGAAATTTGCGCGCTCTCTAGGAATTTTGGCCCTAGATAACCAAGCCCGCACCTGCCATGCCCCAACAGTTTCAGGCCTTGGCTCCAGTTTTGGTCGTGGGGCCATGACCAATAACTGGGTTGATATTAAAAATGCCAATGTTGTCTTGATTTTCGGTGGGAATGCTGCTGAGGCGCATCCTGTTGGCTTTAAATGGGTCACAGAAGCACGCCTCCAAAATAAAGCAAAAATTGTTGTCGTTGACCCACGCTTTAACCGGACAGCTGCCGTTGCTGACTTTTATGCGCCGGTGCGTGTCGGATCTGATGCTGCCTTTATTTTGGGAATGATGAACTATCTCTTCACCCATGATAAAATCCAGCATGATTATGTACGTGACTACACGAATGCTAGCTTTATCGTAAAACCTGGATTTTCCTTTAAAGAAGGGCTTTTCAGTGGTCATAATCCCGGGAAAACCGGTGAGGAGACATATGATAAATCCTCATGGGATTATGATGTTGATGCCAGCGGCCATGTCCTAAAAGATCGAACACTCAAACATCCTCGCTGTGTGTTAAGCCTTCTTAAAGAACATGCTGCACGTTACACGCCAGAAGTCGTCTCTGAAATTTGTGGAACACCTATCGAGGATTTCTTAGAGGTTTGCAAAATTATTGCAGAAACCTCTGCCAAAGACAAAACAACCTCTTGGCTATATGCCCTCGGCTTTACGCATCATACAAATGGCTCTCAAACCATTCGTTGTGCGGCAATGATTCAATTGCTTCTTGGGAATATGGGAATGCCTGGCGGTGGGGTGAATGCCCTTCGTGGTCACTCCAATATTCAGGGCTATTCCGATATTGGTTTGCTTTCCGTTAAAGTCCCCGGCTATATGGATCTGCCACGAGACACCCAGCAGACGCTTGAAGCTTACTATGCAAGCCGTCCGGTCACACCAGATGCGCTCAATCAGGTTGATGTCTGGAAAAATTTCCAAGGTATTTTTGTCTCCTTTCTTAAAAGTATGTGGGGAGACCATGCAACCAAAGAAAATCTCTGGGGTTATCACTGGTTACCAAAATGGGATAAAAGCTACGATGTTCTCCAGATGGTGGAGAATATGCTTGACGGTAAAATGAATGGTCTCTTGGTTCAGGGCTTTAACGGTCTTGGCTCTTGGCCTGATAAAAACCGTACAATTGCAGCCTTTTCCAAGCTGAAATTCATGGTTGTCATGGATCCATTGAATACGGAAACGGCCAATTTCTGGAAAAAAGTCGGTGAATATAACGACGTTGATTCCGCCGCTATTCCAACAGAGGTTTTCCGTCTGCCGACAACCTGTTTTGCCGAAGAGGATGGCTCAATTGTCAACTCGGCACGTTGGCTTCAATGGCACTGGAAAGGTGCCGAGCCTCCTGGCGAATCGTGGCCGGATGCCCGTATTATCGGTACAATTTTTAACAAAGTCCGCAAACTCTACGAAGAGGATGTCGCCCTTTACAAACAGGGAAAAAGAAAAGTACAGCCGGTTGCACCTGAGCCTATCCTAAACCTGACATGGGATTATTTAGACCCTGAGGAACCAAGTCCAGAGGAGCTTGCAAAAGAATCGAACGGTTATGCTCTTGCAGACCTCAAAGATTCCAGTGGAAAAATCATTCTGCGTAAAGGTCAACTTTTGCGGAATAGCCTGATGGCATCTGACCTTCGTGATGATGGTACGACATCTGCCTTTAACTGGTGCTTTACAGGCTCTTGGACTGAAGAAGGCAACCAGATGGCGCGCCGTGACAATACGGACACTGGCTGGGGTTGCACCCCTGGCTGGGCTTGGAGCTGGCCTGGAAATGTACGTCTTCTCTATAGCCGTGCCTCTGCCGATATTAACGGCGTCCCTTGGGATCCAAAACGTCAATATGTTTATTGGAACGGTCGCTCTTGGGCCGGTGCTGATGCCATTGACTTCCCTCAGAATGAGCCACCGGGTTCTCTTAAAGGGCCTTTCATTACAACAGCAGAAGGTGTCGGTCGACTTTTCTGTGGGACAGCTATGGTGGATGGCCCCTTCCCAGAACATTATGAACCTGTGGAATCCCCTGTTAAGCACCTGCCTTTCCGCAGTAAAAATCTGAAAGATCCGGCAGTGCGTTTCTTGCCGTCCAACCGTGCAGAATTTTTCGGAACTTCTGAAGAATTTCCGCATACGGCAACCACCTACTCCATTACGGAACTTTTCCGCACATGGACAAAACATGCACTCATCAATGCGATCTTGCAGCCAGAGCAGTTTTTTGAAATTCCAGAGGAGCTTGCAAACTCTCTCGGCATCGCAAAAGGTGACATGGTGCGCTTAACTTCAAAACGTGGCTACATCACAGGAAAAGCGGTTGTTACAAAACGTCTATCCAAACTCAAAGTTATGGGAAAATCGCTCTATCAAATCGGTATTCCTTCCAACTTTGGCTTTATCGGTGCGACAAAACCTGCCTTTATGGCGAACACACTGACACCGCCAATTGGTGATGCAAATACACATACGCCAGAATTTAAAGCATTCTTGGTTAATCTTGAGAAAATTTAAGGGTTGAGGAAGAAAAAATGACCTTACAGTCACAGGACATACGGCGCCGTTCTGCTACAAATGGAATGTCTCCTCCACCTAGCGTACGTGATGCGGCCCAACAGGTTACGAAATTAATTGATGTCTCTATCTGCACAGGCTGTAAAGCCTGTCAGGCGGCATGCGATGAGTGGAATGATCTGCGCGCAAAAGTTGGCCATAATTATGGTGTATATGACAACCCAATGGATCTAGAGCCGGAAACATGGACTGTTATTCGCTTTGACGAATATGTCGATGAGAAGGGAAAACTCGAATGGCTCATGCGCAAAGATGGATGCATGCATTGCGAAGAACCCGGCTGCCTAAAATCATGCCCAGCTCCGGGAGCGATTGTTCAGTTTGAAAACGGCATTGTCGATTTTGAATCTGAACATTGCATCGGATGCGGTTATTGCATGATTGGCTGCCCATTCAACATTCCACGTGTCAGCCATAAAGATAACCGTTCTTACAAATGCACCCTCTGCTCCGACCGTGTTGCCGTTGGCCAGGAACCCGCTTGTGTTAAAACATGCACAACCGGTGCCCTTGCCTTTGGTGAACGTGGGGACATGCTTGATCTCGCTGAAAAACGTGTTCAAGGCTTACGGGAAAGAGGCTTTGAGAATGCGGGCATCTATAATCCTCAAGGTGTTGGCGGAACCCATGTTGTTTACGTCCTTCCCCATGCGGATAAGCCTGAAATCTACAGTGGTCTTCCAAAAGATCCTTCCATTAGTCCGATTGTTCTCGGTTGGAAAGATTGGCTGAAACCTCTTGGAGCAGCAGCCTTTATTGGAACGATTGCAGGCGTTTTCTCTCACTTTGCCTTTGTTGGTCCTTGCGGTGATGACCAAATGGGAGAACTCGATCATAAAGATGCTTCTGAATTTCCGGGGCTAAAAGATGATCTTGAAAGCATTGCCTCTGCGGTTAAAGACGAGGCCGAAACAGTGAAAGACGCTGTGAAGTCCGGTAATGCAAAAGAACTCCTGCGTGAAGATCTCCACAAAGCTGAGGCTGTCGTTCACGAGAAACTTGATAAAACTGTTGAAGAAAAAGCCATTCGTGAGGCCGATGCTGCAGCAGATAAAAATAAATAAGCGGAGCAAATATAATGACAAATATGAATAAAAGTGTCGTTATGCGCACGGCATATGGGAAACGTCTTCTGCACTGGCTAAATGCGATTTGCTTTTTTATTGTCGGTTTAAGCGGACTATCTTTCTTTTTCCCAAGCTTTGATTTTCTTGGGCATGTTTTAGGAACACCTCAAACGGCGAGAATCTATCACCCTATCCTTGGTGTTGTGGTTTTTCTCTGCCTTTTCGTTATGTTCTTTAAATTCGTCAAAGGGAATTTGTTTCAAAAGACAGATCTTCTTTGGTTCAAAAATATTGATTCCGTTCTTTTAAACCAGCATTCTAAAGATCTTCACATCGGTAAATATAATGCCGGTCAGAAAGTCCTTTTCTGGTGCATTATGAGCAGTATCTGTGTTTTGCTTGTTTCTGGTCTAATGATTTGGAGAGAATATTTCGCAGATTTCTTCCCTGTTCCTGTTTTACGGGTCGCCGTTCTAGCGCATTCTGCCATTGCTTTGGCGCTTATGTTGTTGGTTTTAGGACATATCTACTTTGGTATCTGGGTACGTGGTTCTATTACGGCAATGATTACAGGTTTCGTTTCCCTTCGTTGGGCACGTGCACATCATAGCCGTTGGTATGAAGAGCTCATGGCCAAAGAAGCTAAAGGTGAAGGTGAAAAAATTACCGAAAGTAAAAAACATACTTCCGGACATTAATACGCTTTGAAAAAAAGGATTGTAGTGTGGCATTCTCTTAGGATGTCGTCTTGCAGTCCTTTTTTTATTATATTTAGATAAGGTGGTTCCTCATTTATGAGTAGTTCTAATTCTCCGATTTTCTCTCGTCAGCAGAAATCTCTCAAACAGCCGCCTCTCCCCTCTGACTTAAAAGCTGCAGCGCCTTTTCTTCAAGGGGCGAAAGAAATTGAACCGCTTATCGCAACGGATCTTTCCAAACTCTATGATAGACGGGCAAAAAGGTTAGAACTTCTTGCTCAGAAAGCAGGCGAAGATGGGGGGGAATACCTGCATTTTCTACGCCAAATGGTCATAGCGCAAAAAAATATTTTAAATGACAATCCTTTAAAAGAAAGAGAAGTTGAAATTCTCAAATCTTGGTTGAAATCTGAGGATTTTCCAGCACAAGAGATTTTTGAAAAAACAGCTTTTCTTCAAGAACAGTATCAATTTCTTTATCAAAAAATTGCCTCTCTTCTTCCAAAAGAAAATCTACATGGCTTTGAGAAACTGGCAAAAGATTCAGATTTTTTTGCCGCACAAGCTTGGAACTTACTCAATGGGCAGTTCAAAAAATGTGAGGCTGCCCTTGCTGTTCCTTTATGGGCTTCTCTGTCCCTTTGCTGGGCACAGGCTGCGCAATCTTATATTTCTGATTTTAAAGAAACCAAAGCAACGATCCCATCTTATGTAGACTGCCCTTGCTGTGGTAGTCCTGCTGTTGCCGATATGGTGATGGTTGGTGCGCATGAGGGATTGCGCTATGAACAATGCGCCTTATGCGAAACACGCTGGCATAAAGTCCGTTCTGTCTGCCCTGAATGTTTTGGATCTGAACATATTGACTACTGGTCTGTAAAAGAAGAAATGCCTGCCATTGAAATTGAAAGCTGTGGTGATTGTAAAACATATAGCAAGATTTTTCGTTTTGACCGTGATCCCCATCATGAAATCTGTGGTGACGATCTTGCCAGCCTTGTTCTGGATGCCTTGGTCGAGGAAAAAGGATTTAGCAGAAGAACCGTTAATCCTTTTGCCTTTCCCTTCCCGACAAAATAAAGATGTTATACTGAATAATCTTAACCTCACAAAAAAAAGGCGCTCCAATTGAGCGCCTTTTCTCTCAAAAGGATCTAAAAATCTTAATTTAAGAAAGACAATCCCGGTGCTTTTAAAATCATTGCCTGAGAAACGGCAGTTGGAACTGTCTGATTGGCATAAAGCATTGCGTGGCGCTGATAATCAATCGCACCAATTTCCTGCAATGGACGGTTAAGACTATCATCCGCCTCTTTAAAACCAATCTGTCCACGATCAATATTAAAGCAGAGCTGCAAACGGTAAGACAAAACCATTTCTTGAAGCTGAGGCCAGATATTGCCATAAAAAATCGGTCCATATTTTGAATAGACTTTTTCCAGACATTTATCCTGTGTCACCATCTGCCCCACTTTAGAAGGGTAGGAATGCTTACACGCTGTCGATTGCGATTGTAAATTTTGATAAGCGGTCTGCCATTTCTCAACTTGTTTTAAAGAGGAGGAGCCAGCTTGTGCTGCAGAAACAGAGAATAATGCGGCAAAACCTGACAAAGCAAGGATCGGCAGAGATTTTTTTGAAAGTAAAGAAGAAATAGACATACGCCCCATCACAATAAGGAGACCCAATAGCCCCATATTTTTGAATCTATGGAAAACAAAACACTTTCCGTAATTTTCTACTTTTTTATCAAAATAATCTAGCGTTTTTTCTTATTTTTTCTCTATATTTTCAAAAGTTTTTCATCACAGGATTGTGCTAGGCAGATGTATCTTATCACCTTATTTTTAAATATTTGGAGAGAAAAGATTTTCTTTTCCTTTCAAAATTTGCTTTGCGCTTGCTTGATTGGCATCATTTTTCTCAGCAATCTCTGTCTCTCATGCCATTTACCAAAACATCTTGATCTTTTAGGACTCGAAAATCATTCAAATTATTTCTCCCCTACGCTTTTCTGCCTGAGCAATATTGCCCTCTTTTCCCTCTGCGGATTTTGTTTGAGCTTTAAAAAACCTTTTAATTTTTTACTCTTGAGTGTTTTTTCTGCCTTTTCCCTTTATCTGGGAATTAAAAGTTTTTTTCCGTTACAAGAAAATGACCTTTCCTTTTTACAAGCTCATCTCACCTTTTTCGGGCATACACTTCCAACACAATTTTACATTTTTAGCCTTTATCTTTTAGGAACCCTTCTGATTATTGGCATTTTTTTACCTTTTACAACACCAGAAGTTCCAACAAAAAAACGCTTTCTTTCTCTTCCCTTCTTAATGCTTTTTGTTACCCTTATGGCGGCACAGAGCTACCGCTTCCGGCATGTGGAAATCAATTCGTTTTTAACCCAAAAAACAGGACTTATTGCAAGTTTTGCAGGAAAAAATGGAGGCTTACGTTTTTTATACCCTCACCCATATCAAGATATTGCACAATGGAAAACGCTTCCAAACGCAAACTTACAGACAGAACATTCCGGAGAGCGAACCGCTCTGCTCGTAAGACGTGAATTTCCTGGACTTATTGGCGAATCTTTGGGATTTATCTTTATTCAACTTTCTACACCAAATAAAATTTTATCATTTGAGAAAACATTTTAAAGCGATTAAATTACCTTAAGACAATCGTAAACGATAAAAGGCTTTTTATGCATAAAGAAATCCTCATAACGGGTGGTGCCGGGTTTATTGGTGCCCATTGCGCCGTTTTATTACAACAAGCCGGATATGAAATTACGATCTTAGATAATCTCAGTAATTCCTCTCCTGTTGCGATTGATCGTATCGAAGAAATTACAGGCAAACGTCCTCGTTTCATTCATGGCGATATCTTAGATAACAAAGCCCTTGATGATGCGCTGGAAAATATCTCTTCCGTTATTCATCTTGCCGGCCTCAAAGCCGTTGGAGAATCTGTTCAAAACCCCCTTCACTATTATCATGTGAATGTCGGCGGTTTGATTTCTTTATTGCAAGCCATGCGACGCCATCATGTTCGCCGTCTTGTTTTTTCATCTTCTGCGACCGTATATGGTACTTCTGAAATATCTCCCCTTTCCGAAGAGGCTTCACGCCAGCCAATCAATCCTTATGGCCAAACAAAAAATATCGGCGAGGATATTTTAAAAGATTTAAGCGCCTCCGAAGCAGGCTGGCAAATTGCCCGTTTACGCTATTTTAATCCCGGCGGAGCACACCCTTCGGGAAGAATTGGTGAAGATCCTAAAGATATTCCAAACAATCTTTTACCCTATATTTCCCAAGTTGCCTCTGGAAAACTTAAAGAGCTTTCTGTCTTTGGAAATGATTATGACACACGGGACGGCACAGGATTGAGAGATTATATCCATGTTATGGATTTAGCCGAGGGACATATTGCCGCTCTTGAATATCTTGAAAAGCAGGAAGTTACCAAAAAGTCAGAACTTCTTACCCTAAATCTTGGAAGCGGTGAAAATACTAGCGTTCTTGAGCTGGTAAAAGCTTTCGAACAGGCAAATCATTTATCTATTCCTTATAAAATTCATCCACGCCGTCCGGGGGATATTGACGCTTGCTGGGCCAATCCCTCAAAAGCCAAAAAAATCCTTGGTTGGAAAACAAACAGAAATATTGAAGAAATCTGCCGAGATCAATGGCATTGGCAATCTCATAATCCTCAAGGTTATGAGGGCTAGTCCTATAATCTAGCGCTTATAAACATATTCCATTCAATCCATTCAATCTCTTCGCCTTTCGCTTTACCAAAGATTTATCAAATAATGCTCTCTAAAACCTCCCTGTTGCTTACATCTTTTCTTTTATTTCCCCTCTCCGTATATGCACAATCTGCCGCAACGGAACCATCTGTAACGGCTTCGACCACGCAAGTCTCTGCAGTCTCTGCGGCAAGCAAAGGAAGTAAAGAAATTACAGCATCAGATTCACCGCCTGCCCTTTTGTTAAAAGCGGACTTAAAGGATGGACGTGGGGTTCAGACAAAAATTACCTTAACGCTTAAAACAACAGCAGGAGAAACGCTTAATTTACACGCCTTTAAGCATACCGATATTTATATGTCGGCGCTGCATGAAGAGCGTGCTGCTATTGCGCAAATCTTAACCAAAAATGCTTGGACAAGTGATACAGGAACACGCCAGCAAGTTGCCTATCCGGGATTTCAACTCACGCCTTCTCCGGATTCAAATCCGAACATCATTATCGCCAATGCCGGTAATGGAGAATGTAAACTGCCCCTTCATATCAGCACGCTTCATCCCGATGAGAATAAAGAAACCATTACGTTACATTTTCTCCCAGACCTTGCCCCGCATGAAAATTGCGCAACCTATTTTCCACATCTAAGTGAAGTAACCGCGATCATTTCCGCAGAAGCCTATGAATACAAAGTCCCTGCTAACCCAAAGGCTGCACCGGTTCTCTTTTTCCTTCGGGATGGCATGTTTAATATCTCGTCCAATCCACTCTTAATGCCAAGAGATGTGAATGATCTCGGAATTTACCGCTATACGCTTTCTGTTCATGGCGAAAAAACAGCCGGGAATACGGATCCCGGTGTCCATTTAGAAGAGAAAGATTTAATCTCTAACGCCATTGTTTTTTCAGGTTTTGCACTTTGGGGAAATCATTCCTTTACCCAAGCTGTCAGCCAAATGTCGATCCCTTGGCTTTCCGCTTGGCTTTCAGATATGGCTGCTGCAAGCCCCTATTTCTGCGATGGTATTATTTATAAGAACCTAAAAGGCCAGCAAATTCAATTTGTATATTATCCTGCAGAAGACGGTAAAAGTTTTCAAGCTTCTGAAATGACCTTTCTACCCAATGGCGAACTCGAAGAACTCTGCCACTACCCACTTGAATATGAAAATGCTGAATTTGTACAAGGGCAAACCGAACGGCAATCCTCTCGCGTCATTGTCAATTTCACGGCCAAAAAAGATCCTACCGCCAATGAATCCTCCTGTAGCGGTATCCCAATGGCTTCTTATCCTTCAAAATTAAGCATTGCTATTTTACCGGAAGTCACAGAAACGCCTGAAGTGAAAAACATTCTAAATGTTAAATAATTCTCACTTTTAAAATAAAAAAAGGCGCTCAAGATTTTCTCTCTTAAGCGCCTTTTTTTATGGATGAGATATCAATTTTTAAAAATTACCTTTATTTAACTCATTTCTCAGCAAACGTGCCAAGCTTGTGTTTCCGAGACTTTCAATGCCGGCCTCAAAACAATTTTTATCAATTCTACCCATATTATAGGCTGAGGCTAACGGGGAACCAACAGCATGTTCAGAGTAATCCTGTAAACCCTTAATCAATTCGGCGCCACGCAAAAGAGGTTCCGGCATGCCCACATCCATCCAGGCATATCCTTGCCCTAAACGTTCTACTGTCAACGCATTTTGTTCTAAATAAGCGTGATTAATATCCGTGATTTCAAGTTCATTTCGTACAGATGGTTTTAAAGAGCGTGCAATAGAAGGTGCACGACCATCATAAAAATAAACACCCGTTACAATCCATGAAGAAGGCGGATTTTTCGGTTTTTCGATAATATCTAAAGGCTTTCCCGCCTTATCAAAGGAAACAACACCGTATCTTTCAGGGTCACGAACCTGATGTGCGAAAACGATTGCCCCCTCAACAGAGCGGCTCGCCGCCTGAAGACGATCGGCAACGTGAGTCCCTAAAAGAATATTATCTCCGAGCATAAGCATGGAGGGGGCACCATCAAGCCATTCTTCTGCAATCAAAAGCGCCTGTGCAATCCCAGCAGGTTCAAGCTGTTCTTTATAGACAAGTTTTATGCCGAATTCCGACCCGTCCCCTAGAAGCTTTTTGTATAAGGCTGACTCCGTTGGCGTTGTAATCAGCATGATTTCAGATAGACCTGCTAAAATCATGGAAGAAAGCGGATAAAAAATAATCGGCTTATCATATAACGGAAGAAGATGTTTACTAATGACGTTTGTCAGCGGACGCAAACGTGTGCCATGCCCGCCGGCAAGTAAAATCCCTTTACGCGCTTTATGTGATTTCATCTCTCTAACATTCCTTTTCTTTAAGGATTTATTGCCCTTTAAAAGGAGCCTTTTTATCTCCAAGGCCCAAGCGCTCTCCGGTATAAAGAGCCTCACGAATATTCTTCCACCACGATCTATTTTCCAAATACCAAGCAACCGTTAAACGAATGCCGGATTCAAAATCGTTTTCAGCCTTCCATGAAAGCTTATTTTCAGCCTCTGTTGGATCAATTTCATAACGAACATCATGTCCTGGGCGATCTGTCACAAATTCGATAAGTTGAGAACGATCAAGTCCCTCTTGCGGTGCCATTTCATCTACAAGACGACAAATCTGCCTTACCACATCAAGATTGGTTCTTGGCTGTGAAGCGCCCAAGAAATAAGTTTCTCCAGGATGCCCTTGTTCAATCGCATCCGCCAAACCTTTTGCGTGATCTTCGACATAAATCCAATCCCGTTTTTGCTGTCCATTTCCATAAACGGGAATTTTTTTGCCTTCTAAAGCATTTAAAATAGCAAGAGGAATCAATTTTTCCGGAAACTGCCATGGACCGTAATTATTCGCTGTATTGCTGACAAAAGCAGGAAAACCATAAGTATGATACCAAGCTCTTACCAAATGATCCCCGGCGGCTTTACTGGCAGAATAGGGATTATGCGGCGCATAAGGTGTCTTTGCATCAAAAGGAGGATCCTCCATGGAAAGGGGACCGAAAACCTCATCTGTCGAAATTTGATGAAAACAGAAGGTTTCTTTCTCCTCCCCCTCTAAATGTTCCCAATAATGACGAGCAACTTCCAAGAGCGTAAATGTACCGCCGATATTTGTTGCAATAAACCCTGCTGGCCCGTCAATGGAACGATCAACATGCGTCTCCGCTGCTAAATTCATTATTTTTTGCGGACGAAATGTTGAAAAAGCTTTTTCCAACTGTGCAGGTTGCGTTATATCTCCCTGGACAAAATGGTATTTTTCATTATCCTCTAAAGAGGCAACGGATTCCGAAGAGGCAACCAAGGTCATGGCATCAAAATTTAAAACTTCATGCCCACGGGCAATCAACTCCCGTACCACGGCCGAACCAATAAATCCACAACCCCCTGTAACAAATATCCGCATGCTGATCCCTTTGATTGTATAGTAAATGCCTATATTTTTTAAACCTAGCTATTTTAAAACGCTCTTTAAGATAACAGACAGTTTTTCTCTAAGCTTCTACCTCTAAAATCACTTTTATTCCACCCCCCAAAAAGGTCTCTCTTGCCTACCTCTTTAAAAGAATATTTCTTTCTCCTGCCTTTATTTTGTGGGCCGACTTTCTTGCCGACATCTGCACAAGCAAAATCCTTAGCTGCGGCTTGTACAAGCGAGCAGATCGAAATCGCCTTTTTACCAGAGGAAGGGCCTTATAATGGGATGTCTCAAGATAAAGCCACTTTATTTTTCAGAAATATCTCCCACCAAGACTGTACACTACCAGAAATACCTAAAATTCAATTTTTAGATAAAGATAATCATGTTCTCTCCGTTGCACATGAAAAACCCGAAGAATATCACTTCCGACGCTTTCCACACCAAGAAAAGGAGCGCCCTTATCTTCTTCAAAAAAAAGAAAATAAGGGGCAGTCAAAAGCCTACACCATTCTTTTTTGGATTTCAGCACCGGTCTATGCAACGGGCGTTTGTCTTTCCCCGCAATCTATTGAGGTTTTACTTCCCCATATGAAATGGCAAGTGCCTTTTAAAAATACGATTTGCGGTGTCACCACGACACCTTGGTACCAAGAAAGCCATCTTAAAGAAGGAAGTAATCTCAACAGAAAATATATTTCGGCTCTCAAAGGGGAACCAGAAAGTCCAAAAGATTTTAGAGAAGATGAAAAGCCGATAGAAGCGAGCTCCCCAGGGCAATCTGAACCGCCAACAGCATAAAGATCAAGCCGCTGATGACATCGGCCCAACGCCGCCAACGGTTAAATTTTTCAGAAACCAGAGGATGCCCAAAAAGACAGGCAACGAGGCTGTACCAAATAATTTCCATGGCACCAATCATTACCATGATCGGCAGCCCCCACCCCCAAGCCGTATGCGCTGGCAAAGTCGCTGCAAAAATTGCCGCAAGCCAAAGCACAGCCTCCGGATTGGCTAAAGTCACAAGAAATCCTGTTAAGAAAAACCCTTTATTTTGATTTGTTTTTGCCTCTTGCGCCAAAATTTCTGACGAGAAAGGTTTAAAACTTTGCCAAACAAGTCGCACGCCTAGAAAAACAAGATAGAGGGCACCGACAATTTGTAAAATTTGATATAATTTTGGCGCATGGTCAAAAATTGTCTGAATGCCTGCAAAAGCGGCACCGCTCCACAACGTAATCGCCGCAGCATCTCCAAACGTTGCTAAAATAGCAGCCTTGCGCCCATGCAAAAAAGAAATCCGAGAGATAAGAACAAAATCCATTCCCGGCACAATCACACCGATGCCCCACATCCAACCGATGGTCATCAAAACTTGTAACATTATACGACTTTCTAAAATTAACCTTTTTTAGAAGATTTCTCCTCTTGTCTTTGCTTATTTCATAAAATGAAAATGATGATGAGAATAATTGGCATTAAATTTCAATAAAGTCATCTTATTATAATTTTGAGACATATTACTTATTTCTTACTTTCTTATATGAAATTCTAGATTGGAATCTTTCTCGGCCTAATCTTAATACTGAAAAAGAATGATTAGCAATTGTTTTTAATAAGAACAAACAATCGCTGCTGATGGTGATAAAGATGCCGTTGTATTGACCCCAGCGAGAGGAATAATAACTTCAGCAACCAAGCTAAAATGTTCGTTAAAACTATATTCCATTCCTGGCCCAACATCAAAAACATCTGTCCAATCTGACTCTTGATATTCTTGCCATTGCCCAGCTTCCCAACCCTTCATATTTACCGGCGCATTCCAGTAGCCAATTAATTCCAAATCCAACATAAATTTCTTGGTCACACCAAATTCAAAACCGGCTCCCGCACTTCCAAACTGGCTTGGAATGGCCCATCCGTTAAAATCCTGATCTGTCCCATAGGTTGACATGCCTTTAACACGAACATCTCCTGTTGTTTGATTGGCTTGTGCCCATAAATCTGTAATCAAAGCATGACCAAAAAAAGGAAAACTTGCCATCGCACTTACCCCAAAATTAAAAGACCAAGCCCCTGTACCTGTGCCATTGTTGGAATTTTGGAGATTATCATAAGGGCCGGTGGGTGCCTGCCCGCCGAGATAAGCCGTGACCAAAGGATAAGAATGATCCGGTGTCATACGGTAAAAAAGATCAAACGGAAGATCTTGCGCCTCAACAGAACCAGAGCGATCCCCCCCTCCCCAGCTATAGCTATAACCAGGATTAGCATAAACACTCAAACGTTTCGTGACGGCATATTGCAAATACCATTGCTGGGCAAAAGAATAACCCGGCGGATCATCCGGCACACGCCGTCCAAGATTATCAAATTGGCCATTAGGAACAGTTGCAATAAAATAAGGCTCAATCGTCCACTCTCCAGGATTTTCTCCAGGGGGAAATAGCTCATACAAAGTCCCCCCCGACCATTGCTCTGGCACGGGCTGATTGAAAAATTTATCTAAGGAATAAAGTGTCTGGTTTAACCAGCCTTTTTTATTTGACCACTTATTTTGAGTAGCCGTGGATAGTCCCATACTGCCGGCAAAACGTTCATAATCATAAGCGGGCTTTTCATAAGGGATGCCAGCGCTTGAATCATGCACCGGCGAATTTAAAGAAATAATATAAGAAGATTTACCGACTTTAGGGGCGGCAGGATATGTATTAAATGGTATTTGTTGCGTATTAGGTTGGGCGTTTCTAACAAAAGATTCTCTGCGCATATAAGCATAAGAGTTGCTTATCGGGGTGTCTGGTTCTGGGATAGCAAGGTGCAATTCATGTGTTTGCGCCTGAATTTTAGCCACATGGTCAAGTTGCGCAAAAGCAACCCCTCTCTCAACGAAGAATACGCAAAGGGCTGCAAAAAGAAGCGAAAAAATTCTTTTTATACTCAGGGTATTAAACATGAAGCCGAAATCTCAACATTCCCTTTGATCTTTAACCATTCAAAGAACGTAAAAACAAAAATTCCCTTCTATTAGAATAGAAAGGAACAGCTGCGAAATTTACTTATGCCAACACAAAAATATCGCCCTAAAAAGGACGATAACCGAAAAAAGCGCACCCAGAAAATAGAAAAACTACTTCTTTGCGCCTTTTAAAAACGACTTTATTTTTTCAATAATCCCCGCAAAGGGACATTTTGGAGCATTTATCATCTCGTTCTTCCTTTGCCGACACTAAAATAGTGAGTAATCTATCTTTAAAAAAATGGTGCGAAAGGGGGGATTTGAACCCCCACGTCCTTTTGGGACGGTCGATTTTGAGTCGACTGCGTCTACCGTTCCGCCACTCTCGCACAAAACATGACTCTGTTTAACCGATTTCTTTCTTTCAGAAAAGCCCTTTTATAAGAATTATTCAAAAATAAAAAAGGAGAGGTAAAAACCTCTCCTTTTTCTGTGAAACAATTCTCTTTATTAATAAAGCTTTTTCGATTCCTGTGAAAAAAGACCTATCCAGCCTTTAAATGCGAAAACAAAAGCAGGAAGAGACCCAAAAAGAATGAAGATAAGATCTCCAAAGATGCGACTCCACTCAATCGTTTCTGCTAAATGGCTATGGATATAAGCCTCACTCCGTGCATGCCAATAACCATTCGTCATAACATCCCAGAGTTGAAAAAGGCCTCCCGGAAATAGGCTCGTGACACACATCAAGGCCAGTCCGAGATTTGTTCCAATCAAAGAAACTTTGACCCATTTTTCCATTTTCTGCCACTGCTCTGGCGTTGCGAGATTCTGAAGCACCAACACAACCATCGCTAAGGCTAACATGCCAAACACACCCATAAAGGCCGCATGGCCGTGGTTTGCTGTCAGCATTGTCCCGACTTCATAATAGCTCATAATTGGCATATTGATGAAAAAGCCACAAATACCAGCACCGACAAAGTTCCAGAAACCACAGGCCACAAGATAATAAAAGGCATATTTATGCACCACGGAGGAACCGCCATCTGTGTCACGTTTTGTCGCAGAGAAGAAATCCCATGCTTCAGCACACATCAATGTCAGTGGCACAACTTCCATTGCGGAAAAAAGTGCTCCAAAGGCAAACATAATTTGACTTTGTCCTGTGAAATACCAGTGATGGCACGTTCCCAAAACACCGCCCATAAAGAAGAGAATACCATCAAAATATACAGTGCGTAGAACGGTTTTAACCCGAACAATCCCGAGCATATAAAACATGACGCCGACCAAAGTGGTCGCAAAAAACTCCAGATAAGCCTCAACCCATAAATGAATGAGCCAAAAACGCCAAATTTCCACCATCGAATAATTCGTTTTATGACCAATAAAGAGTACCGGCACATAAAACAAAGGTACTGCCAAAGTCGCTAACCAGAAAACCCGAATAAGCGCTCTATCCGCTTTATTCTCATTTTTGCTTGCACGGCCAAGCCAGAACAACAAGGCAAACCAGCCAAAAAGACCGATCGCAAGAAGAAAATGCCAAAACTTACCTTGTTCCAGCCATTCCCAACCTGTTGCCCCAAACCATTCCCAAAAATCACCGGTTAGCTGTAAAAAACCTGCCCAAATACCAAGAAAGGAACCTGCAACAACAACGATAAAGGCAGCAAATAAGCCATTAATCATCCATTTTAAAAGGTTGGAATGCGCAAGCTTATCCCCCTCTGGACGAAGGCCGATAGCCATATAAAGACTGCCGGCAACATAAGCCGTTGCCACCCAGAAAACGGCGCACTGCAAATGCCACGCACGTAAGAGGTTAGAGGGAAACCAATCGTAAAGAGGAAGACCATAGAAACTGCTGGGATCGGCACGATAATGTGCAATTGCTCCGCCCATCAATGTCTGTAGGAAAAACAGGGTTACGGCAACGAGCATATATTTACCCAAGGCACGCTGTGCCTGTGTTGCTGTTCCCGGTTTTAAACGTGAGGGAAGCTGCTCTTTTAACTGACTCACCCAACCTGCACTTGGATAACGGTCACGAATAGCAACAGCGCCACCAATCCCTGCTAAAAGGGTCAGCGCACTTAAAACACTCCATAACACTGCCCCCGGCATTGGAATATTTCCAGCATCCGGATCGTAAGGAAAATTATTGGTATAAGAATGATCCGTTCCTGGACGTTTCGCAATGGAGGCCCAAGCCGCCCAGTCAAAATACGCAGCCATTTGACGCAACTGTGTCGCATCTGTGATGAGGTTTGGTTTCAACCCACCGTCATGTGCCGGATTTTTCACATATTCAGCCCAATAAGCAGGCGATGTTTTCCATGCTTGCGCTTCAGAAGCATTTAAACGCAGCGTTCCTGTTTTCGGATCATATTCATTCCGCTTTAAAACAGTTGCAACCTCTGCATTAATTGCCGCTTTTTCGCCTTCATTCAGCTTTTTATAACTTGTCTGATATTTTGCCTGCGCCTGATCTTCATGCAAAATAAGCGCTTCACGGTGCAATGCTGCTGCACCAAAATCTGGCCCTAAATAAGCGCCATGCCCCCAAAGACTCCCATTATCCATCAGGCCGTAACGTTGAAAAACATTCTGCCCTTCTTGGATATCTTCCTTTGTCGCAATGACAGAACCATCTGCAATATTAACAATTTTATCAGGAATTGGCGGAGAAATTTGAGGCGTATGTGCTGTAATATAAATAAGCGCAATGGATGCGATCACAACAGTAAAAATGAGAGCGCGCCGCCACCACGGAGAAAGTCGATCAGGATCTTGATCTCTTTCCATAAGCTTTGACGCATCCACGGATGAATAGGACACGAAGACCTCCCTTCGTTCGGAGAGTTAAAAATGCATATTTCAAATACGTATTAAATCCGAAAAAACGGATAAACAAGAGAACAGGAGAAAAATTTGAATTAAATCAGTCCTAAGCGACCTTTATGCATCAGTAAAAGATTAGTCAGCGCCCCACCGGCGGCTCCCTTCCCTAAATTATCAAAATGCGCACTAATCAAGGTACGTCCTTTTTGCGTCCCATGTATTCGAATGAGCAGATCATCTCGTCCTGCCATTTCTTCAGGAGCGAGGCGCTCTTCTGAGAGGAGCGCCTTACCATCGAGAACCCTTATCCCCCTTCCCTCTTCTTCTATAAAATCAGCATAATATTTTATAAAAAGCATTCTGATTTCCGCTAAAGAAAGCTGCCGATTCAAAAAATCATTTTGCAGCGGACAAAAAACAATCATCCCCTGCAAAAAATTTCCAACTGACGGTATAAAAAGCGGCTCTCTCTCAAGGGAGGCGTATTTCTTAATTTCAGGTAAATGCTTATGCTCTTGGTTGAGCGCATATAATTCAAAAGCGGGCGCATTGCCACTTTCCCATGTGGAAATCATCCCCTTTCCGCCACCGCTATAGCCCGAAACGCCGTGAAGAGAGAGAGGGTAGTTTTCAGGGATGACTCCTGCTTCTATCAACGGTCTTAAAATAGCAATTGCGCCTGTTGCATAACAGCCGGGATTGCTCACCCTATGGGCATAAGCAATTTTCTTTGCGTGCCCTCTTTGTAACTCAGGGAAACCATAAATCCACCCCTCTGAAACACGATGGGCAGAGCTTGCGTCTAAAATTCTTGTTGCTGTTTTTTCGGCCAAGGAAACAGCTTGGCGCGCAACGGAATCCGGCAAACATAAAACGGTAATATCCGCTTTTTCCATCATTTCCTGACGTAAGGATTCTTCTTTACGGTATTTTTCAGGAAGATGCAGAAGGGTAAAATATTGCTGAATTTTTACATTCTCAAGGCGCTTTTGCAAAGACAAGCCCGTGGTGCCAGCAGCCCCATCAATAAAAATCGTTGTTTTTTCGTTTCGTTGCGCAAGATTCATCCGTCAGATGTGACCTTATTTTAGGGAGGAAATGTCTAAAGGCGCTTTTGCCTCATAAATCCACATAGGTACCTGCTTTCGGATGAAAATACCGCAGGGCGACATTCCGACACTGCTCAAGATACGACGAGAAGGCAAATTATCCTCTCTGACCAAGGCAATAATAGAGGGTAAACCCGCTTTAAAAATAAAATCTAATGTAGATAAGACGGCCTCTCTCCCCATTCCCTTCCCCCGAAAAGATGGTGATATTGCAAAACGAAGCGCAAAGCCAGACCAATCCGGACGCTGATGCACCCCCGAGATTCCGACGAACGCCGCTTTTTTAGCAACATCCATCCCTCGCAAACGCAATGTGAACATCCCCAGAGCATTTTCCTGCCAGAAACTCAGATCTTTTTCCAGCTCTTTTTGGGTCTGTTGGGGTGTCCGAATTCCCCCCAACATATGGGAGAAACTTTGAGGATCTGCCTTAAACTTGGCCAAATCCTCAAAATCATCACGTGAAACAGGTGTTAGTAATAAATGCGGCGTCAAAATCCGAAAAGATTCTGACTGTTTCATAAAGCACTACGCCTTAAAAATTACCGAACCACAGGACGGTAGCGTAAGCGACCCGGCTTAACTGAATCTGCCCCTAAGCGACGTGTTTTATCCTCTTCATAAGCTTGGAAATTCCCCTCGAACCACTCAACATGCGAATCCCCTTCGAAGGCTAGGATATGTGTCGCTAAGCGATCCAGGAACCAGCGATCATGGGTAATCACCACAGCACATCCTGCAAAAGTTTCCAAAGCTGTTTCCAACGCTCTCAAAGTATCAACATCAAGATCATTGGTCGGTTCATCCAATAAAAGAACATTATGTTCTTTCCGGAGCATCTTAGCTAAATGGACACGGTTACGCTCTCCACCGGAAAGAATACCGACCTTCTTCTGCTGATCTGATCCTTTAAAATTAAAAGCGCCGACATAAGCACGTGAAGGGACGGTACGCTTACCAAGATGAATAACATCTGTTCCGCCGGAAATTTCTTCCCAAACCGTTTTTTCATCATCCAAGGCAAAACGAGACTGATCGACATATCCTAGTTTTACCGTCTCCCCCAGAGTTAAGGAACCTGAATCCGGTGTTTCTAAACCTGTCATCATTTTAAAGAGCGTGGACTTACCTGCACCATTTGCCCCAATAACCCCGACAATGCCACCTGGTGGAAGCTTAAAGCTCAAATCATTGATAAGCAGACGATCCCCAAAACCTTTTGAAAGCTTATCGGCCTCAATAACCGTTCCTCCCAAGCGTGGTCCAGGCGCAATCACAATATCCGCAGAACCATTTCCCCGATCACCGCCATCTGCCAACAATTCCTCATAGCGCTGAATACGTGCTTTGCTTTTGGCCTGACGTGCTTTTGGAGAAGAACGTATCCACTCCTGCTCTGCCGCCAAGGCACGCTGACGGGAACTTTCTTCTTTTTCTTCCTGAGCAAGACGTTTTTGTTTTTGTTCCAGCCAAGAGGAATAATTTCCCTCAAAAGGAATGCCACGTCCGCGTTCAACTTCCAAAATCCAATTGGTCACATTATCAAGAAAATAACGATCATGGGTAATGACCATGACAGTCCCTTGATACTCCCGCAATGTGCGTTCTAACCAAGCAACGCTTT
This sequence comes from Acetobacteraceae bacterium, assembly GCA_004843165.1. Classification (NCBI taxonomy): domain Bacteria; kingdom Pseudomonadati; phylum Pseudomonadota; class Alphaproteobacteria; order Acetobacterales; family Acetobacteraceae; species Acetobacteraceae bacterium. The sequence goes on from CP039459.1 coordinate 372,040, forward strand.
CTGCATCTAAATGGTTTGTTGGCTCATCAAGAAGGAGAATTTCAGGCTTTTCCAAAAGCAAACGGCACAAAGCCACACGGCGCTTTTCTCCGCCTGAGAGATGTTTCACAGAAGAATCCGAAGAAGGACAACGCAAGGCATCGAGCGCAATATCAAGCTTACGGTCAAGCTCCCAGCCGTCCCCCGCATCAATCTTTTCCTGAAGATCTGCCTGCTCCGCAAGCAAATCATTCATTTCCTCATCACTCATCGGCTCCGCAAAGCGGGCGGAAATCTCATTGAAACGCTCAACATTTTTGCGGATTTCACCAAATCCCTGTGCGGCATTCTCACCAACTGTTAAATTCTCATCTAACTTTGGCTCTTGCTCTAGATAACCAACACGAATGCCATCTGCCGCCCACGCTTCACCGCCAAATTCTTTATCTTTTCCAGCAATGATTTTAAGTAGTGTCGATTTACCGGCACCGTTGACCCCCAAGATACCGATCTTAGCACCCGGCATAAAGGAAAGGGTAATCCCTTTAAAAAGCTCCCGTCCGCCAGGAAAAGCTTTTGTGAGATCTTTCATCACATAGACATATTGATGGGCAGCCATGTGACCCCTTTCTATCAAAATTGGAAATTATAAATTTGCCGTAAATCATAAATGCAAAACGCCCTGCGCCCGGCAGGACTCGAACCCGCAACCAATCCGTTATGAGCGGACGGCTCTAACCAGTTGAGCTACAGGCGCATAGGGCGCTGAGCGTGAATTTCTCTCATTCATTCTTTTTTTTCAAGCCTTTTTTACAAAATAATCACATTTCTTTTGTAAAATTTTTGAAAAACTAGTTTTTCAAAAAGAGATTTTGTATAAAGGAACGAGGCTGAGTAAACGCATAAATACATAAAAGGTAATATTTTACGGATGCAGGGGGATGCCTTCTGCCTGATATTTTCCTTTTTAAACAGCATTAAAACATTTTGAATATTCTTTTAAAGGACAAGTCAGAACAATGGACGTCTCTAAGATTCCTGCTTTTATCCCTAATTCCAATGACATCCATGTTGTTATTGAAATTCCTGAAAATTCCAGAATTAAATATGAGCTTGATAAAGACAGCGGCGCCATCATGGTAGACCGTTTCCTCTTTACCCCGATGGCCTATCCCGCCTCTTATGGATTTATTCCAAATACGCTCGCAGCTGATGGCGATCCTGCGGATGCTTTGGTTTTAGCTCCTGAAGCGATCGTTCCCGGCGCCGTTATTCGTGTCCGTGCGGTTGGCGTTCTTAAAATGGAAGATGAATCCGGACAAGATGAAAAAATCATCTGCGTTCCTTCCGATAAAATTCATCCGGGCCTTGCCCATATCAAGCATGTTTCAGACCTTCCAAAAATTACGCTTGATAATATCAAACATTTTTTTGAACATTATAAAGATCTTGAGCCAAACAAATGGGTAAAAGTAACCGATTGGGGTGATGAAAACGAAGCGCTCGAAATCATTAAAGATTCCGTCCAACAGGCTCAAAAATAATAAAACTTGTCCCCTCAATAAAGCTGGAAGATAACGCTATTTTCCAGCTTTTTCTTTTCGTTTTTTAAAAGCTACGTGCTTTTTGTTGGTAAAGTTTTCATCGTTATGCCCTATTTAAATGTTCTCTCGAACAAAGAACTCCAGAAATATGCCAGGTTTTTCTTAGCGATTTGCATTATCACGGCGAGTACGTTGCTTTTACTCCCTTTCCTGCCAGCACTTGGCTGGGCTGTGATTATTTCCATTTGCTCTTGGCCGCTTTATTACCGTGCGGAAGGTTTCTTTCCTAATAGCAAGCACTGGCGTCCGCTAATCCTCCCAACATTGGCCGTGACGCTTATCAGCCTGCTCGCCATTGCCCCTATCTGCTACTTCACCTATGAGGCCAGCATTCAGGCAATTGATGCCGTCCCTTCTTTTATGTCAATGATTCATACGGGACTTCCGCTGCCAAAATGGTTTGAGAAATTTCCCTTTATCAGCAATTGGTGGGATAAAAACCTTTCTTCTGCGGAAGGAATCAAACATCTTGCGCAATCCATTGACGTAACACCGGCGGCAAACCTGACAAAAAATCTCAGTTTAGCCGTTATGGACATCACCGTTCAGTTTACTTTTGCCCTCACTGCCGTTTTTTGCATTTTAAAATATAGCAATGTCCTTATCATACAGGTCAATCGCGTCAGTATCCGTTTTTTTGGTGCGCAAGGCGAAGCTTTAGCACAGCAAATCGTTGCCTCTGTTTACGGCACCCTCACAGGGTTGGTGCTGGTTGGGATCGGAGAGGGCGTCTTAATCGGCATTATCTACATTCTAGCACAGGCGCCACAAGCCCTTCTCATGGGATTGGTCACGGGCATTAGCTCTATGATTCCTTTTGTGGGAACTTTTGTTCTCTTGCTCTGCTGCCTTGTCATTGCCTTTAAATCCGTTGCTTGGGCCATCGCCTGCTTTATCATCGGCTATATTATTCAATCCATTGCAGATCAGTTTGTGCGTCCTGCGATGATCGGTGGCCGGACAAATCTTCCTTTCCTTTGGGTTTTGTTCGGTATTTTGGGCGGCATTGAATTGATGGGACTACTGGGTCTTTTCTTAGGCCCTGCCATCATGGTCTGCATGACCAGTCTCTGGCGAGCATGGGCGGCGCCTCCAGAAGTGAGAGAGCACACAGACGGCGTTTCCGTAGGTGAACCCCCTGTCCCCTCCTCCATTAAACTTTCTCCCCGTCAACTTCGGGAGATGGATGATATTGCCAAACAGGAACGTCAGGCTGCCTATGAAGAGGCTGAAAAGAAAGATAGAGAAACAATACTCAAACTTGAGAAAAAATTTCATCTTCACACCCGTAAAAAGAATGATATAGAAACCGAATAGTCCCTCTTTAAAAAGAATCTATCCGAAAGGTTCCTTCTCTAACTTTTTTTGACTGCGATCTCTCTTCTACCCCGTGCAAGGGGAAATTCCTTACCTTTCTATTTTTAATGCTCACGGCCGGTTCCTTTTCTTATAAGGCAACCGCCGCTGAGCGTCTCCACGTGAAAGGTGTTATAAAATCCCCTGCACCCACCCCAGCAGAACAAATATCGGGCATCAAGGCCGACTATCTTAATAAAAAGGCCAATTTTGGCCCCTTAGGAGATTTAGATCTCCAAAAAGCCCCCTTTTCCGTCATGCAAACAAGCCATGATGTCGTTGAAAACCAACAGCTAAGAACTGTCGACCAAATGGTCGGTTTTATGCCCTCGGTTCAAGTTCAGGCCAGAGGCGACAACCCTGTTTTTACAGGCATTGTAAATCGTGGCTTTACCGCTGATAAATTTTCTAACTCCCGTATTGATGGGCTTAATGCTAGCTTTTCGACGCCCTTAGCAACAGAAGAAGTCGATAGTTTAACCGTTTTGAACGGCATATCTGGAGCTATTTACGGACCTGAAAGTCCTGCAGGAATGGTTGAAGTCGCCTTAAAGCGCCCAACCGATAAACCCTTTTTCAATTTTAATTTTGGTTATGATTCAAATGCCTCCCCTTTGGAATCTCTTGATACTTCCTTGGGTAAAGGACCTATCAAAATCCGCTTTAACTACATGAATCAAACAGGCCAGATGTATGTCAAAGGTTCCAATCAATGGCGTAACGCCTATAGCGGCGATATTGATATCCAGCTTGCCAAACATACAAAATTAGAGCTGGATGGCAGTCAGTATAATATGTCCTATTCTGGACTTCCGGGGATTTTTGCCTATGGCGCCAACATTGCCCTTCCCCCTGCTCCAAGCGCTGCTGTTCCCGGTTACGGGCAATCCCAAGGGGGTGTAAATGCCTCTACCGCCTTAGGGGTGATGAAATTAAAACATGATTTCAGCCCTAATCTACATCTCACTTTAGGCGGACTTTATCAAAGCTCCCCAAGCTATAATCATTCGATCACCAATACCATTTTGAATAATCAAGGCGATTATAATCAAACAGTGACTGCCATTCCGATTGGGCGTGAATTTTCGATTTGGAGCAATACAGCCTATTTAAATTCAACATTACGAACAGGCTTTATCCGCCACAACCTCAATATCGGCACCAACGGCTATACGGCGGATATGGATTCGCCTACACAATTTCAGTCCTTTGATATTGGAACGGCCAGCTTGGAGAACCCACAAATTGTTCCAGGTCCACAGCCAAAATTTTCTGGAAGCTACCACCAATCCACCACCCAACAGCAGAGTTTTCTTTTTGGAGATTACATGGATCTTGGAAAATATGTTTCCGTTATGGGACAATTTTCATGGGGTTGGATCAATCTCGAAAATTATAACAAACAGCATCAAATAACTTCCCAATCTCATGCTTATGGCGATTTTTCACCCTCTGTTGCAGCAACTTTTCACCCGACAAAATCTTTTAGCGCTTACTTTAATTGGGGAAAATCCATTGGTGCCGGCAGCCAAGCCTCCGCCGGTTCTCTCAATGCGGGAGAAACGCTCCCAATTTATCATTCAGAACAATATGAGGGTGGAATTAAATATCTCTATCGAAACCGTATCAATTTTAACCTTGATGGTTTCACCATGACACGTCCCTATGCTTTTACAGATCCGATAAGCAAAATTTATGGCTATAATGGTTTGCAAAGAGATTCCGGTATTGAATTTCAAACATCAGGGAGCCTCACGCCAGAAATTTCTATTCTTGGCGGCGTTACATGGCTTCACCCTTTTTTAGAACATGCCAGTGCACCAAATTATGAAGGAAAGGAAATCGCTGGTGTCCCTGAATGGGCCTCTAATTTCCTTCTTGATTACCACCCTAAAATCTTACATGGCATGGCCTTTAACGGTAACATTCACTATGTCGGGCAAAGAGCGGCAAATGTTTATGATACGAGTTGGGCAGCACAATATGTCACACTGGATTTAGGTGCTCGTTTTACAACGAAAGTTTGTGATAAAAATGTTACTTTTCGCTTTGAAGTCGATAATGTCACACAGGAAAATTATTGGTCTTCGCTCACACCAAGTGCCAGCCCCGGTAGCGGTGCTAGCAATTCTGCGGCTTTGGGTTTACCAAGAACTTGGCACCTCACCGCCTCTCTCTATTTTTAACTTTAAAACGAGAAAAAGAGACGATGCAAGAATCACACTTGCTCTTAAAATAAATTCCCTCTATATCTCGGCTCATCAATTAAGTCGTAACTTTTTGGGATTTGACCATTGAGCTGTTTCGCCACCTTTGATCACTTGCGCCCTCCGGCACAATTTTATTTCCTTACAGAGATGGCAGAATTATTCCGCCCTCTTTTTTCTAAGGTAGCCCACTCACAATGAGGATCAGGGCGCAAAAATACCAAAAACCCTTTTTCCGCCCGCTTTGCGCCCTCTTAAACCCCCTAAAAAATCGATTTGTTCTAAAATCTTTGTTGATTGCGAGCGCTGTTCTTTTTTCCCAAAAGGAATCAAGGGCGCAAGAGACGAAAGAGAAAGAACAATCGATAGCGCAAACAATCGCTCCTCTCCCCTTTCAGCAGCAGGGCGTTGGGGCAGATGATCATTCAGAAAAAACATTCAACCCTGAAAACAGCCCGAGCTACCAGCATTATTTTGCCCACCCACTCTCTTTCGCTGACCCTATTCCCTCAGATAATGATCTTTTAGATCCATCTGATCCTCGCAACGGCGCAACCTATAAAAAATTCTTTATACCTGTTGCGGATCGCTCCCCCCGTATCAAAAAGAGAAGAGCTGCGGGCGCACATGCCGGTCACGAACATTTAGGTGCTATCGGACACCGCCGTCACAAAGTAAATATTGCAGCTTCTACGAATGCTGAAACCACTATCGGCCGTGCAACTTTAGAACATTTTGCCGAAGGCACAAATGCTTTGCAGGCTTTAGCCGCATCAACACCGGGCGCAAGTTTCCAATCTTCAGATGCAAGCGGCTTGGATGCTTTTGCCAATACATTCTATTTACGTGGCTATAACCAGACACAGCTTGGCTTTACGATGGATGGTATTCCCTTAGGAAGCCAAGGCTATGGTGGAAAAGCCGGCGCAGATGCCAATCAGATTATTATTCAGGAAAATATTGCCGCCCTCTCTGCCTCTCAAGGTGCAGGCGGACTTTCGACACCTTCCGCAACGACTTTGGGCGGTACGGTTACCTATACGACCTTAGACCCCAATGATAAATTTGGGGTTCATATTAGCCAGCAATTCGGCAGTTTCAGCGGTTACCGTACCTTTGGCAAGCTCGATTCAGGAAAGCTGAATAAAACAGGAACAAAATTTGCTGTTTCTTTTTTAAGAAATGCGCAGGATCTTTGGACCAACAGCTATGCAAGCCAGAAAGAGATGGATCTCCTGGCCCCTTATGGCGGCGCAGGTAAGCGCCCATATGGTTATAATAGAGAAGAATCTGTTAATTTTAAATTTGTTCAACCGCTTTCAAATTTCGGAAAAATTACCGTCACCTCAAACTGGGCAGACCAACCTGAATATGGGGCAACGGATAACACAGCCTCTATGAAAAAAACATTAGGCTATGGGGATTATAATTTTGCCCCTGATTATAATGCGGCAAATAATCTAGCAGGTGCTTGCAACAAGAAACAAGCCAGCACCGATCTCTGCAATCTTGTCTACGGCAATACAGAAGTTCAACGAGTCTATTTGGAAGGGTTAAAGGCAGATTTTCAAATTAGCCCGTCTATCAAATCCAGCACCGTTGCTTATGGCCAGGTTACTGACAGCCGTTCCGGAACCGCCTCAAGATTTTACAAAACCCCTGACTATGCCCCGGGTGGCGCCTCCAATATGGGGATTTCAGATGAGCATACAAAAGGCAGACGTGTCGGTGCCACACAAAATTTTTCCTTTCTCTTAGGGCATCGCAATACGCTTAGAACCGGTGTCTGGTATGAAAATAACCGCTATCATGCCCCTAAATTTTTCTATCCGCTCAATGGTGCCAATCAAACCAATAATGATTTTGACTTAACCAATGCCAATGGCGTCTTGGCCAGCAATTCAGTCTTTACCACCAATACCTTTCAATTTTATATCGAAGACGGCTTTAAAATTGCCAGAGATATGACTTTTACCTATGGGTTTAAATCTTTGGTACAAACCGAAAATGGCGGCTGGTATGACAGAGCAAGCGATGACACGCTCTGGTCTTGGGGGGCCGGTAGTCCTGGCGGAAATGGACAACCTGCAAGCTATTCTTACCGTGGCCCTTATGGCCGTTTAACACAGTCCAATGCCTTTCTGCCGCATTTTAACTATGACTGGAAGTTCCTGAAAAAACATGAATTTTATTTCGATGTGGCCGAAAATATGCGCCCCATTGATGCCGGCGGTGCGGCATGGAGCTATAAACTCGGAAATGATTCAAATCCAAATAGTGGGCAAGCAGCTTTTGAACAGGAAAAAAAGAATCTCCGGGGCGAACGCACTTGGAACTATGTCGTTGGCTACCGCTATAGCGCTAAAGCTTTTGACTTAGGCTTGGATTATTACCATACCGATTATATTGGCCGTCTTGGCACTGTTACGATCGGAAATGCGGCAAGCTCGACACAAAGTCAGTATTTGGCCGATCTTGGCAATGAAAAAATGGATGGTATGGATTTGGTCGGCCTCGCCCACCTCTCCCACATGCTCCGCATTCCGGATTCCCTAGGAAAATTGGATTTTATGAACAGCTTTTCTTATAACCATGCGGTTTATGAAGGCTCTGTGCCGGGTGCCAATGGCACAAGCATCTCCCTCCAAGGCGTTCAGCAGGTTAATTACCCTCGCTATATGTATAAGACAAATCTCCATTATATGAATGGCCGCTTGGCTTGGGATCTGAATGTCAATTATAATAGCCGCACGAATGTCACCTATTCCGGCGATGTCAAAAATCCAGGCTATTGGACTTCTGAATTTACAGGCTCTCTTTTACTGGGGCCACAAGGACATCGGGACCAAGTCAAGCTAGCCTTCTCTGTGAGTAACCTCTTCGGCCAGCATTATACAACACAGATTAATAACCTCGGTACCTCTGTCACCGGCGATAAAACACCTAACCTCACATGGGCAGCACCAAGAGAGTTCTTTGGCTCTATCAATGTTGCCTTTTAAAGAAATTTAGAAAGAGGCTTAATAAAATATTTTTCCGCTAAAAGCCTCCTTGAGCCAAGCCTGTTTTAACGGTGCAAGATTATCCAGCGCCTGCTGAATATGTATTTCCAGCTTTTCCGCATAGGCAAAAGAATGCTCAATTTTCGCTACAATCCTTTTCTGCACTTCAAGTGGTGGGAGTGGAAATAAGCATTGTTTTAATAATGGAAAATGACGACGATAGCCTAAATCCTTTACAGGATTAGTTTCAAGATAATACTGTAAATATTGAGGCAAAACACAACTATGCGTTTTTAAAAGCTTAATACCATCAGCTCCCTGTGCAAAAGGCTTATAAAGTAATTTGACAACCCTCGTATGGTCACCGAAAACAACAATTCCATTCTCTGGAATTACAAGTATTTTCTCATTGTTGGTATAGCCCGAAATCTCTTTTTGAGACTGATCAATAATAGGATAAAGACCTTCCTGCTTGTATTTAGATGCTGGTATTTTTTCCGGTGGAGATAAGACACTAATAATTTCAATTAATCTCACCCATTTCCAGCCTTCCGGCAGGGTGTATGGGATTTCTTCCTCTTTAATCGGGGCAAGAATTTTTCTTTTTTTCTGGCCAGCTTGTTCTGCTTTGATTTTCTCCAATAGAAGACTGGCAGGCTCATCATTTGCTTCCTGAAGTACTAATTTACCCTGCATGGCACGCTGTAAAACAGCTTGGCGGAAGGCTTTGATTTCCGGCAAAATCTTTTCCAAACCTGCCCTAGCGCTATCGAGTTTTTCAAAGCGTGCCTCTAAAATCACCACAATTTTTTTCTGCACTTCAAGTGGTGGGAGTGGAAATAAGCATTGTTTTAATAATGGAAAATGACGACGATAGCCTAAATCCTTTACAGGATTAGTTTCAAGATAATACTGTAAATATTGAGGCAAAACACAACTATGCGTTTTTAAAAGCTTAATACCATCAGCTCCCTGTGCAAAAGGCTTATAAAGTAATTTGACAACCCTCGTATGGTCACCGAAAACAACAATTCCATTCTCTGGAATTACAAGTATTTTCTCATTGTTGGTATAGCCCGAAATCTCTTTTTGAGACTGATCAATAATAGGATAAAGACCTTCCTGCTTGTATTTAGATGCTGGTATTTTTTCCGGTGGAGATAAGACACTAATAATTTCAATTAATCTCACCCATTTCCAGCCTTCCGGCAGGGTGTATGGGATTTCTTCCTCTTTAATCGGCGGCAGGACTTTCTTTGTTTTTTGGGGCTTTCGGCTCACGCTTCTTCTACTCCCTGCATGGCGTCTATTTCCAGCATGGCCTGCTGCAATTCCTGCTGGATGATTTCTAAGATTTCTTCGGGTTCTCTGGTATCTTCCTCGCCCAAGCTTTCATCCCTCAGCCACGAAATATCGAGATTATCATTTCTCTCTTTAATCATTTCCCGGCTGAAACAGCGGAAACGGCCAGTCTCCCCCTCGTCTATTCTTAGCGATTTGCCGTATTTATCTGTCCCGTAAGCCTGCTTAAAATCTTTAAAATGCGCCTCTGTCAAAGGCGTTGTTTTTCCAAAAGACGGCATGTTGCTGCGCAAATCATAAATCCAAATTTCTTTGGTATTCTCTGTTTCCCGTCGCCCTTTGGTCAAAAACAGCACATTTGTTTTCACGCCCTGCGCATAGAAAATCCCTGTCGGCAGTTTCAAAATTGTATGTAAATCGCAGCAATCCATCAGCCATTCCCGCAATCGCCGTCCGCAATTATCCCCCGATAAAACGCCATCCGGCAAAACAATCGCCGCACGTCCACCGGGTTTCAAGCCCCTGACAATATGCTCAACAAAAGAAAGCTGGCGGTTCACCTGTCCACTGGTAATCACGAAATCTTCCCGTTGGGGCGGGCCGTCACTCTTACTGCCAAAGGGCGGATTGGTCAGGACAAGGTCCGCTTTGGGCAATCTTTCTCCATCCGGGCTAAGCGTATCGCCGAGGCGCACAGCCCCCATTCCATCGCCCTCAATATCGTGCAGATAGAGATTCATCAGACAAAGTCTGTGTACTTCGGAATCAATTTCAATCCCTGTGAAAGCTTTCTTTCTTTGAAACATTTCCGCTTCGGATGAGAGAGACCAAGGATCAATTTTTGCTCGGGCGGAGGTTAAAAATCCCCCTGTGCCTGCCGCAGGATCTTGGATGATTTCGCCGGCTTCAGGCTGCATCAGCTGTACCATGATTTCCACAAGGGGACGGGGGGTGAAATATTGGCCGGCGCCGCTTTTGCGCTCACCGGCATTTTTCTCCAGCAAGCCTTCATAAAGATTGCCCAAACCATGTTCCCGAGCCTCGAACCAATCTAATTTATCAATATTATCCACGAGGCTTGCCAGATTGGCAGGTTTTTTCAGCATCGTCGCCGCATTGCCGAAAATCATCCGCACGACACGATCCTCCGTGATTTGGTCATCGCCAAGATCTAACAGCATTTTCCGATAATAGCTAAGCTGTTCTACCCCTGTTTTTTGAACAAGTATCTCCCAATTATAAATGGATGGCAGGCGACTATTTTTCCCTGTTTCCTGCAGCATTTTCAAAAAAAGGAGATAAGTTAATTCGGTGACATATTGATGATAATTAACACCGCCGCCCCGTAGAACATGGCATAACGACCAGAGCTTTGCCACGATGTCATCCACTTTACGCTGTGCCTTATCCAGATTCTCTATCATCCTGCCTTTTCCGTCTCATTTTTTTGATCCCAGAGGGATTCATTAAATAGGGTGAGGACATTTTCTAAATTGCCCTCTAACTGCGCATTCATTCTTTTAAAGCCGCCTAAATGATCAAAAGGCGGTTCATTCAGCGCCTCTTTATCGACAATCATTTCCAGCTTTGCCCGCTTTGCAATAAGCTCCAGCCAGCGTATCTGTCGAGGGATCCATTTCCGCTGTTGCTGGATTTTTCTCAGGGCCTGATTAACCCGTTCCTCATAAGGGATCAAAGGCTCTCCAATCGCCTCATGGCGGATAAAACCAATCAGTTTTGCTGCAATTTCGACATTGGTGCTTTCCCGATAGGCTGTTTCGAGTTTTAGCTCTGTAAAACCTTCTTTATCCAAAATTCTTTGCAGTTCTTTTAAATCTTTACGTGTCAGCTCTGCCGGACGTGTCGCAATGAGGCTTAAGGCCGCAATATGATTTTGATTCTCTAAGACATATTGCCGAAAACTCTGTAAATAATCCGCCGGTTGCTGCCCCTTGCCGTAACCGGTGCTGACCAATATTTCCGCTGGATCATCCGCCAGTGTGGAAACCACAGCATGACGGCGGCCGAGTTTTCCCTCTTCTAAAGATTTTTCAGAAGATTCATGGTCTAGCCAATACGCAAATTCTGGCCCGAAAGAGACTATTTTATCCTTAACTTCTTCAATCTTTTCACTGGCCTCTCTCACCGCTTCCGCTTCTGAAGAATCGCCCATATCAACCGAAAGCGTTGTCACTTTCTCAAGGGATTCAAGAAATTTTTCCGGTGTTTCACCGGTTTTTTCCGCAAAAATCTTTTGCCATTCCTGCCCTGCCTTCTCACCTGTGTTCCCGATACGGTTTTTAAGTTTGTAAGCAATTTCTTTTAAAATAAACTGGTTTTCTGAAGGGTTAAGATTTTCTTTCACCGCATTTTTACCGACAGCCAATTCACTGAAAAGATGCGTAAAATCCAATTTTGGATTTTTAGCCACAGAGATCATATTAGTGACATCCTGCATGGCCTCATAAAGTCTTACCGCATCATAAATTTTAAAAGCACGTTTTTCAAATCCTTCTTTTTCAAGCGTGCATAAACGTGTCGCTCTACCAATCATTTGCTCATACAAAATACGGGAATTCACCCTGCGGACAAAAACCAATGACGTGATTTTTGGAATATCCACCCCCGTGGTCAGCAAATCCACCGTTACCGCAATCTTAGGGGCAGAATCATTGCGAAACGCTCGAATGAGGTTTTCATTATTGAAAATATCGCCTGTGATACGGACAATATCTTTATCCTGTATTTGATCCCCGAGATCCCGATAGGCTTTTCTCAAGGCATAAACGAGTTTATCGGCATGTTTGCAGTTCACCGCAAAAATCAGTGTTTTTTCCTGTGTTCCCTCTAAGGGGATAAGGTCGGCTAATTTTTTAGCAATCGCTTCGGTCGTTGAATCCGAAACAACCTGATTGTTAAAATCTGAAACATCAAATTTCAATTCATCCGGCAGATTGCAGGTAATAATCTCCCCTGTGCGGCGATCTAAAATTTTCTGCTCACTACCGCCCTCTAAACATATCCCCTCTCGGCTAAGCTTTGTTTCGATTTGGATGGGCGGCTCATGGTCGGCTAAATAGCCATCCAAAACAGCCTCCCGATACGTATAGGTAAAGACAGGCTGCCCAAAAATTTCAATCGTATGCGGCGCCGGTGTTGCGGTAAGGCCGATTTTTACCGCATCAAAATGATCTAAAGCCTGACGATAGCGGGAAAGGTAATATTTCTCGGAACGAAAACTTTTTGCGCCCTCATCCATCTCCCGATCTTCAATATAGCCGCGGTGGGCCTCATCAACAATGATAAGGTCATATTGATCGCCCGGAGGCGGCGTTAAGGATTTTTCCTCCCCGTTTTTACCCTCTACCCCAAGAATCTCCGCCGCAAGGCCTTGGATCGTACGAATATCTATTTTTATTTCAGAACCTAAATTTTCTCCTTTTTTTGAATGCAGATGCCGCATCGGAAAAATATCTGCGAGCGACTGGGAAAGACGGATTTTATCACTTCCAAAATGATCGCCGGCTTGTTTCCCTAAAGTTGTCCGATCCACGACAAAACAAATACGGCGAAAACGATTTACCTCAAGAAAGCGGTAAATCATCGCCATTGCTAAACGTGTTTTCCCAGTGCCGGTCGCCATTGCCAGTAAAAGATTACGGCTTTTCGGCTGGTCAAGTTCACGTTCTACGGCCCGTATGGCTCTGATTTGATATTGCCTTAACCCTAAATCCTGAAGCTGTTTTTCCGGCGCTGTCTCCCGGAGTTTCCGTTGCGCCGCTTGCCAATCACGTTTTAAAGCCTCTGCCAGCCCCTCTGGTGTTGGAAAAGTTTGGATATGGCGTGCAGCATTACAATTTTTACGTAAATCCCGAAACCAAATGCCGCTGGAAGTTGCATCCTCTTTATTAAAAGGGCGGCCATTTGCGGCAAAAATAAAAGGCACACGATAGGCAGGATTTTCGATCTCCCCGCTCATAAGGGCACCTCTTTCAAAACGCACATTTTCCGCATAAAGCGTCGCCTGCGATTCCAAAACAGCCATGACCCCGATTTGAGATTTTTTCGTTTCTAAAATCCCAACCAGTTCCAAGCCTATAAATAAGGCATAATCCGCACTTTTTCTCTTTTCACAAGGCCATTCCGCAATGGCCAGATTGCGCCCCTTTTCTGGAAAAACGCCCGCCCCGAAACGCAAATTTTTACTATCTGCCTCCCAGCCCTGATCTCTTAGCTTCTGGTCAATAATCTCACGTATTTCTGCCTCACTCAGATGAAATAAGGCGGCAGCCTTAGCCTCGCCCAGTGCTTTCCAAGTGCGTCGCTGCGCTGCCTTTTCAGATTCTGATTGTTTTTTTAGCTGCTCTTTCAGGGCTTGATTTTCGGCCTGCAAGTCTTTGAGAATCTGTTCAACTTCTTGTTCTGTTTCCTGCTGATCTAGAGGGGGCTGCTTTAAGAATGTCTCTGCTGTCGGGAGGACAAAATCCTCATAACGGAATGATTTTTCAATATAAGTGGTGAAAAACCAAACAGACACTGCCCAGCCTTTGCGTAACAAATTCTCCGCCTGTTCTCTATTTCCAGTGCCCGCATGTACCGCACGATTTCCCAATTTTCGGATATCGTGAAAAACATCCAGCACCTCTACGGGCAGGATGTCCTCTGCCTGCAAAACACCCAGCAGATCTTTTTGTGTAAGCTCCCGCTGATCCTCACCATAAAGGTCAATCTGATTTCTGACGGCAATTTCTTTGGTCAAACTTTCCGCAAATTGACGCAGCTTCATCATGCATGTATTGGGATCGTCCAAAAAATAACGCTCGGCAAATGTCCCTAATTTTGCAATTTTTGGACAGGAAAAAGCTAAAAACTCAAAATTTTCAGACATCCTAAAACCTTTTTTAACGCCATGCGATCACGAAAAGTCCTGCAACGATAAAAGCGCACCCGATCGCCATACGCCAACTTATTGCCTCGCCCAGAAAGAGGCAGGCTAAAATCATTGCGACAACGACACTGCCTTTATCAATCAAAGCAATATCTGCCACATTGCCTATTTTTAAAGCTTTATAATAAAAAATCCATGATAAAGCCGTAGCAAAGCCAGAAATGCCGAGCCAAAGATAGTTTTGCCAAACCAAAGCGGCATAATCTTTCGCCGCCGTAAAAACACCAGCAAAAATCAAAACGAAAAAACCGACAAAAAGCGTTCTGACAGTCAAGCCAACTTCTGAGGAAATGCCCGTTAGGCCTAATTTTGCAATGACAGAAACAGCCCCTGCCGAAAACATTGATAAAAAAGCATATATTAACCACGGCTTCATCTAAATCTTAAACCTTTCTAAAAGATAAGAAGCCTACTGCTTCTTAAAATCCACACTCGGATAAGAATATAAGATTCATTCTACAAAAGATCTCTAAAAATCTCTAAACTTCTTCCATAGTCTGGGGGATAAACGCTCATTATGCAGGTCATATTTCCTCTGGAAAAATTTCAGGACACACCTTTCTAGGACCTACTCTGTATGAAAAAAATTGTGCTTTCTCTTTTCGCTGCGGCAACCCTTGTTGGCTGCACCACTGTTGAACATATTCAAACACCAGAAGGTCACGATCTTCTTGATGTAACATGCAGTGGTTTTGATCACCCTGCCAATAAATGCCAGCGTATCGCTAACGAAGAATGCCCTGGCGGGTACACCCTACTTTCCAACACCAACGCCTCTTTCGGTGGCTGGAGAAACTGGTTTGCTTTGGGCTTCAACGTACAAGATTCTATGGTCTTCCAATGCCACAAACGCAGCACAGTTGTTGTCAACAATAGCGATGCCACTTTGTTGAAAAAAACCATCATCACAACAACAAAAGATAAAAACGGCAATATCGTTTCTACAACAACAAATGTTGAAACAAACGATAAATAAATTTTTTTAGCTTCTGCTAAAAATCTTAACGATAAAAACGGGATATCATTTCTGATATCCCGTTTTTTTTATTGAGATAGTCACCTGAAGAGAAAATAAGATTACATGAAAAAATTTCGGTCTCCGTTTTTATAAAACGACACCCTGTCACACGGCGCTACCGCCCACTGCTATTGGAAATTTTTTATAGGAAATAGGCAAAAAAAAGCTCCATATTTCAAAGGAAATATGGAGCGGGCGAAGGGATTCGAACCCTCGACCCCAACCTTGGCAAGGTTGTGCTCTACCCCTGAGCTACGCCCGCACTCTTTAAGAACTTCTATAAAGATACAAGAAAAAAGCTCCATACTTCTTTTGGAAATATGGAGCGGGCGAAGGGATTCGAACCCTCGACCCCAACCTTGGCAAGGTTGTGCTCTACCCCTGAGCTACGCCCGCACTCTTTGAATTGCTCTTTAAGAGACGATGAGTATCGTATACGTCTTCTTCACCTCTTCTGGCAAGTCCTAAGAGCAGAAAAATGTTATTTTTCTTATTTTCTTTTATTATCTTGCTTGTTTAATCGGATTAGAATGCACAGATTTATAGAAAATACGCTATTTATCAGGTCTACGGTACATTATGTCTTTTATGAACGATTCTCTTCTCCTTTCCCAAAATACCTCGGAAACAGCTTATCTTGAAATTACTGAAAAAAATTTCATGCAGGAGGCTTTAGAAGGTAGCGTTAAAAAACCTTTTCTTTTGCAATTCTTCACAGATAATGACCCCATTTCTGAAAAGCTTTTGCCGATTTTAGAAAAAACGATCCAGAATCTTGACGGTGCCGTACGCTTAGGTCGTCTCAATGTCTTGCAAAACCGCGCCCTTTGCCAACAGCTTATTCAAAGT
Source organism: Acetobacteraceae bacterium (assembly GCA_004843165.1). NCBI lineage: Bacteria > Pseudomonadati > Pseudomonadota > Alphaproteobacteria > Acetobacterales > Acetobacteraceae > Acetobacteraceae bacterium. Next base: position 388,305 of record CP039459.1, read on the forward strand.
GGTCTTCCGCTTAACACCGTACCGATAACGGTTCTTTTCATTCAGGGAAAAATCATTGATCTTTTTCAAGGATTTCAACCGGCTGACTCTGTGCATAAATTTATTGAAAACGCCTTTAAAAAAGTCGGTATTGCTCTTCCCTCGGCGCATCTTTTAGAAAAAGGTTTTAAATCCCTCGAAGAAAATAAACCAGAAGAAGCCTGTGCCTATTTCGGTGAAATGATCGAAAAAAACAATGAATCGCCTGAGGCTTGGAACGGACTTTTACGTGCCCTCATTGCAATGGACGAAATTGAGGGGGCTCAGGAAGCGATGACAGATATTCCAGAAAAATTACGGGAACATCCAGAAATCAAGGGAGCAATGGCCGCTATTGAATTTGCCGCAAAAAAAGGTGAAGCCCTCTCTGAACTTGAGACATTAAAAAAAGAAGCAGAACTTTCCCCTGAAAATTTAGCGCTTCAATTTCGTTTTATAGAGGCTTTAAATGCCGCAGGTGAACCTGAAAAAGCTGCAGATAGCCTTCTTTCGATGATGGCAGACAAGTCAAATCAAGAAGCGTCTGAACAAGCGAAGCAAAATCTGCTACATTTCTTTGAGGCCTGGGGAGAAACTGACTTAACCCGCCGTTACAGACGCAAACTCTCTTCTCTTCTTTTTTCATGAAAACGACCTGATGACTCAGACACTTCCCCCTTTTAAAGAAATGACCTTGGGCGATATTCCGCCTTTAATTGGACTGTTACCCTTAAAAAGAGCTTTATTGCTTCCTCAAGGTCAACTTCCTTTAGGCATTTTTGATCAAGAGGCGGCTTCCTCCCTTTTAACGCCATTGCTAACAACCCGTCTGATTGGTATCGTTCAGCCTGCCTTAGATGACGCAGAAGGGAAGTTTGAGGATATTGGCACCATTGGCAGACTGACCTCTTTCCGAGAATTTCCTGATGGAAAGCTTACGCTCTCTCTCACCGGAATTTGCCGTTTTAATCTTTTAAGCACACGTATCTTGCAGAATGGTGGACATGAGGGAAAAATTGACCCAAGCGCTTTTGGGGGAGATTTCATTCCTGCCGTACCTCCGCCGCTGGATCGTAAAATGATTAAAAAAGGTCTTAAAAACTGGCTTGGAGAGCGTCATCTCGCTGCAAATTGGGAAAGTATAAACGGTCTTTCAAATGAGGCTCTTTTAACAACTCTCCCGATGCTCCTTCCCTTTGAACCTATGGATCAGCAAGCCCTTCTCGAAGCACCTGGACTAGAAGAGCGAGCCAAAATTCTCTTAGAAATTTTAATGAAAGGCTAAATTGAAATGTCAGAAGAACATACCCCCCTAACCCGTCCGGTAAAACCTGAGCAATCTTTGCTTGACCGTCTGGTCTGTCCCGTGACACATGGCCCTTTAGAATATAATGAGGAGACGGGAGAGCTAATTTCCCAGCAGGCGGGCTTGGCCTTCCCTGTTAAAGATGGCATTCCCCTTATGATGCCCGATGAGGCACGTAAGCTTTAAAAAAGCCTCTTACATTTGAAAAGATTCTTACAAAAAAGACGCCCATTTGGACGTCTTTTTTATGCATATAATCTTGGAAGCGATCTTATTCGTCGCCATCGCCATAATTAACTTCGGTTGCTGGTGTCGGGGATTTTCTTCCACCGTGCGATCTTTTGTCTTTACCGCCTTCACCCTCTTCTTCCTCGTAGGAAGTTCCCGGAGGGGCTGTCGGCATCATCATGACAGGCGCAGCATTGCTCCGTCTATGACGGCGTTTTTTATGTCTTTTTTCAGCAGCTTCAGGGCTTTCATCATCCATAACGTCATCACCCTCCAAGAGCTCATGACTGCCATACGCCACCACCATATCTGCCTTTGGACCTCCTAACGGATTTTCAAGACGCATATCTTTGACATAATCGTCCAAACACGCTGTGGTTGTTCCAAGCAACAAAAGTCCTAGAAATATTTTGCCATAAGCATAATTTAGTCGAAAAGATGCCTTATCTTTCTCTTTTGAATTTTCGCTACACATTCTATCTTCCAATAACAGCCATCGCTTTTGCATTGCGATCTTTTAATTTTTAGCAGTCTTCGCCTTTAGAGTAAAAATGTGTCTCAAAAATCCACTTTCTTTCCAGTTAAAGCCTTCAAAATCTGGTGTAATTCCCTTTTTAAAGACCATGCGATTTTAAGAATCTTTTGGACCAATCTCTCTCCCGTGGTGCCACATCAAATTTGGCGTGCCAATCATCCAACCCCTTATCGTTTCAAAAAACTCACTAAAAAGCTCGGTTTGAAATCTGCCATTAATTTACGTGGAAACCGTCCAACATGCGGCTCTGATCTTTTAGGACGGAAAACCTGCCTCCACTTAGAATTGCCTTACGAAGATATGGCTTTTGAAAGTCGCAATTTCCCTCAAAAAGACCGTATTCTACGATTTTATACGCTTTGGGAAACACTCCCAAAACCCATGCTCATCCATTGCAAATCAGGTGCCGATCGTGCCGGCATCGCCAGTGCGCTTATTCTGCTTTTTGAAGGCAAAAAAGTTTCCGAGGCCAAAAAACAGCTTCATTGGCGTTTTTTACATTTTCGTCATAGCCGAACAGGGGTTCTTGACCAGTTTTTAGAGCTTTACCAAACGACAGGAGAGGTAAAAAATATCCCATTTCTGGAATGGATTAAAAACCATTACGAGGATGAAAAACTTAGAGAAATCATACAGAGGAGCCGCGCTTGTAAAAACAAAGCCCAATCCCAACCAAACAAGAAAAAATAGACATTAAAACGGCTATTAAACGTCCAAATTTTGCAAAAAAGGTCGGTTCAAAAGGGGCTGGAAGCGGTGCTAATTGAGAGGTAATTTCTCCCCATCCAATCTTGGAAATTTCTTTACCTTGCGGTGAATATGCAACGGAAGGCCCAAAATTATTCACAAAAACAAGCGGTAAACCTTCTTCAACACTTCGCAATCTTCCTGCCGTCATATGCTGCCAAGGGCCGGCACTATTGCTATACCAAGCGTCATTTGAAATTGTTAAAATCCAGCCCGGACGATTTTTTAAAGAAGCGACACGCCCCGGAAAAATCATTTCATAACAAACCAAAGGACTTACAGAACCTAAGTCTTTTGCGCTCCATGTCGTTACGCCGTTTCCCGGCGTAAGCTGGTCAGGCAAAACATTAAAGGGAATAATACCGGGCTGATACTCACCAAACGGCACCAAACGGCTTTTCGCATAGATAAATTTATCTTCGCCCTCCGGAGAAATAGCCTGTGCGGTATTATAGATACGTCCCGCAGAATCCTCTCGCAAAGAACCTGAAATAATCCAATGACCTTGCGCAGCCTGTGCCATCATTTCTTGCGCTTGTTCCGTTTCATCCAATAAAAAAGGAAAAGCAGATTCCGGCCATGCAACCACTAAAGGCTTAGGCATGATTTCTTGCGTATTTAAAGCTTTTGCAACGCCCCCACGTGTCAGATCTAAATAAGTCTTAAAACGCTCCAGACCAGATCGGTGGGTAAAAATTTCCGTTTCCGCAACGGAATTTTGCACCATTAAAACATTTGGATTTTGAATATTGGCTTCTTTTGGCGGAAAATAATAGCGCACGCTCCCGAAAGAAAGATAAAGGAGCACGCCAACCAATGTCCAAAGCAGTGATTTCCGCCCCAAAAAAGGCGCAACACAAAATAGAACCAGAAAGAATGTCAGTCCATCCACACCAATCCAACTTGCGGGTTGGAGGCAAATATTGCCGATAAGTCCTGGGAAAGCCAGAGCTGATCCGGGGGGATTCCAAGGAAAACCCGTAAAAATATACGTTCGGATTAAATCCGATAAAGGCCACATGCCTGCAAAGAGCAGAAGACTTGCAATTGCGGCCTTTTGCTTAAATTTCGGAACATTTTCTTCTGCAATGTGAATTTTTTTAGAAAAAGGAAGACGTGCTGCAAGGGCCGGCAAAGCCATCAAAGGCGCAATTAACAAAGAGACACCTGGCGCCGCAATAGGAACAGCCCACCAAAAATCCTCTACTCTTGTCAGGATCGCATCCGTTAACCAATAAAGATCCGTAACATGCCATCCCATCCCATAAAGGAATCCCCACCATAGGGTCTTTTTCCAATTCGGGGCATGGACGGCACCATGCCATAAAAAGAAGAGACTGAATGGCAGAAAAATCAAACCATACCAAGGCGGCAAGGAAAGCGCTCCCAATGCACCGGCGGCTAAAAACCCCCACCAAGACTTTTCAGCACGCTTTAAAAAAGCCTTATCTGCCATATGCTACAACGTCTCTCTAAGAGTCTTTTAGGAAATATCACCGAGCGCATTTCGAAGCTGGCGTTCATAATGACGATAATATTTATCTGTCATCAATTCTGTTTTCACCAAAACCGCCACATCTGTGCATTTAAAATCTTCATCAACAACAGCACCATCCCCAACAAAGCCGCCTAAACGCAAATAACCTTTTAAAAGCGCTGGCAGTTCTGAAAGACATTCCCGACGATTAAGCGAATCAAGGGGAATCTTTTGCATATCAACATAACGCTCCGGCAAGGCTTTTACCCGCAAGGCAGGTGGCGCAAGATGATTATGGTAAAGATAAGAAAGAACTTTTGCATGTTTTTCAGGGTTCGCCCCAGCAAGACTGGCACAGCCAAAAATCACATCAATCTTGTGTAGAAAAAGATAATTTGTTAGCCCCCGCCACATCAACTGCATTGCCACCTGACGGCGATAATCTTTCAAAACGCAGGAGCGTCCAACTTCTAAAAGAACACCCTCAAACTTTAAGAGCTGAGAAATATCAAATTCCCCTGCACTGTAAAAATTTTCTCCTGGCTTAATCATATCCGAGCGCAATAAACGGTAAGTGCCGACAATGCCTTTCGGACCGTTCTCAATAGAAGTGTCAATGGCAAGCAAATGATCTGCCCGTGCGTCAAACTTATCCATATCACGTTTGAGACGGCGCTCTTCTTCGGTGCAGGAAACCCCTAGCTCTTCGACAAAAACTTTGTAACGTGTTGCTTGTGCCGCTTCAATCTCAGCTTCGTTTTTTGCAAGGCGGACGGCCAGACCTCCCCCATGCAATTCGGGTATTCCTCCCGTTTCAGAATGTTCTTTTGCTAAGATTTCAGCTAAATTCCGAACATGGTTTGAGGCGGCCTTCCCCTCGGAAAAGCCACCAATTTTTGCATCTGCGTCCAACATTTCTACCGCTTTCTTACTTTTTATCTCACTGCCTATTCTTTTGATCTAAAAACGAACAGATTTTAAGGGGATATACTTAAAAAGATTAAAGCGAAATTTAATCTTCTTTTTTAGGAAGAGACGTACCGATCAACTCAACCTTATGGGACAAAAGTTTAAAACCCATTTTTTCAACGATCCGATGTAAAAGTGCTGTTAATTCATCATTATCAAATTCAACAACTTCTTCATTTTCACTGTTAAGCAAATGGTAATGCACCCCATGGTGCGCCGGTTCATAACGTGCACGATCGCCGCCTAAATCCAAACGCTCCAAAATACCGTGATCCTCCAAAAGTTTCACCGTGCGATAAACCGTTGTTAAAGAAATTTTAGGATTTTCTTTAATGGCAAGCTGATGAACTTCAGCAGCATCTGGATGACCTGTAGCCTCAGATAAAATACGGGTAATGACCTGTCGCTGCCCCGTCATCTTTAAACCGGCATCACGGCAAAGACGTTCAAGCTGAGATTCTTCAGAATATTGCGTATTCTGACTATGATCTATCTGACTACGCATTGTTTTAAAAAAGATTCCCCCATTTTTCTTACATTTTCACGATTATAAAGTTATAAAACATCAAGGAACAGAGTTAAACCAGATTACTATTCGTTTTTCTTTTAAATGTTGTCTTTCATGCCCCATCATACGCCAAAAAATATCCCTACCGCTTTTTTAGATGCCAGAAAACTGCGCTGTCCTATGCCAAGTGTTCATTTAAGAATGAAGCTTGACCATTTGGTGCCGGGTCAGACGCTCGAAATGCTCGGCTGTGGTGAAACAGCCCTTTCTAATGCCAAAACGCTTCTTGCAATGTTGCATTACCCTGCCCCAGAAACCCTTTCACATGACACAAAAACAGATGAGTGGAAAATCCTTATTCCGGCCAAACGGGCCTAAATCCCATCACAAAAGCATCCCTTCCTTTACCGTAATAATCTGCCCGCCGTCCTAATATTTTAAATCCTGAATTTTGATAAAGTCGCCGTGCAGCAAAATTACTTTCCTCAACCTCTAAAAAAATCTCTTCTGCCTTATAGGATTTTGCCCCTTTAAAGAGAGATTCCATGAGATATTTTCCTAAGCCCTTCCCTTGGAATTCCGGCAAAATCCCTAAAGTGAGGATTTCTGTTTCACCGGCAACACTTCGGCAGAGATAAAAGCCGATGGGCATTTCTGCCAACATTAAAAACTCTCCCCACCCCCCTGTTTCCAAAACAGATCGAAAGAGATCCGCCGACCAACAGAGATCTGAGGCAAAGCATTTTTCGTCAATCAAAGCCAATAAGGGAACATGCGCCATACAGATAGGACGCATGATGCGCTTCTCTTTTTCCACTTCGCTTTTCAGAATCATTCATCCTCAAAAGGTGGTGGACGCATACCAACCTTTGGGCGGCTGATTTTTGGCGGATCAATATAAAGGGGCAGCCAGTCCAGTGCCGTATCTGGCAAGTCTGCGGCGGCTTTTACAATTCCAACCGCAGAAGGATAAGCCTCTTGCGCAATTTCAATCCCTAAATTTAAAGCTTTTTCCAATAATTCCGGAATTTTTTGACTTCCTGCCAAAGCATCTCCGGCAAGCATTTTAATATCTGAAGAAAATAAGCTCAACGCCTCCTCAATCGGGAGAGATCGAATTTCCGCATGAGGAAAATCAACAAAGACATATCCTCTTCTGGCAAGTGAAATCACCACAGCCTCTGTCTGCGAGACTGTTTGGCGCAAAGCATTCCCTAAAGACACCCCCTTTAAAGGACATTGCCAGCCCATGGAAAGTCCCTTTGCCAAGGCCAAACTGGAACGCAATCCTGTAAAAGAACCCGGCCCCCGAACAGCTGCAATCTGATCGGGTTTCTGTGGGAGAATTTTCTCAAGAATACGGGAGGTCACTTCGGGAAAAAGATTAGAGCCCGTACGCCCTTCAATAAATTCTTGCGCTAAAAGTCTCTCTTCTGATTTTACAGCCGCAACAAGATTGCCTTTTTCAACCCCAACACAGGCGCCATTTAACACCAGAGAAATCATCTGACTTCGCAAGCCTCTTCAAATGGCAGGCGGGGCAAACGTGGCGCAGGCGATCCATTCGGTAAATTTTGTGGCTCGCCGTAACCTAACCCGGCAAGGAAATTAACACGCCAGCCTTGTTTTCTTAAAAAAAGCTCTTCAACCATTGGGCCGTCAAAGCCTGAGATTGGCAAAACATCCAGCCCTAAAGCTCTTGCGGCAAAGATAAAATAGGCACCCTGCAAAGTAGAATTTCGAAAGGCTGTCTCTTCGCTCAAAGCGACATCAGCGGAAAACCATTCTCTTAATGCCGGTTCGCTCCCAATTTTAGGCAATTTGTTAAAAAATAAAGGATCATAACAAATAGCGGCAATTACCGGTGCAGAGCGAAGCGCTTCAATATTCCCCGGTGAAAGCGAAGCCAAAAGTGCCTCTTTGTCTTTTTCATTGGTTATAAAAAGAAAGCGTGCCGGCGCACTATTTCCAGATGTCGGCCCCCATTTTAGAAGATCATAGAGCGCTTCTAACATTTGAGGATCAACTTCTTTTTCTAAAAAATGTTTGGGCGTCCGGCACATTGTCAAAAGTGCCTGCCCCTCAAGGTTTTTCATTTCCTGATCAGTATCTGAATGCTCAAGGGGCATTTTGTCTCTTTCTTTCATAGGCTAAAATAAAAATATTTATACGGCCTGACGCACTTCTTTCACTTCCGGAATAAAATGCTGAAGCAGTCTTTCAACACCATCCTTTAAAGTGGCTTGTGCTGAAGGACAGCCGGCGCAGGCCCCCTTAAGAACGAGATAAACAATCCCATCCTGATAAGAACGGAAAAGAATATCTCCACCATCCCGAGCAACAGCCGGACGGACACGATGCTCAATAATTTCTTTGATTTTTGTAACGATTTCTTGATCTTCTGGGCGAATCTCAGCCTCATCTGTTGAAATTTTTGCCAAAGCCTCTGTCTTAATGAGGGGCTTTTTTTGGGAAAGATAATGGCTAATCGTACTTAAAACAACAGGGGAAAATCCTTCCCATGAAGTCCCCGAACGCACCATGACGGAAATAAAATCTTTTCCTAAGAAAACATTTTCTGTTTCTGGGAAGTCAAATAAATCCGCAGCAAGATCTGAGACCTCACGTGCTTGCGCAAAGTTAGAAAGTTCAATCGGCTCTCCGGCACCGGTAACAGGAAATCCTAATGCAAATTTCCGTACCTGCGGATTAGGGGTGTCCTGCACATCAATAAGGACAGGTATCATTGTTTCCTGCTGGTCGCTCATGTCTCATTCCTTTTAACTTTATAATTGCGCTAATCTTTAAGATATAAGAAGAGAGATACCGAAAACCTAGGAATCTCTCTGAAATTTTTTACTTTGGCAATGGCCAAAAAATTTCTATCCCCACAGAAATAGCTATGAGAATAACCGCTGCAATGCCCCAAATCCGAAACATTTTAGCGGTATATTGCCCAATTCTTTTTTCCTCATCCTCAATGAAGGCATATTCCGGGGGTAAGTCGTCCTTTAAGCCGTCTTTCAAAATTTTACCCCTTTAAGTCCAAGGCCTCACACATTTCTGCCCATTCACGCTTGCTCATCTTTGTCTCTTCGACACTGACTTTTTCACCGGCAATCATGCGTTTAACAGCCTCAACCATAGAAGCAGAAAGCGTTCTTGCTCCAAGACGGTACTCCCTGAAAGCGTCAGCGGCAAAAGGTACCCAGAGATCTAAAATTTCAAGGATTTTCAGGGCATAGACCTGAATTTCATGCTGCGCATGTGGATCAGCACGCAATGAAACAAAATGAAGCAAATTATGAAGGTCAATTTTCCAATAAAATTGCGTATATGTGCCAACTGTTAAATTAATGCGTGCCAATTCACGGGCAAGCCCCTCTTCCCCTTCTTTTCCCATCATTGCCTCATAATTACGATAGCATCTCTCGGCATCTGAACGGAGAAGCTCTAAAACCTGTTCCGCTTTTTCCGGACTGAGCATATCCCCTGTTCCCTGATGGTTTGTGTCGCTTTGCGCACCCATCCGATCAGGAGCAGGCAAATAAAATTCATTATCTAACACGGAATAACGTGCAGAATATTCATTCACACTGGCCATACGGTGACGTAGCCACTGACGGGCAACAAAAATAGGCATTTTAACGTGAAATTTAATTTCGCACATTTCAAAAGGGGTCGTGTGGCGGTGGCGCATCAAGTAACGAATAAGCCCCTTATCCTGAAGGCTTTTTTTCGTACCACGCCCATAAGAGACACGTGCAGCCTGCACGATAGCGGAATCATCCCCCATATAATCGACAACCCGCAAAAAACCATGATCGAGCATTTTAAAAGGCTCAAATAGAATTTTCTCAAGTCCCTCAGAAACCGCTCTGAACGTTTGTCTTTTTTCCTGCCTCAGCTCTGCGACTTCTTGCTGTTGTTCCGATGTCAGCCCCATAACACGCCATCCCCTAAAGATAAAAATTACTCTTACGGAAATAGCGTTTTTTAAAAACCTTCGCAAACTATCCCGAAAAAATTTAGGTAAAAAATGATTTTTCCCCTTGAAAAGCACAGATAAAATGTCCATCTTGTTGATGCTGATTCGTCAGCTATGGCAATAAACGGCTTATGAAATAGACGTTACGGACCCGGGGGCAGTGCCCGGCGTCTCCACCATTTCTTTATACCTTTGTTATCAAGGTGATTTTATGGGGACGAAACAGGATCGACGTGCGTAATAAAGATATTCTTTTTGCTCGGCATGGTACCACCGTTACCGGACTAAAACTCTATAAGTGCCAATGATAACCATGAGGTGCTCGCTGTCGCTGCCTAATACGCAGAGATAAGCGCGGTTTGGGAGGGCACCGGGCAACAGAAGCCTTCCCACTTTTTCTCTAAAAATTCATTTACTTTCGGGCGCTGATTGCCAGAACAGCGCTTAAAATATGATAAAAAGATGTTGCCGGCATCTCTGAACTTGCTTGCCTGCCCTCTTTCGTGAGGCGGTCAATCCATCCGCCCTTCAAAGAAGAAGGGATGAAATGGGTAAAAAACATCTCGCTTTGTGCAATAAGTTCTTGTTGCACCTTTTCCGGCGCTAAATGCACATGCGGTGATGCCAAGAGACGAAGATATTCGGTTTGCGGCCAAAGACGCATTGCAGGATCTGCTACTCTGCCATTTTCTAAAACGGCATTAACCAAAAAACTTTCCTTCTGTGAGCTGCGTCCATATTTTTCTGCAAAAGCGCTAAAACCCTCTGCAATTTCAATCAAATGAATCTCTTCTGAATGTTCTAAATCCAAAAGCCGCCGCGCCTCTCCCAAGAGCCATCGCCATTCGATTAAATGCCCCGGCTCAATCGGATTTTTACCGATCTTTTTCCAGCTCCGCCAAGTCTCATTAAATTTTTCTGGTAAAATGCCTTCCGGCGTCAAAAGATGCACCCGCAAAAGCTTCAAAATAACCTTTGCTCTCTCTTTCCAAATTTTATCACCGAAAACTTCGAAAAGGCTTAAACAAGATTCCAGTAAATGCATCCAAGGATTTTGCGCATGTTCTCCCCTGAAAGGAAGTACTTCACGCCATGCTTGGAATTCTTGGAAATGTCCTTTTTCATCTTCTACGCCAAAAAGCGTAAAAATTTCCTGCCCCATCACAAGAGATTTCTGCTTTAAGGCACTAAATTCCGCCTTATCTTGCTGTTCTAAAAGCTTTCCTAAAGACGCATAGGCGAATAAAACAAAAGCATGGCCATAAAGATCCCGTTTACGATCTGAAATTTCCGCCTTTTGATCCAGTGAAAAAATCCATCCTTTACCGCCATCTCGTTGGTGATAAAGTTTCTCAAGGCGCGCCATGACAGAAAGGGCTAAATTTCCCCATGCTTTCTGCCCCTCTTTAAAACGTGCCAAGGTTGCAAAAGAAGCGACCTGTCGTGCCTGACTCATCAAGCGCAAAGCCGGCGGATCACATGCCTCCCCTGAAAAGGTTAAGCGCTCATGAAATAGCCCTAGAGAGCTGTTAAACCCGGCAGACGCCCATAAAGGCGCTGCCTCTAAACATATCCAATGAAGCCATTTATCTTGCAGATGATCCATCGTAATTTCCTTATAATGCCTCTAGGGTACTTTGTGTTTTTCTAATAAATTCTCATAAAATAAAGTTGTCGAATATCCTTCCTCTATCGGAAAAATAAAAACTTCTGCTGCATGACCTCCGACAACCTCTTCGGGACGGTAATCGCCCCCTTTAACAATAACATCCGGCTGAATTTCCTTAAGAAGCTTTGCTGGCGTCTCCTCCTCAAATAAAATAACCATATCAACCCACTTCAAAGCGGCAAGAGTTGCCGCACGGATCGCTTCTGACTGGAGAGGACGTTTATCTCCCTTTAATTTTTTGACAGAACAATCGGTGTTTAAGCCAACAATTAAATAATCGCCAAGCGCCGCAGCCTTTTGCAAAAGATTTAAATGGCCCAAATGAAGAATATCAAAGCATCCATTGGTAAAAATCAAGCGCTTCTTTTTTTCATGCAACGTTTTTTCACGCAAAGAATGACAAAAAAGCCTCGCCTCCACTGCATCTTTAAAAATCGGCGCAAAAGGCACAGACACTTCTTTTTCCTTACTTAAAGATTGTCTTTTTTCACGCAGAGAATCAAGGGTAATTTGCACGGTTCCATGACGTGTAACAGCCAATGAAGCTGCTGTTATTGCCATTTGAATGGCATCCGTCATGCGAAACTCCCTCGCCAACATCACCGCAAGTGTTGCTAAAACGGTATCTCCTGCGCCTGAAACATCCGCCACCTCCACACGGTGTGCTGAAAAATGAGAAACTTTTCCATTTCGTTGCCTAAAAGACATACCGTCTGCAGAACGTGTAAGTAAAATTTCCGCACCAGATTGTTGCGCTGCTTCTTCTAAAGCTGTCTCAATTTCAGACTCTGTCTCCAAAGGCAAATGCGTTGCTTTTAAAAGCTCTGCCTTATTGGGCGTTAATAAAGAAGCACCTTTGTAAAAAGAAAGATCTGCCTGTTTCGGATCAACCAGTATCTTTTTACCGCTGTTCTCGGCCCAAACGACAATTTCTTGGAAAACGCCACCTTCCAAAAGCCCTTTTTTGTAATCGGAAAAAACAATGATATCCGCCCAGACAAGCGCTTCTTTAACAGCTTGAATGATTTTCTTGCACATAAAATCTGGGAAAGCGCCAGTCTCTTCCCTGTCTAAACGGGCAATTTGCTGATTACCGCTGACCAGACGGGTTTTCACCGTTGTCGGACGCCCCTCATATGTCAGAAGCGCAGAGATATCGACCTGCCCCGCTCCCTCTGTCAAAGCGGCCTCAGGTAATTTATTTTCAGGAAAAGACAGCGCCTTTAAAAGATTTTTAAGTTTTTGCCCTTCAGAATCTTTTCCCGTAATCCCAATGAGCCTCACGCAAGCGCCCAGAGCGGCAACATTGGCAGCAACATTGGCAGCACCTCCCGGAACAGCAAAAAGATTTTTTTCCAAGACAACCGGAACAGGCGCCTCAGGAGAGATGCGATCAACGTGACCTAAGACATATTGATCCAACATCACATCGCCAATGATGAGGATATGCCCGTATTTCTTACCTAAAAAGCCCATAAATCCTTAGCCTTTAACGGAAGATTCCAACCAATCTCCCTTTTCCTAGAAAATAACTTTTATCTTTCCCTTTTACCCTTAAAGGGAATAAAGATATAATCAAAAGCAATTCTAAGTTATTTAGGCAAATCTTCTGCCTGATTTTTTTAATTTTCTAAAATCGTGAAAAGCATCTTATTTATTATGAGCGGAAATGATCACAATGGTGGCGATGACGGCATCCCCGTTGACTTTGGACAATTGTTAAATCAGAGTCTTCTTCCTTACCCGAAATGGCTAGAAGAAGCCCAGCGGGAAGTCATGGTTAAAGCCTTGGAATATGTTGCCGAGGAAGGCTTGCCGGGGGAACATCATTTTTTCATTTCATACCGTACGGATTATCCGGGGGCTATTTTGCCGGATTGGCTCCGTGCCCGTTATCCTGAAAACATTACCATTGTCCTGCAGCGCCAGTTTGGTGAGCTAAAAATCTCCCGTGAAGCTGGAAAAGAGCATTTTTCTGTTCTGCTTTCTTTCAATGGACAACCAACACGTCTCACAGTGCCTTTCAAGGCCATTGCCGTTTTTTCTGACCCAGCCGTACCGTTAGAGTTGCAATTCTCTGTGCCTATCGGTTCTCCTTTCCCGGAAGAGGATACGGACGAAGAACAACAGGACTCTCCATCCGCTCCAACAGAAACAGCAGAGATTGTGCAGCTCGACCGTTTCCGTAAAAATAAAAATCCTCCCCCTCCTCCAGGCGGAGCCAGCGCCTGATTCCTCTCTTTTCAGGTGTCTGTTTTGCAACCTTCTCCGAGTAGCCCGACTTTACAGGAAAAACCCCACTCCCTTTTTGGGAGTTGGGTCGCACTTGTCATTATCTCCCTTCTTCTGACGCTTGCTTTTTTTACTGTTCATCTTGGCGCTGGCCTCATGCTCGGCCCTATGATTGCTGCTGTTATCTGTGCGGTGAGTGGCCGAAACCTCAAAATCAAACGGCCTTTCTTTAATTTTGCTCAGGCTATTCTCGGCGCTTTGGTCGTTGGCACACTCTCCCCTCATGCGATGGCAAACATCCTCCAACATTGGTGGATTGTCATTTTCTTTACCTTTTCGGTAATTATTGTCAGTCTTTTGATGGGGGCTACCCTCACATGGAAAGGTGTTGTCCCCGGCACTACGGCCTTATGGGGGTCTTCCCCCGGCGGTGCTTCAACAATGGTGGCAATCTGTGGTGATTTTGGGGCTGACCCTAAAGTTGCCGCCTTCATGCTTTATTTCAGGGTTGCTTTGGTCGCCTTTGCAACCTCTTTGGTGACCTATTTCACACTTCCGAATGTTTCGCTTTCGCTTTCTGGTCTTTTTAAGCTCTCGCAGCAGCTACATTATGATCTTTGGGCTAGCCTCATCCTCATCGCCATCGGGACTGCTTTAGCCTTTTTTGCAAGAGTTCCTGCTGTTTCTCTCCTGAGCGTTCTCTGTATCGGAACCTTTTTAAAAACAATGGGTCTTTTTGACATTAACGCTCCCTACTGGTTGCGTGTGCCTGCTTATGCCATCATTGGCTGGTCTATTGGCATGCGCTTTACCAAACCTGTCCTAAAGCATGTCATCAAAATTCTGCCTGCTGTTGCACTCTCCTCCACGATTGTTGTCGGTGCCTGTGCACTTCTATCCTTCCCCTTAGCAAAATGGGCACATATTGATCTGCTTTCTGCTTATTTGGCGACCTCACCGGGAGGATTGGACACGATTATTATTATCAGTGCAGGGACACCTGTGAATTTACCGATTATTCTTGCCCTGCAAACCGCCCGTATGATTGCGGTGCTTGTGGTTGGCCCTGCGTTAGCTAAACCATTAGGCAAATGGCTGGAAACACATCGTCCGCCATTGAAATGCAGCTAAATTGATCCCAATAAAAAAAGGAAAGCTCTTTTAAAAGCTTTCCTTTTTCTTTAACGCTTCTTTAAATTACCAGTTTTTTGAAAGCATCCAGAACTCTTCTGCCGTTAAGGTCACCTCACCGATCCCTTTTTCTCTATCGGTTTCCGCAGCAGCCTTAGCAAGTGCGCCAATACGCTCAACATACAAAGCCTTACGCTGTTGCGCCTCTGTTGGATCTTTTTCCGCATTCAGTGTTTGTAAAGAGAGTTCAGCCGCTTTTGCAACACGAGCAGCATCTAATAGCCCATAAGCCATAACGATATTCCTTTCATAAATTAAGTGCTTTAAGTATAACAAAAATCTTTTAAAAAACCTCTAAAATTTATTGAGAATAAAAAATTCCAAGCTTCCCAATAAATATCCTGCTAAGATAGACTGCAATTCCCTATCTTGGCTTTCTTTTGTGTCCTATGAATTTTCAATGATGATCTTTTCTAAGAATTTGAAAAATTTCTCTTTTCTTTTTCTCTCAGGAATCATTCCAGTGATTCTTTCCGCCTGCTCAGGAGATCCCTCCTCTCCAACGTTAGAAGGCGATGAATATCTCAATCTTCCAGCGGCACAACAAGAGGCGCATTACCGCTCCAGATCCTCGCATAACCACTATGCGCCACCGGGGCCGAAAGATGATCCGTGGGGGCCTTATATTGCAGAAGCCTCTGAACGTTTCGATGTGCCGCAAGAATGGATCAAAGGCGTTATTTTACAAGAATCCGGCGGACATCTTTACGATAAAAACGGTAAATTAATTACCTCCGGCCCTGGCGCTATGGGACTAATGCAGTTAATGGCTCCCTCCTACGATATGCTCCGGCGGCAATATAATCTTGGCCCTGATCCATATGATCCCCATGACAATATTATGGCCGGCACAGCCTATATCCGGCAAATGTATGATATTTACGGCTCACCGGGATTTTTGGCGGCCTATAATAACGGGCCGGGAAATCTGGATCGCTACCTCAAACGTAATGCCCGTCTCCCAAAAGAAACCCGTAACTATGTGGCCTCTGTCGGCCCCTTGATTGCTGGAACATGGCCACGTTTCCGTTCTCGTGCTGACCTCATGGTCTCTCGCTATTCCAACGATATTGCGACCAGAAGATTAGCGACTAAACTACTCAATAAAATGCCGCCAAATGCAAAAGTCATTGATACGATTGCCTATACAACCTACACGACAGATAGTGCCGTTGATGCCAAAACAACCTCAAAAATTCCGAATAATGTTCCGCCGCTTACCACAGGACAGAGAGAATTAGAGCCGCCATTACCGGCACCAGAGCCAGCCCTTCCCGAAAGTGCCTTGGTACCGCCTCGCCAACCGCCGGAACGTCCTTTGCCTGAAAGCGCACTCGTGCCGCCCCGCCATGTTGCGGCACAACATACGACAACACCGCATAGCACAACGAAATCCTCTGTGACCTCTTCTAAAACGAATTCAGCTTTGGATCGTGAAATTGATAAAATGCGTAACAGCACCAATGCTAAAACCAGCTGGAGTGTCCAACTTGGCGCTTATCCGTCCATTGTTTCTGCGACAGTCGCTGTTAAAAAATTAAAAATTCAGGCCGGATGGTCTCTTTCAGACGGCACAATCAGTATCACCCCTGTCCATACGGCAGGCAAAGCGCTCTATCGGGGACGGGTGACGGGTCTAAACCGAGGACGGGCAGAACTTGCCTGCCGTCGTGTTAAACCTCACCCTTGTTTTGTGGTTGCACCGGAAAAGAAATGACACAGACATCACGACATTCAGCCGGGAAAAGCCAAGGACTTTTCTTAAATAAAGACATTACAAGCACCGCCATCTATTCTGGTGAAGGAAATTGCTACCGTTATACGCTGACCCGCATTTGGGACACGGAAAAACCACGCATTTTATGGATTATGATGAATCCCTCTGTAGCAACAGAAACAGAGGATGACCGTACGGTGGCAAAATGTCAGCGCCTCTCCCGCAAATGGGGCTATGGCAGTATGAATGTCGGCAATAGTTTTGCCTATCGCGCCACAGATCAAAAAAGATTATTGGAAGTCAGCGATCCTGTTGGGCCGGAAAATCTGCAATATCTAATCTGCATGGCAAAAGAAAGCGATAAAGTCATCCTTGCCTATGGTACGCCGCAGGCAAAGCAACTACAGGCACAAGGCACAAAAATTGCCCAAGCCCTCGCCAAAGAAGGTATTGCGCTTTACGCCCTGAAAATCAGTACAAAAAATCGCCCCTACCATCCTCTCTATCTGAGTGAAGATTCAAAACCTATCCCGTTTCAGCCTTTATAGACTTATCTCTTCTTAAGGAGGCATCAGATATGATTGCCAATATTTTAAGCATTGCCGGTTCAGATCCCTCTGGTGGCGCCGGTATTCAAGCAGATATTAAATCCATTTCCGCCACGAAAGCCTATGCTCTGGCCGTTATTACCTGCCTAACAGCTACAAATACACAAGGCGTTCAAGACAGTTTCCCTATTCCTGCTGATTTTATTTCCAAACAAATTAAAATTTTAAAAGAAGATATTCACATTGATGCCATAAAAATCGGCATGTTAGGCACGGTTGAAATTATCGAAACGGTTTATAACGAAATAAAAAATCTTGATATTCCGATTGTGCTTGACCCTGTGATGGTTTGCAAAGGTGGACATCGCATTTTAGATAATAAAACCCTTATAGCACTACGTGAAAAACTTTTACCCCTTGCGACCCTTATAACCCCCAACCTTCCAGAAACAGGCTATCTCTTACAAACTTCCCAGGCGACCTCTCATGCAGAGATTGAAGCACAAGGGAAAGAAATCTTAAAACTTGGTGCAAAAGCAGTTTTGATAAAAGGTGGATATTTACAAAATGCAGACAGCACAGATTTTCTCATAACGCCTTCTCAAACCCTCCCCCTTCCGGCGAAAAGATGCCAAACAAAAAATACGCATGGAACAGGCTGTTCTCTATCTGCAGCCATTGCAAGCTTTTTAGGACAAGGATTACAACTTCCAGAAGCGGTTCAGAAAGCGAAAATTTGGCTACATACCGCCATTCGGAAATCAGAGAGACTTAATGTCGGCACAGGCTGTGGTCCTATCCACCATTTCCATGAATTATGGGAAGATTAGGGCATTAGGCTCCCTCTATGGCATTGATGTTTAAAAAGATAATGTTCAGAAATGCCGTAAACGTTTGAAGAAAACTTTCTTTAAATACTCTTCTAAACGACTTCCTAAAGAGAGAACGCTAGAGCAAAAAGAAAAACTTCTATTGTCGTGATGTGATATTGACTTCTAAGCTGCCTGTGCGGCAGTGAACACCGTATTAAACGGAATGCTTAAACTAAGAGATTTCTAAGCTGCCTGTGCGGCAGTGAACGAGAAGAAAAGAGACTTTACCCTACAGAAATCTGCGATAAAAGCCTAAAAAATATCTTTTAACCCTTTTTAAATCTCGTTTATATCTATCCCAGAAATCAGGGGGCTTTTTGCAAAGTATAAAAAAAGGGTAAAACTTCTCCTCGCATCTTTAGAACCTTCATTAAGAGGAAAGAGGTGCTGTTTTAGCAAAAGGCGGAGGCGATTTACCTTATGATAATGCGCTGAGCATCACAGCCAAAACTGTGCATAACCGCCCTGAATCATCACGTTCTTCCAAAAATCTTTTCAAGATCTTCTTTACCCAAACTAACCCAGGTCGGTCTACCATGTGGGCAATTCCCGGCTCTGGGATTTGTTTCCATATCTCTTAAAAGCTGAGACATTTCAGCATGGTTTAAACGTCTTCCGGCACGGATACTGCCGTGGCAGGCCATCGTTGCCAAAATATCTTCAATTTTTTCCTCAAGGGCTTTGGCTTTTTTCGCTGGGAAATCGTCTAAAAAAGTGAGCTCTTCCGCCATATCCCGCAAAAGCGATTCAACAGCGCCTGATCCCAATAAAGAAGGCGTTCCCCGAACCATAAGACTGCCTGCGCCGAAATCCTCAATGATAAAACCTAATTTTTCCAGCTCCGCTGATTTTTCCAATAAGGTCTTAGCGAGCATTTCCCCAATTTCTAAAATTTCTGGCATTAAAAGCGTCTGGCTTCGAATGCCGCCTTCTAAAAATTGGTCTCGTAATTTTTCAATCGTCAGTCGTTCATGAGCGGCATGCTGGTCAACCAGAATGAGAGCGCCATTCGGTGCACGTGCCAAAATATATGTTTCAAAAATCTGTGTAATCGGCTCACCCAGCGGATATTTCTTTTCATCA
Source organism: Acetobacteraceae bacterium (assembly GCA_004843165.1). Lineage (NCBI taxonomy): Bacteria > Pseudomonadati > Pseudomonadota > Alphaproteobacteria > Acetobacterales > Acetobacteraceae > Acetobacteraceae bacterium. Next base: position 407,393 of record CP039459.1, read on the forward strand.
ATTTCTGTAACTTTGGCCTCTTCCAAAAGCCGTACGGCAAGTGCCTGTGTTTCATTTAATCGGCTTGGCATCGCCTGTGAAGCCGGTGCAAAACTTGCCTTTTCCATTTCAGGGGAAAGCGCCGACATAAGCCTATGATTTAAGGCATTTTTATCCTGTGCAAAATCACTGGTTTTGTTCAATGGAAAGGCCGCTTTTTGCAGGGCTTTTTTATCAAAGGCAAAGCTCGTTGTAACCCCGGCTCCCCCTGATAAAGCCTCACTTAAGGCATGAATTAAAAAACCACGAACCTTGCCCTCATCCCGAAAACGCAATTCATTCTTTGTCGGATGAACATTAACATCCACCTCTTCATAAGGCAGTTGCAAATGCACGACAGCAATTGGAAAGCGTCCACGTTCAATCAAAGGACGGTACGCCACACGTAAGGCCATTTGCAGAACCTTATCCGTCACACTTCGGCCATTGACCAAAAAGAATTGGCTATATCCTGTCGAGCGTGTTTGCGAGGGACTGCCAAGCCATGCCGTTACCGAAAGCTGTCCTCTATGGGACTGGCAGGGAATAAAAGTTGAGGCTGGTGCGCCCATAACCGCCGCTGCCCGATCCCCAGCAGGTTGGGCTGGAAAATAAAAAACCTCTCTGTTATCACGTTTTAAGCGGAAAGAGACATGAGGAGCACATAAAGCCAAACGACGAACCATATTTTCAATACGGCTGTCTTCGACCCGTGTGCTTTTTAAAAATTTACGCCGTGCTGGCGTTGCAAAGAACAAATCGCTTACCCGAACTTTTGTCCCTTGTGCCCCGGCAACAGGTCTTAAAGGGGCAATTTCTCCCCCTTTGACCTCTTGAATCCACGCTTCTGAAGCTTCCGGCAGGCGAGAAATAATCGAAAGGCATGCTGTTGAGGCAATAGAGGGCAAAGCCTCTCCACGGAAACCAAGCGTTCGAATATCTTCTAAAATCGTTGAAAAATCCGCCTCATGCGAATGATTTAAAAGATCCTCCGAAAAAGAAGTCGGAATTTTTAATTTTGAAGTACAATGACGCTTAACAGCAAAGGGCAATTCTTCGGGCGACATGCCTCTGCCGTCATCTGTAATTTCAATAAGATCTTTACCGCCTGCTTTGGTTTCTATCTCAATGGATGTTGCCCCTGCATCCAGTGCATTTTCAACTAATTCTTTCACCACGCCTGCAGGACGTTCAACAACTTCCCCTGCCGCAATAAGATTAACCAAATGATCCGGCAGACGATGAATGGTGGAGGCGGAAAGATTTTCCCCTAAATCCTGTTGCTCAGGCAGCATTTAAAACGCCTTAATGCTCTTCTGTCGGGGTTGGGCCCTCATTCATTGGACGTCCCAAAGCCTCATTGCGGCGCAAGCGATGATTCTCCTCATCTGCATTTACCACATTGCCTGTTTTAGGGCCTTTCCAGAACATTAAACTATTAATGAATCTCGGATCTTCCGAGGCGGCTAGTCCGCCTGAATCTGGCGTTGCCGCCGCCCTTTGTGTTGCGGAACTCAGCTCCGTCTGTCCAGGACTTGGCTCCCCGACGACGGGATGGATCGCCATTTCCGGCGAAAGTGTTTCCATTGCCTCAAGGCTGGCGCTTTTATCAACATCTGTCCCCTCGCCTTTTTCACCGCCCGGCAAAGCCATGCGTTCCGAAGGCGGCATCGAAAGCGGCGCTCTCGTTGTTACGGTATATTCATCAGGCAAAGAGCGTTTCAGGCCGAAAGCCCTTGCAGCCTCATCGCTGGAACAGCCAGACAAGACCAAGACCGTTCCCAGAAAAAAAACACTGCCGGCTAAATTTACTGCATGATAAGAAATTTTCATTTCGTGCCTCTTAGCCCTCTATCGAGGATTTTTTCCGATCATTTAGAAAAGAATAGATCATCCAAATCATAACGCCGCCGACAATCGCTGTATCTGCCAAGTTAAAAACATACCAAGAAACTTCCCCGATGTGAAAATATAAAAAATCCACAACGGTTCCGCCTCTGTCAAAACGATCCCACGCATTTCCAAGTGCCCCGCCGATAATCAAACCACAGCACAAAGCCACGACAGGCGATTTTGCACGCCAAAGGCAAAGTCCTAAAAAGACAGAAGCAAAGAGCGAGATCAGAATAAAAATCCACGGACCGAACTGATCCGTCACCCCCCCTAACATGCCAAAAGTGACGGCTTTATTTCGAACCAGAACCAAATCAAAGAAAGGCGTAATCTGCTTATCATGCACAAAGCCGCCAAGCTTTTCTAAAATAAGGCCTTTGCTCCATTGATCGATGATAAAAACAAGAACGATCAATCCAAAAGCCGCAAACTTTGAAAATGTCGCCTGTTGCCAAGAAAAACCATTGAGATATTCTTGGAACTTTTCTGAAAGAGAGCGATTTTCAGATGACATTAGACATTTTCCTCTAGGTAATTTTCAACGACATCTGCGCAACGTGGGCAAATATCTTTATATTTTTCATTCTGTCCAACTGTTTCAAGAACTTTCCAACAACGGGAACATTTCTCCCCCTCAGACTTTTGAGCCGTAGCGGAGGCATGATCTGCGGATTCAATTTCTAATTTTGAAACAATGCAAATATCCTGCCAATCTTCTTGGGAAAGAAGCGCTTGGTCTTCTGGTGGCAATTTCAAAATCACAGAAGCTTCTAAAGAGGAACGAATTTCTCCGGCACTTCTTAGATTTTCAAGCTCTGTCGTAACAAGGCTTCTGATTTCACGAATTTTATCCCAGTTGGCTTCAGTGCTTTCATCATCCCAGAGATATTTCTCTCCCTGTTTTTCAGGAACGTAGAAATTTTGCAGATGAACACTATTCTCAAAACGAACGCTCCAAGCTTCTTCTGCGGTAAAGACCAAGGCCGGTGCAAGCCATGTTGTCAACGCTTTATGCAAAATATCGAGCAAAGTTCTAACGGATTGTCGAACATGGCTATCTTGCCCATCGCAATAAAGAACATCTTTACGAATATCAAAATAAAAGGCCGAGAGGTCTAGGTTACAGAAATTATAAATCTCATTGAAAACATCACGCCAATCATGTGTTTCCTCAACGGCTTTAAGTATTTTCTGATGAATTTGGCGCAAACGGTGAAGAATATAACGCTCTAAAGAAGGCAGTTTTTCAAAGGAAACAATTTCTTTTGCTTCAAAACCATCCAGACCACCCAAAATCCAGCGCAAGCTGTTGCGGATACGGCGATACATTTCCGCCTGCTGTTTGAGAATTTCCTTACTAATCCGCAAATCTTCGCTGGAATCGGCATTCACCACCCAAAAACGCAAAATATCCGCGCCCATTTCATCGGCGACTTCAATAGGCGAAATCACATTTCCCAAAGATTTGGACATTTTCCGTCCTTTGCCATCCATCACAAATCCTTGTGTTAGAATGGTTTTTGCCGGTGCAATGTCCCAAGATTGCAAACATTCTAGCAAAGTGGACTGGAACCAGCCACGATGCTGATCGGAACCTTCTAAAATCAAATCGGCCGGGAAATTAATACCGGGTTGTTTTTGGCCTTTTTCATCCTGAAGAACGAGACCCGGCATACAGCCGCTTTCAAACCAGACATCGACCACATCAAAAACAGGATCATAATTTTCAGGATCATATTTCTCACCTAAAAATCTTTTTGCCATGTCCGGTTGATACCAAGCATCTGCTCCTTCTTGAGCAAAAACATCGACAATGCGTTTCATCACTTCGGCATCACGCAAAAGCTTGCCGCTTTTTTTCTCAACAAAAATGGCAATCGGCACACCCCAAGTCCGTTGACGTGAAATGCACCAATCAGGACGCCCTGCGAGCATGGAAGTCAAACGACGGCGGGAAGCAGCCGGTAAAAAAGTTACCTCTTCTAAAGCATTTAAGGCTTTTTCTTTTAAAGAACCTGCTGTGCCGCCCTCTGGTTTTTCATGCTCTCCCATTGCGATAAACCATTGTGGGGTAGCACGGAAAATAATGGGTTTTTTAGAACGCCATGAATGCGGATAAGAATGCAGAATAGTCTCTTCTGCTATCAAACCCGCAGGGGCTTTACCAAGATTATACGCTCTGGCCTCTTTAAGATATTCGCAAACAGGCTCTGCGGCCTTAAAGACGTGGACTCCAGAAAGACCTGAAACATGGTCGGCATAAAGTCCATTATCGAGGACGTCTTCGGTCACTTCAATCCCATTAGCCGTACAGAGGCGGAAATCATCCTCCCCATGTGCTGGCGCCATATGCACAACACCTGTCCCAGCTTCCGCTGTAACAAAATCTCCTCCAAGAAGCGGGCGCTCTTTGCCGTAAAAGATCTCATTTTCCGGTAGAGATTTACCAAGAATTTTTTCCGCCATTGGATGAAAAACTGTCGTTCCGGAGAGTTCTTTTCCTAAAAAGGATGAAAGTTCCTGCCATTGTGTGATTTTGGCTTTTTGAGCGAAGCTCTCAAGCAACTCTTTGGCTAAAAGGAAGCGGCCTTTTACCGGAACCAAAGATTCCTCACCGACTTTCTGCGCTTCGATCACGACATATTCAAGTTCCGGATTATAAGCCAAAGCCCGATTAAGCGGCACTGTCCAAGGCGTTGTCGTCCACATAATGGCAGATGCATCTTTGAGCTTTCCGCCTGTTGAATCTTGCGCAATTGGGAAGGCAACAAATAAAGTTCTGCTTTTGATATCGTGATATTCAATTTCAGCCTCTGCCAAAGCGGTTCGCTCGACAGGGCTCCACATGACAGGTTTTAGGCCACGATAAAGACGTCCACTAAGAAGAAATTCACCGATTTCTTGGGCAATGCCACTTTCATAGCGGTAGTCCATTGTGACATAGCGGTTTTGCCACTCTGCCTGCACGCCCATGCGTTTGAAATCTTCTTGCTGGACACCGACCCAATGTTTTGCATATTCCCGACATTGCGCACGGAAAGCCAAAACGTCCTCTTTAACATCGTTTTTCTTGTTTTTGCGGTTTTCTTCCTCAACCTTCCACTCGATTGGCAGACCGTGGCAATCCCAGCCCGGTAAGTAACGCACCTCTTTATCAGACATACGCTGCGCCCGATTGATGACATCTTTCATCACTTTATTGAGCGCATGTCCAATATGGATACGTCCATTAGCATAGGGTGGGCCATCATGGAGTGTAAAAACCGTCTTTTTCTTTTGTCCTGCTTCTTTAATCTGCTGATCTAACCGTGCTTCTTCCCATTTCCGAAGCATTTCGGGCTCACGTGTTGGCAGATTGCCACGCATTGGAAAGGCTGTTTTAGGAAGAAAAACCGTGCCCCGATAATCGCCAGCTGCAATTTTTTCTGCCGGGCTCATCTCGTTTTGATCATTTTTGGCTTTTTGAGACATCAGTGTTTTCCAAATCAGCTTAGAAATAAAGAATTAAAATTTAAGGATAAAAATATTTTAGAGGAAAAATTCCAAATCACAAAAGAGAAATCTCAGTCATTTTTCCTAATTGAAACCATTCTTTTGCGGCTTGCGCATCAGCATTTATTTGCGTTGTCAAAGCGTTAAGACTTTCAAAACGCTGCTCATTGCGCAAATGATTTAAGAGAAAAATCTGAATTTCCCGTCCGTAAAGATCACCAGAGAAATCAAATAAATGCGCCTCAATGCGACTTTGCACCTTATCATTAATTGTAGGCCGGCGACCGATATTGGCAACCCCGTGATAGGTTTTTCCAGCCCCATCCCCCCCATCATCAGGTAGTTTAATGGCGCAAATATAAGCCCCTCTCGCCGGCTCAATATAATGACCCAGCGCCACATTCGCCGTAGGGAAGCCTAAGAGACGTCCTCTTTTATCCCCATGAAGGACTTTTCCTGAAAGAGACCAAGGCCGTCCAAGATACGACATCGCCTTTTCGGGATAGCCTTCCTGAAGGGCACGCCGCACCCGTGTCGAAGAAATCGGCCCCTCAGAATCATGCAAGGCCTCAATATCTGTCAGACCAATGCCATGCGCCCCTAAAAGCTTTCCGAGCAGATCAACATTGCCAAGACGGCGATGGCCGAAACAGAAATCTGTTCCGCACCCAACATGCTTAACGCCAAGAGATTTAATCAGCACCTCTTCAACAAATTGCTCAGGAGAAAGATTGGCAAATTCCGGTGTAAAAGCAATTTCAAAAATATTTTCAACACCTAACGGCGCAAAATATTTTGCACGCTCCTTCCCCGTATTCATCAACTGAAATGGCGGATCTTGCGGACGAAACACGCCCTTTGGATGCGGGGCAAAAGTCACCACCGCCAAAGGCGCAGACGGGCACGCTCTTGCAAGCTTAGTGAGTAGATATTGATGCCCGAGATGAACCCCGTCAAAATTGCCCAGCGCAACAGCACAATTTTTAGCTGTTGCTGGGATATGACGCCAATCTTGATGAAGGGCAGGAAAACGAGTGCCCAAAATATATCCCTTAAATTTATTCTAGGTGTAATCAGAAAAGATTTTAATAGCGATCAGTCTTTAGGCCGCCCAATAGGCTCTTTCACAGACGCACTCATAGAAGCATCCTGCGCTTCTTTATGGGCAATAGCGGCTTTTGCCTTCTCTTCAGGTGTTTCTTCCTCAGCCATGCTTTTCTTAAAGGTTTTCAACCCTTTGGCTAAATCCCCCATCATGCTGCTGATTTTGCCGCTGCCGCCGAACAAAATAAGCACGATAACGCCTAAAATAATCCAATGCGTGACGCTCATAGATCCCATAGAATCAACCTCTTACCCGGGGATAATTTCACCAATGAAATTCATCCCAAAAAATGACAATATTGCATGTTATTATATAGATATAACTATACAAGATGATAGATTAAATTTCAGAACTGCTCCAGCCCCTGATTTTCCAGAACTGCCAAAGCCCTCTCAAGATCCATTTTTAAAACTTTTCCTGCCATTTCCGCACTGAAACCGGCACGGGCAAAAACCCCCATTTCTTTTGAGAATTTCTGCATTAAGATCATGTCATCAAAATCAGCCTCTTCTGTTTTTTGCATTTGAAATGGCCCTATTTTACGTTTCTTTGCCAGACGAATAGCCGCCTGCAGCTCTAAAATACGGGATTTTTCCTCGCCTGCCTCTCCTAATTCCTCTATCATCGCATCTTCTAAAAGATCAGAACTAAGCCCCTTTGCCGCAAGTTGCGCTGCGATGAGACGCCGTGATTTCTTACCTGCGCTATAGCGTACTTTAGAGCGCCCAAACTCAAGATCATCTATTGCTCCGGCGCTGACCATTTCCTCGATAATCTCTGGAATATGGGCTTTTGCACTTTCTTGAATTTCTAAAATTGCACTTTCAGGCATGCCTGCTTTTTCAGCCTTAAATCCCCATCGCATAATTTTACGTGAGAGCATCTGAGCCGTTTTCTGTTTGGTTGTTGAAAAACGTGCAAGATAATGAAGAACGGCCTCTTTCAAATAAAACCGATCTAAAGACGGGAGAAACACTCGCTTTGGCTGTTTTGACATCTCTTTCCCCCCTTCTTTCTAAAAGATATTGCCTTTAAGGTACTGATTTCAAAGACATTATAGTGTATTTTCTTCTCTAACAGCAGATAGGCTGTCGATATATTTTCATCTTTAGATGTGAGCCAATGTCTTCTAACGCTTCTTGTTTAACGCCAAACTATAACCGTTTCCCCATCGCCTTCACTTACGGAAAAGGCGTTTGGCTTTTTGAGGAATCCGGCCAAAAATATCTGGATTTTGGCTCAGGTATTGCGGTTTCTTCCCTTGGACACTCTCATCCGAAATTGGTAAAAAACCTTCAGGCACAAGCGGCGAAACTCTTGCACGTTTCCAATTTATATCACATTCCCGAAGGTGAGGCCGTTGCCGAAATCCTTACGAAAAACTCCTTTGCCGATTATATCCTCTTTGCAAATTCGGGAACGGAAGCCAATGAAGCGCTTGTAAAAATCATGCGCCGTGCGCAGTTTTTGGCAGACCACGAAGAGCGCAAAGCAATCATTACCTTCTCACATGCGTTTCATGGACGAACACTGGCGATGCTTTCCGCCACTGGAAACCCAAAATATCAGGAAGGCTTCGGGACAATGCCAGGCGATTTCCGACATGCGGTTTTTAATGACATCGACTCTGTGAAAAAACATTTAGACGGTAACGTTGCCGGTATCTTAATCGAACCGATCCAAGGTGAAAGCGGCATCAATATGCCTCATCCGAAATTTCTTCAAGATTTACGCCTTTTATGCGATGAAAACGGCATTTTCCTAGGCTTTGACGAGGTGCAAACAGGTATCGGACGAAGCGGTCATCTCTTTGCCTATGAGCATTTCGGTGTAACCCCCGATATTCTCAGCCTAGCCAAAGGTCTTGGTGGCGGCATCCCTATTGGCACCGTATTGGTTAAAAAACAGCTTGGGGACTGCTTAACACCCGGCACACACGGCTCAACTTTTGCCGGAAATCCCTTTGCCTGCATTGCCGCAAAAACCGTCTTAGAGGAAATTCTTTCCACGGATTTTCTACCAAAACTTCAAGAAATCGCTCAGAATTTCTCAAAAATGCTTGCAAAACTTATTTCTGAATTTCCCGATATTTTTGCCCAGCAAAAAGGCATTGGCCTCCTCAAAGGACTTCGCTGTATTCCGCCTGTTTCAGAGGTCGTAAAAGCCTGCTTAAAAGAACATCTTCTTGTTGTGCCGGCAGGCGATAATGTCTTACGTTTATTGCCACCACTGACCGTTTCAAAGGCAGAATGTAAAATAGCCATTGAAAAACTCTCCCAAGTCGCCCTAAACTTGCGTCATAATACTGTAAATTAATTGTCGAAAATCAACATTATGTCTTCTTATCCTTCTATCAATCTTAAAGAATCCGGTTCAGGACGTCCTAAAGAAATCCCCAACCTGACAGAAGACAAGGCTATTTTGCCTTTTTATCTCCAGAACGCCCCTGTTCGAGGCCGTTTTGTCCGTTTAGGTAAATTAGGCAACGAACTCCTTTCCCGCCATCGACACATGGCAGTACCTACCCTAAACCTAACTGGGAAAATGGCCGCCTTAACCGCTGGTCTAGCCACAGCCCTTAAGTTTGATGGTAGCTTTACCATTCAGACCAAAGGTGACGGTCCCATCTCTATGATGGCCAGTGATTGCACAAATGACGGTGCCCTGCGTGTCACATTACAGCAGGATGAAAGTAAAATTTCTAAACTTTCAGAACTTAAAAATGGTGAGGCAAGCGCCCTCTTAGGAGCTGGCTACCTCGCCTTTACCGTACAGGAAAAGCACGCAAGCCAACCCCAGCAAGGTATCGTGCAAATGACGGGGGAATCAGATGAGACGCTTGCAGAATTAGCAGAACGTTATTTTAAGGATAGTGCGCAATATCCCTGCCATATTCTTCTTTTCTCACGCCATATCAATAATGAATTCCAATCTGCGGCACTTATTTTAGAGCGTCTGCCAGATGATAGCCAAACAAGAGCTGTTAAGGATAAATCTCTTACTACCGAAGAAATCAAGGATCTCTGGCAAACAGCCGTGACCTTGGCTGATACACTAAAAGAAGACGAGGCTCTTGATCCTCAAGTTACACCAGAGGCACTTATTTACCGTCTTTTCGGCAGTTTGGATGTGATTGCCAACACATTCCGCTCTCTTTCGTTCGGTTGCCGTTGCACCCGTCAAAAAATTGAAAATATGTTAAAAAACTTTCACGGCGAACAACGGAAAGAGCTGATTTATGATAATAAAATTGAAGTGGACTGCCATTTCTGCAATATCCGCTTTTCCTTCCGGCCAGAAGAATTAGAGTCATGAATTTTGGTCTTTATCGAACGGTTCTAGGATCTGCCCTTTTTGTCGGACTGGCGTTTTTTCTTGTCGGTGCCGGGGAACTCATTAACGATGTCTCCCAGTCCCTTCAGCGTCCCAGCTACGACTTTCTGCCGCATTTAAGAATCAATGTGGCCTCCCTTAAAGTGATTGATGATGCAACGCCATTGCCTCAAAATGAATCCCGTGAAATGGCGTATACCCCCAATGAGCTTTTAAAAGACCTTGCCAAGCAACGTTTTATTTGTGAGGGGAAAGCAGGTGAAGCCGTCCTAAATATTCGACAGGCAAGCCTGACACGCCATCCTGATAAATATGATGGGAAAATTATTCTTTCACTGACAATGGAAAATCCTGCCTTTTCCAAAACAGGCAATCTTTCTGCCGAAGTTTACAAAAGCGTCACCCCTATTCATGGCGAAAAAGACAGTGATGTGCTCTTGCGCCTAACCAATGCTTTGCTTGATGATATGAATGTAGAAATTGAATATCAGCTTCGCAGTAAATTCTCCAATTGGATCGTTAAGCCAGTAGCCGCTACAAAATCAACGATACCGGTCTCAGACAATGTTTCCGGGATACAGGCTCAACCTCTGCCAGCTCTGCCCGTTGTTCAACCGATAAAAAAGGGGACATCTAAAGCAACAACAAAAGACAAGCCTAAAGTTATTTATGCCAAAAGCCTGCAGCCACTTCCCCCACCGCCATCACCGAGGGCATACCACTGACAAAATCAACTTTTCTAAATTCTTTTACCCTAAACCGGCGCCACTTCCTTCTTGGAACGAGCAGCTTCCTTGCTTTCTGCGCTTTATCAGCCTGCAATGCGAAGGGATATAAAATTGAAGTTGGAAAGTTTTTAAACCCTCAGGAACGCCGTTTTATACAAACAGCAGCAGAAATTATCTTTCCAACGGAAGATCTCTCCAAAGAGAGAGAAGGCCTGCATGTTGTTGACTTTATTGATCGCCAGCTTGCGATGCCCTATGGCTTTGGCGAACGCACCTATCTTTCCCCTCCTTTTGCGGAAGGTGCAGAAAATCTTGGCTATCAGCTCCCTTATACACCACGGGAACTTTATCGTAAGTCCTTTGAAAAATTACTGCCGTGGATTTCAGAAAATTTTAAGAAAAAATATTTTCATGCCCTTTCGAAAAAAGATCAAATCCAAATTCTAGAAGATCTCGAAGATGGCAAGATTGATCTTGGAGAAATTCCAAGCCCCGTTTTCTTCAAACAGTTGCGCAATAATGTCTTAGAGGGTGTTTTTTCAGATCCACTTTATGGCGGCAACCAACAAATGAAAGGCTGGGAATTTCTGGGTTTTCCCGGCGCACGTGCTGATTTTATGGCATGGATTAATCAAAAAGGCGCGCCTTATCCTTATAAACCTGTTGCCATTCCTCTTTCTTTTGAAAAAATGCAACGTTTTTGGCAACGCCAAGATGAAAGCAGTATGGCTCCTTTATGAATAATTTTGACTCCTCCTCTGCCCCTTTAAAAGCTGACGCCGTCATTGTCGGCGGCGGCTGGGTCGGAAGCATTATGGCCAAAGAACTCACCGAAGCCGGCCTTTCTGTCATCGTTTTGGAACGAGGCCCCCAAAGAAAAACGGCCTTAGAGGGAGCCTATCCTGCAAGCATAGATGAATTGCGTGGCAATATTCGCAAATATCTTTTTCAAGATCTCTCCAAAAGCACCTTTACCATCCGCAATGACCTTTACAAACAAGCATTGCCTTACCGCAGAGCCGGTGCCTTTCTCCTTGGAACAGGGGTGGGCGGTGCCGGCCTTCATTGGGCTGGATGCCATTTTCGGGTTATTCCTGAAGAGCTTTATTTAGAGACTTATTTAAATGAAAGATATGGCAAAGCAACCTGTCGTAACAGTCTCATTCCACAAGATATGCTGGTGCAGGATTTTAATATTTCTTATCCTGAACTGGAACCTTTTTTCAATAAAGCGGAAAAAATTTTTGGGACATCGGGAGAGGCCTATAAGGTTAATGGTAAAATCATTGGCAAAGGCAATATCTTTGCCCCTGACCGTTCTGAGGATTTTCCGCTTCCTGCGCTTCAAGAAACCTATTCCGGCACTCTTTTTCGTGAAGGCTCTGAGAAAGCTGGCCTGCACCCTTATACAATTCCGGCGGCCAATGCCTCCCAAGCCTATAAAAATCCATATAATTGTGAGATGGGCGCATGTAATTTTTGCGGTTACTGTTCGGGATTTGACTGTTATGTCTATGCCAAAGCCACACCAAATGTGAATATTTTACCTGCGCTTTATCCCAACCCGCTTTTTCGTCTCATTGATATGGCGCATGTGCTCCATATTGATAAAAGCAAGGATAAAAAACGTGCGACAGGTGTTACTTTTGCAGATTTAAAAACAGGAAAAACACGCAAAGTAAAAGCTGATCTTGTCATCTTAGGTGCTTTTTCGCTTAATAATGTCCATCTCTTGCACCTCTCCAAAATCGGACAAGCCTATAATCCGAAAACGGGAGAAGGCATGGTCGGAAAACATTTCAATTACCAAACAATTTCCACCTCGCATATTTTTATGGATAAAAGTCAGCAGATCAATCCTTTTGTTGGTGCCGGTGGAAGCGGTGTCGCCATTGATGATTTCACATTACAAAATTTAGATGCAGAAAAACTCGGCTTTATCGGCGGCAGTGCCCTTTGGGTCAACCAGTCCGGCCTAAAACCTATTCGAGCTGCCCTCTCCCATAATCCAGAACAAGGACGAAATTGGGGGGCTGATTTCAAAAAAAGTCTCCAAGATCAATATCAGCATTCTTTCGCCATTGATTCCCACGGCAATTCACTTGCCTACCGCAATAATTACCTAGACCTCGATCCAACATGGAAAAACGCCTATGGGCAGCCGCTTCTTCGGATCAGTTTTGACTGGAATCAAAATGATATAAAAATGAATCATTATATCACAGATCAAATTCCTGAAATTGCTCAAAATATTCATGCCCGAAAATGGAATCTCAATAAACTCTCAGGTCCCTTTAATGTCTCTGACTATAAAACGACTCATCTTGGCGGCGGTGCCATCATGGGGGATAACCCACAAACCAGTGTCGTTAACCGCTATTTGCAAAGCTGGGAGCTGCCTAATCTCTTTGTTATCGGTGCGAGTGCTTTTCCCCACGGAATCACTTATAACCCCACAGGCCTCGTTGCCGCACTGGCTTATTGGTCTGCCGCCAAAATTAAAGAAACTTACTTAAAATCACCAGGTCCGCTATGTCGGGATTGAACGGATGAAATTTTCTAAACTTACAAAATTTTGTCTTCTTGCGATTTGCCTTCCCTCCTTAACGCCCTCAGCACAGGCAGGAAAGCGCCAAGACCACCTACAAGATCAGATCAAAGCGGGGAAATATATCGCTATTTTATCTGATTGCGGTGCCTGCCATACCCTTGAGAACCAACCTGAATTTTCAGGCGGCCTTCCTTTTGCCATTCCCACAGGTATTATTTACGCCACAAATATTACCCCTGATCTCACTTATGGCATTGGCAATTATAGTGAAGCCGATTTTTCAAGAGCCGTTCGGGAGGGTATTCGTAAAGACGGAAAGCCTCTCTACCCGGCAATGCCTTACCCCTCTTATGCCCATTTAAGCGACGAGGATATTCACAATCTCTATCTTTATTTTACAAAAGAGGTTTTGCCGGTTTCTCAGCCTGTACCAAAAGAAAAAATGTTTTGGCCCTTTAATATCCGCTGGCCTTTAAATATTTGGCGCTATTTCTTTCTGCCTAAAGTTACTGATGCTCAACACGCATTATACCAGCAATCCCAGGATTCACTGATTGAACGTGGCGCTTATCTTGCTGAAGGGCCCGGCCATTGCGGTGCCTGCCATACGCCCAGAGATATTGGATTAGAAGAGAAAGCGCTGGAAGAGCGAAAAGATCATCTTTTTCTTTCAGGTGGTAAAAATATGGAAGGCTGGGATGCCCCCAATCTCCGGCAAGATAAAAATGCAGGCCTTAAAAACTGGACACAGCAGGATCTTGAAATGTTTTTAAAAACAGGAAGATCCCCAAAAGGGCATGTTTTTGGATCAATGACAGAAGTCATCCAAAAAAGTACTTCCCTTTGGAAAAAGGAAGATATTAAAGCCCTTTCTGCTTTTTTACTTTCACTTCCTCCCCTCAATGAAGAGGATAGAGAATGGGATGTTCAGCAGGCAATGCTGCTCCATAAACATTCTAAATTTACCAAAGGCCGACAGATTTACGTTGACCGCTGTGCGGCCTGTCACGGCAGCGAGGGAAAAGGTTATGGCATGGCCTTTCCGCCTTTAGCTGGAAATCCTATTGTCATGGCACCAAATACAGCCTCGCTTATTCATATTGTTGAAAAAGGATCGGCTGTCCCTGCTTTGCCGCCACAAGAGAACTCATCTTTAACTATGCCCGGCTTTGATGAGATGCTTTCAGATTCTGAAATTTCAAATGTTTTAACCTATATTCGTTCCGCTTGGGGCAATCAGGCAAAATTTATTTCTGTGAGACAGGTTACGAAACTCCGCAAAGAGCTTCCAGATACACCGCCCCCACCAAGCCCTTTAAATTAGTCACAGAATAGATTAAAAAATGAAAATAAGGCACCGAGCGATTTAAAGAGACGCGTTCTTAGAAAACTCGCATACCACCTCTGACGATGACACTTAGAGAAAGCCTTTTTCTTTTGAAAATGAAACGACTCTGCTCTAAAACGCAAAGGACAAATATATGAAATATTCAGAAAAATTTCCGACTCTTTTAGGTGCTGGTTTTTTTGCGCTAACTTTAACAAATTTTATAACAACAATCGCCCACGCCGATCCGGCACCAAAATCTGCCTTTGGAAAAGTCAACGCAAAACCACTCCAAGGGGCCCAACCCGCAGGAGAAGAGGTTCTCGGCGTTCCGCCTGCCAACCCTGAACCTGATTCTGCTCAGCAACAAGGGATTAACCCTTCAGGCGCATCCTCTCCGACAGCCCCGCTTATGACTCAAAATCTTACGGATAGCACCAATAAGGCCTTAAAAGATATTGACCTGAAAGCCGGAAATTGGATGGAATTTCGTAAAAAAGATTCCCAAGGTGAAATCGTTACTGTTTGCGGTGCCATGAATCACTCAAACAGCCCTTTCCGTATTATGTTCCGTGCGGCTAAAAACGGTCTTGAAATTGATACAATGGATACGACTTGGTCTCTTCCACCGCAAGTCACAGGGGAAACAACCTTTTTAGTTGGAAAATACCAAACAACTTTCACCATGACGCAAAAAAATCAAATGACTCTTGAAGCAAGTGTAAAGCCTCCACAGCTCAAACCGCTTTTGGACGCTCTCTCGACAGAACATAAGGCTGTTGTGATTTTTGGTGCTGGCCATCGCCATATCATCAATCTTAATGGAGCCAGAGAAATTCTTCAAAATTTCCGTGAATGCACCCTATCCCATAGTTTTGCAGATATTGGTGGTTACTAAACCCTCTTTTTTACGCCCCCTAAATCATCATAATTTAGGGGGAATAAAAAAGTTTATCTGAAAAATTATTCTTTTTCAGCGTGTTTTAGACCTATTTTTCTTTCAATTTGTCTTTCGCTTTTGCTTCAGCTTCTGGGTCTTTTTCGGAAAGCGCTTCTTCCTCAATATCATGCCCCCATGCTGGCATAAAATCATGATCAAGAACCGGGTCTGCATCCTTGAGAGATAACAACCAGCGTTCCCCTCGGCTATTTTGCCAAAGCCCCGTTTTCTCAGCTTCTGACGTTGCCTGTCTTGGATTACGGATGAAATCCACTGTTTGCTGCATAACCCTCTGTGTTTCAGGCGTAAATTTATTGACCATAAAAATATGATGCATACCCGTATATTGCTCAAGCAACATCCAAGGCTCTTTCTGTTTTAAGCGGCGTGCATCTGAATTTAAAGTATCGCTGGTTCCAGAAATAATTAAAGTTGGCGGCAAGCCCTCTTCCAAAGAATCTGCGTAAATCGGATTAACTTTTGAATCAGTTAAAGAATTATTCTTGCCTACCCATAATTTTCCGCCTTCACGCAAGAAAGGAATATCAAGAATAGGATCATTTTTTTCTAAAAATGGCTGATCTTTTCCGCTGCAGGAGAGATCAAGAAATGGTGAATATAAAATTAAGGCTTTTGGCTGTTTTAAACCTTTATCCGCAAGCATTCTTGAAAGTGTCAATGTTAGCCAACCGCCAGCGGAATCCCCCATCACAACGATATTCTCAGCGCCATGACGCTTTGCTAAATCTTGATAGACAGAAAGGATGGCATCCATACTTTCTTCCCATTTACACTTTGGCGCCAGCGGCACAATAGGCATTTCCACTGTACAATCTAATTGACGCGCAAGATCTGATAGCATCCAATAATAATAAGGCATGACCCCCATCACAAAATCGCCACCATGAAGATAGAGAATATGAAGCGGAGAAGCTGTCCCCTCTTTTGGAGAAAAAACGAAAGATTTTAAATCATTTTCTGTTTTTTCCTGAACGGAAACACCTTTATCGCCAAAACGGCTACCAATCTTTAAAGGCCCTTCTAAACGCTGTAAATCAACAATGCCCCAGATATGACGCTTTAGATGTGGGCTGAGATAAATCAATCCTTGCATAAAAAGCCAAGCCCTTGAGCTGATGCCGTGTTTTTTAGCGGCATTATCAACGCATTTGCGTCCTAGATGCACTAACCCAGCAGCACCAGCCGCATAAAAGAGCTTTGAGAATGACGAGAAACGATTAGCTTTCATAGACATGTTATCTTTCCTACAAAATTTTAAACGATAGCAAACGAGGCTACACCCTTTTTATCCCGATAACCAAGCGCCCCTTAAATCTTTTATTTATAAATCACCCCTCTAGTCGGACTCTTTATATTTCCTTAGAGTAAACCCCTAAAAATAAAAAAAATTAAGGGGGGGAATAATGAGAATCCTAATCATTTTAAGAGGCGCACCAGGCTGCGGAAAATCAACCTGGATTGAAAAGAACGCTCTAGAATCTTATACCATTTCGACAGACCAGCTAAGACTGAAATTCGGAAACCCTACCTTTTTATCCAATGGCACACTCACCATTAGTCAAGCCTATAACCGCCAAATTTTTCACCGTCTCGAAGTTTTAATGCGGGAAAGATTGCGTCGGGGGGATACCACGATCATTGACTCAACAGGGGTAGGACGCTCCATCGGCACATGGGAAAATCTGGCTATAAAATATGGTTATGAAACCCTCATTATTGATTTTGATCCCTCTTTGGAACTCTGCCTTGAACGCAATGAAAAGCGCAAAGGCGATGTAAAATATGTGCCCCCGGGAATCATAACGGATATTTGGAAATCCCTTCAGGATTCCAAGGGAAAAGTCCATAGACGCCTCAGAACTTTTTCCCCTGAGACTTTCGATATGGATCGGGAATTTTCCTTAAAATATCGAGATCTGACCCCCTATGAGGAAATCATTACGATTGGGGATGTGCATGGCTGTCGCAAACATCTTGAAAAGCTTCTACCAAACGGGTTTGAGCTGCATAAATTTTATATCTTTGTCGGCGATTATATTGATCGTGGTTATGATAATGCCGGATTGATGGATTATCTCTGGGAAAATGCCTTTAGAAATAATGTCCTAAAACCTAATATCGTTCTTTTATCTGGCAACCATGAGCGCCATTTCCGTGCTTGGCATAACCAAGAGGAAATTCGAAGCAAAGAATTTACTACCAGAACCCTTCCTGAATTACTTCAAAAAGGATGGGAACCCAAAAGCGCAAAATTTAAATTCTTTTTAAGATCATTACAGACTCATTTTGCCTATGCTTTCGATGGGAAAAAAGTCTTTATCTCTCATGGCGGCATCCCTGCCCCGATCAACGAAATCTGGAAAATTTCTGCCAATGAATGCGAAAAAGGTTGGGCAGATTACAATACAGAAATTGACCGGATTTTTTCAGAGAATGTCGGCGAAGATTCTCCTTTTTACCAAATTCACGGCCATCGAAACAAACAAAACCTCCCAATCATAGCAGGACATCACTCCTTTAACTTAGAAGGAAAGGTAGAATTTGACGGCGCTTTACGTTCCATCCATCACAGAAAAGGAGAGGGTTTTCTCCCTCGAGAAACTTTTCTAGAAAATAAAAAGGAACGCAAAACCTATTCTGAAATTCAAATCCCAACAGAAATTTCCAGCCTTTTTGAAAAGATAGAAACAAATTGTCCTGAGGATTTCTTAGGGCAAACCAAAAAACATGACGGTATCCAAATCAATCCGCAAAAAAGCTGGGAAAACATTATTTCCATTAGCTTTAAAAATCATGTTTTTCATAGAGGAAATTGGGACGAGACAACCCTCAAAGCCAGAGGTCTCTTTATCAATGAACAAAGTAAAAAAATTGCGGCACGCTCTTATGATAAATTCTTTAATATCAATGAGAAACTTTCCTTAGAGGAAATTGCCGAAAAATTTGCCTACCCGGTTTCCGCACGCCTGAAAGAAAACGGCTTCTTAGGCATTACAGGCTATGATGATTCCCATTTACTGATTGCTTCTAAAAACTACCTAACAGGGCCTTTTGCGGAATTTTTTCAAAATCAAGTCTCAGAAGATTTAGGAGAACGTCTTTTTTCCTTAAATAAACATTTTAACGTTTCTTGCATTTTTGAAGTCATTGATCCAATCAATGATCCCCATATTATTGCCTATAAAGACAAAAAACTTGTTCTCTTGGATGTCATTTACCGTCAATTAAGCTTCAAAAAATTACCTTATGAAGATTTGGGAAAAGTAGCTGAATGGCTTGGCGTTGCGCTTGCCCCAAGAAAAGCGATTTTAAAAGATAAAGCGCAGTTTTTAGATTTTGTTCAAAAAACGGAAAATGAAGAAATCGAAGGCTATGTTTTTGAAGATCAAAACGGCTTTATGGTGAAATCGAAATCCCTCTATTATCATACATGGAAAGCCTTGCGGGGAACATTGGGCAGTCTGTTACGAAAAAAGGACCAAAACTTTCCAAAAAGTCTCGAACGGCTTTTTCAAAGATACCCGAATTATTTTGATGCCAAGAAACAGCAAAAATTCCGTAAATTCTTTGACACCCTCCTCACCCTTCCAGAAGGCGCCTTGCAAAAAGATATTATCAGCCTCAGAAAAGAATTCTTCGAATAATAATAAAACAGCTCTGAGAAAACTCAGAGCTGTTTATCTTAAAAAGGAACATCATCACCTGAAATTTCTATATCATTTATCGAGGAATGAGAAATTAATCTTACAGCTGAAAATTCTTTATGTGCATCAAAAGCGTATAAGTGAGTTCTTTCCTTATCTAGCATAACCTCAAAATCTGCTTTAAACTTACTTTATACGTATAACCTGAAAGGATTAAAAAAATGGGCTTTTTTTTATTAGTGTGTTTTTGGTTTATTTCTGGTTATTTTCTTGTAAGATTTTTTATTTGGTCTGGATTTTCAAAGGAGTTAATAAATGGTCGTGAAGTACGGGGCATTTTCGCGTACTGGACAGGAAGAGGGGGAAGGCGCAAGCCATAATGGAATTATACGTCTCTCTTCTAATTTTTGAAGCATTTTTTTCCTCAACGCTTCGGAAAGATCCTGTTATTGCAGAATAATGGCTCTTATCTCTGCACTCAATTCATGCGCATAAATACACCACTCATATACTATAGATGTTGTTGGGGACTCTTCTAGAATCTTATCTAAACCATTAAAGCTAACTATTTGAAATATTTTTTAAAAAATCTAACATGCCCTTTCATGCTTGCTAGAAAATCATCATTACTCATAGCCCACTCATTTATACGAGCTGGCGATAAGTCCCTAACATCTGCCTCTATAGAATTATCTTCCTGATAAAATCTCGATAATCTTTGGATTTGTTTTTTCCATTATCTTTTCACTTCAGGCAAAACAGCCTCATCTAAAATCATTGCAAGCCTTACACCTGCTTTTTTGAGTTGAAGGTTGATGTCTTCTTGGGCTTTATGCGTGTAATTTTCATCTAAAACATAGAGGCCATCTTGTCTCGGTTTTGGCAGCGCCGCATAACCATCTTTTGCGCCTAATTCGTGCGCCTCTTGTGACCAATCCCAAACACTTCCCTTACGCCATTCTTTGATGTCTTTTTTACTGATTTCAGAAATCAACTTTTTCTCCAGCGCCTTCTGGTTCAGCCCCTCAAGTTCAATAAAATTGGTATCCCAATAGGCATGGAGGCTCCACGCAAAATTTGTAGGTACAAGATTACCGGGAACAACCGCAAATTTCTGCGTGCCTCCCCGATCATTATCGCTAATTGCATGGAGTGGCTGGTGCATATCCCCCACCAGATGCAAGATGAATTGCATTGCAAATAACCGCTCTTCGGGAGAAGTCTTTTTACGATTTAAGGCTTTTCTAAAAGTTTCAATGCGATTTAAAACGCATCCGCCCTTTTCTGGACTTTCAATTTTTGAGCAGGCCGCTTTCATATCAGGATGCCGCCAATCATTATTGATAAAGTGCCAGTTAATCGTTTCTGGATGTAAGAGCCAATAAGCATCTGGAAAGCTTGCCTCCCCAGCAATATTTTTAGGCACCAAAAGACTTTTATCCTGATTTAACAGCGCTAGAATTTTCTCCTGCTTTGCCTTTGGCAGATAATGCATGGCAATATCTGCGACAATCGCATGGCCTTCATAGCCCCAAGCCAAGCTTTTTTTCGGTATCAAACCAAGGCAGCAGATAGACAAAGCCATCGTTTTAAAAATCAAAGAAAAGCGCATGCGTTCAACATCCTTAGCAGAATAAAAAGCTGTAACAGCTTAAAACTATCCTTCTTGAAAGAGAAGGTCTAGATTCATCCTATAACGCCCATTTTAAAAAAGAGAAAAGGAGCGAAATCATGACTCAATCTCACAAAATCCTTATTGTTGGAGCCTCTCGTGGACTTGGCAGTGCCATGGCTGAGGAATTTATCAAAAAAGGCTACCATGTCATCGGCACAGTCCGTGATAAAAGCGTTTCCACCCCCCTTGCCAAACTTGCAAAAAAATATCCTTCTGAACTTAGTGTTGAAGAGGTTGATATTAACAAAGCAGATCAGGTTTCTGCCCTTTATCACAAACTTCAAGATCAAAAACTGGACATTCTTTTTGTCAATGCCGGAATTCTCCCAGATCGCACCTCCAAATTTAGCGAAATTAATGAGGCAGACTTCACCCATGCTATGCTTAATAACGCCTTAAACCCTGTCCGTTTTGTCGATAAATTTGAAAATTTAGTTAAAGAAAATGGTCTTATCGGTGTGATGACCTCTCGTGTTGGCTCTATTGCTGATAATGAATCCGGCGGTAAGCCTATCTATCGCAGCAGTAAAACAGCCCTTAACCAATTAATGATGAATTTCTCACATGAATATCCGGATCGTGCCTGCGTCTTGATGCATCCGGGCTGGGTTAGAACCAGCATGGGCGGTGAAAATGCCCCCTTTGAGATTCAAGATTCTGTTATCCCCATGACAAAAACCCTTATTTCCTTAGAGGGGAAAAAAGGGATTAGGTTTATCAATTATAAAGGCGATGTTTTACCTTGGTAAAATAAGGCAAAAAAATAGCGGGGATAAACCCCGCTATTTTCTTTTATAAGCTTTAAAACTTATGCTTGGACATCAAAACGATCAAGCATCATCACTTTGTCCCATGCGGCCACAAAATCATGAACGAGACGTTCTTTACCATCTTCACTTGCATAAACTTCAGCCAAAGAACGCAATTCAGCATTAGAACCAAAAATCAAATCGGCTCTTGAACCTGTCCATTTAACTTTCCCTGTTTTACGGTCAATCCCTTGGAACAGATCTTGTTCTTTAGACGTTGCTTTCCAGTCTGTTTCCATGCTGAGCAAGTTCACAAAGTAATCATTGGTCAATGCACCAGGTGTTTTTGTGAGATTACCAACATTTGAGCCATCAAAATTGATATTGATTGCTTTTAGACCTGCCATAAGTGCCGTCATTTCTGGCGCACTCAAAGTAAGTTTCTGAGCTGTATCAATTAAGAAATTCTCAGCCAAAGGTGCATAACCTTTTGCTTTGTAATTTCTAAAGCCATCTGCAAGCGGCTTCAACAGGTTAATACCGTCAATATCCGTTTGCTCTTGCGTTGCATCCACACGACCTGGCGTGAAAGGAACAGTGATTTTGAAGCCTGCTTTTTTAGCAGCCTGCTCAACCCCAACATTCCCTGCCAAAACGATGATATCTGCAAGAGAAGCTTTTCTGGAATTTTTGCTGTTAAAGTTAGACTGAACTTTTTTCAAAGCATCTAAAACTTTTGCAAGCTGTTTTGGATTGTTGACTTCCCAATCTTTTTGAGGCGCTAACGCAATACGGGCACCATTGGCACCGCCACGTTTATCACCGCCTCTAAAGGTTGAAGCAGAAGCCCAAGCCGTTCTCACGAGATCAGAAATGCTCAAACCTGTTTTGAGAATTTCTTTTTTCAAGCCATCAACATCTGAATTGTCAATGTGTTTACCGTTCGCTTTTGGTAGCGGATCTTGCCATAGGAATTCCTCTTTTGGAATTTCTGGACCAATATAGCGGGAACGAGGACCAAAATCACGATGGATCAGTTTGAACCAAGCTTTAGCAAAAGCATCTGCGAAAGCTTGTGGATTTTCCAAGAAATGTTTGGAAATTTTGCCATAAACAGGATCAACACGCAGAGCAACGTCCGTCACAAGCATTGTTGGTTTATGTTTTTTCGTTGGATCTGCCGCATCTGGAATGACAGCTTCAGCATCTTTCGCAACAAACTGAACCGCCCCACCAGGGCTTTTCATTTTTACCCATTCATATTTGAAAAGGTTTTCAAAGAAGAAATTGCTCCATTGCGCAGGTGTCTGGGTCCAAGTAACTTCCAAACCACTGGTAATACGGTCACTGACGCCATTACCTGTGCCATAGTTGCTGAGCCAACCCAAACCTTGAGCAGCTAAATCACCAGCTTCTGGTGCAGGACCTTGATGGGATTGAGGAGCAGCACCATGCGTTTTACCAAAAGAGTGACCACCAGCAATGATGGCAACAATTTCCTCTTCTGTCCAACCCATACGACCGAAAACATGACGGATATATTGTGCAGCCTCGAGTGGATCACCTCTTCCTTCTGGCCCTTCTGGATTGACATAAATCAAACCCATTTCAGAGGCACCAAGAGGCTCTTCGAATTTATCTAGTGGACGATGTGCCAACCATGTTTTTTCAGGACCCCAGTTTACATCCTCATCTGGTTCCCAAACATCTTCACGTCCGCCAGAGAAACCTAGGGTTCTAAAGCCCATATCTTCAAGCGCAACATTCCCTGTTAAGACAATCAAATCCGCCCAAGAAATCTTTTGACCATATTTCTGTTTAATTGGCCAAAGAAGACGGCGCGCCTTATCAAGGTTGGCGTTATCTGGCCAGCTGTTAAGCGGTGCAAAACGCTGTTGCCCTCTACCAGCACCACCACGGCCATCATGGGCACGATAGGTTCCGGCAGAATGCCAAGCCATACGGATAAAGAATGGACCATAATGTCCAAAATCTGCTGGCCACCAATCTTGAGACTCTCTCATCAAATTACGGAGGTCACGTTTCAAACCTTCATAATCAATAGATTTAAAAGCTTTACGGTAATTAAATTCTTTTCCAAGAGGATTGGATTTCTGGGAATGTCTATTTAACAAATCCACACGCAAACGGTATGGCCACCAATCTTGGTTTGTTGTTCCCTCACCAGCAACGGCATAAGCCTCACCAGATCCGGAGAAAGGGCATTTGCCTTGAGGCGCTGCTGCCTTTGCTGGTGAGCCTGCTTTTGGAGATGCCGGCGTTTGTGGCGCAGCATTCACTTTAGAGGCGATGAAGCCAGCTGCTCCAACACCACCCATCATAAAAAACGCCTTACGGCGGTTGATTTCAGTCATATAACATCCTTAATCGCTATATTGATTAGGAACCTTTTTTCTTGTTCCAACATTTCAATGTCTGCATTAAAGCAATATGCGACGTAACAGACAAGTAAAGAATTTTTTAAATGCAATGCAACATTCCTCTTTTGAAGGAAAAAGCAAGTTTTCAGGCATATTTTCAGGCATTATTTTATCTTTTAAAACTTACTTATTATGGAATCTCAACAAGAGCAGAATCCTCTCCCCTTTTCCTATTTCCATGCTCTCCTCTTGAAGAATAAATTGAGTTGGTTATTGTTTTTTTGAGTTTGATTGTTTTTATTGTGCTTGGAAAGCAAAAAGCCCTTAAGGTGAGTACCTTAAGGGCTTTTTTAAATGATGTGACTGAGTAGCGGGGGGCGACCTACTTTTCCGCGTCTTGAGACGAAGTATCATTGGCGCTGAGGGGTTTAACCATCGAGTTCGGGATGGGATCGGGTTTGGGACCCTCGCCATAACCCCCCGCTGCTGCGTCACATCAGGTGAATGGGATAGAAGAGATAAGAGAGATTGAGAAAGTTTTGAATGATGTTTGTATGTTGAATACAAAGCTGGAGAGGTCTGGGGGATTAGTATCCGTAAGCTTCATTCATTGCTGAACTTTCACACCGGACCTATTAACGTTGTGGTCTTCAACGCCCCAAAAAGACCTTATCTTAAGGCTGGTTTCCCGCTTAGATGCTTTCAGCGGTTATCCATTCCGAACTTGGCTACCCAGCCATGCCACTGGCGTGACAACTGGTTCACTAGAGGTTCGTTCATTCCGGTCCTCTCGTACTAGGAACAAATCCTTTCAAGTCTTAACGCCCACGGCAGATAGGGACCGAACTGTCTCACGACGTTCTAAACCCAGCTCACGTACCACTTTAATCGGCGAACAGCCGAACCCTTGGGACCTGCTTCAGCCCCGGGATGTGATGAGCCGACATCGAGGTGCCAAACCTCCCCGTCGATGTGAACTCTTGGGGGAGATCAGCCTGTTATCCCTAGAGTACCTTTTATCCGTTGAGCGATGGCCCTTCCACAAGGAACCACCGGATCACTATGGCCGACTTTCGTCTCTGCTCGAGCTGTCACTCTCACAGTCAGGCAGGCTTATGCCATTGCACTCAAAATCCGATTTCCAACCGGACTGAGCCTACCATCGCGCGCCTCCGTTACATTTTAGGAGGCGACCGCCCCAGTCAAACTGTCCACCATGCAGGGTCCTGGCCCATGCTAAATAGGCTCAGT
>CP039459.1:1037500-1272500 GCA_004843165.1 Acetobacteraceae bacterium
AACACCACAAAGTGACAAGGATAAACTTAAAGATTTTGCAAAAATCATTGAAGAGACGCTTCGGGGTGGGAAAGTTTCTCTATTTAAGGTGGAGGCTTTTGTGCGTGCTGGGCAGGGGCAGGAAGTTTATCCTTCGCAAGAGTTGATTTTGGACGGCGGCGGTAGAGGAACAAAAAGCCGTGTCCTGTATGAAATTGCCTTAGGGAATGAAAAAGTTGCAGGGATGCACAGTCAAAAAATTGGCAATGCCTTGCGGACAGTGGATAGTTGGTATCCAAATGCTGAAGAGAATGGCAATCGGCCGATTGCAGCAGAACCTTATGGCTCTGTAACCGTTCAGGGAAAAGCGTGGCGTCAGCCGAAACAAAAAAGAGATTTTTATACCTTATTGGATAATTGGCTTTTAAAAGATAAAGCGCCTTCGGAAGACGATCAGAAATTTGTGATGTCCATTCTCATTCGGGGTGGTGTTTTCGGGGATGCAGGTAAGGAATAAGGGGGACTAAAGATGATTCTTTCCCATTATATTGATCTTCTTCCTGTGCCGGAGGAGGAGATGAGAGTTTCTCAGCTTATGGCAGATTGTTTTGGTATGATTCACAAGGCACTGGCTTTTTCAAAAGAGGAACGGATCGGGATTTCACTTCCCCATCATAAGGAAGGGTTAGCAGAAATGCAGACCCCGTCCCTTGGGAATCTTTTGCGTTTGCATGGCTCAGAGGAAGCTTTACGAAATCTTTTGAAACGACCGGAGCTTCAGACTCTAACTGATTATGTTCATATTAAAGGTATTTTACCTGTTCCACGTGGAACACAATATCGTTCTGTAAAGCGGGTGCAGGTAAAGTCCGGAATGGAACGTCTTCGTCGACGTGCCATAAAGCGTCATAATATCAGCCAAGAGGAGGCGCAGAGACGCTATCCTGACGGTGGTGAGGCGGTAAGTTTTTTGCCTTATTTATCCATCAAAAGTTCGAGTAGTCATCAGCATTTTAAGCTCTTTATTTCTCATGGAGAAATTATGGAAAAGCCTGTGGCTGGAAAATTCTCGGCCTATGGTTTAGGCATAGCGGATCAGAAAAAAAATATCCCATGTCCGACTGTGCCTTGGTTTTAATGTCGAGAGATTAAACAGGTGGAAATTTAAGATTGTTGTGTGCCGGGGGCACGACTGACAGTTCGTGGCCAGCGGAAGGATTTCTTTCTGTTTCTTTTATCGAGAAGGGCTTTGTTGCGGCGGTTTTCCTCTTTATAGCGCTTTTTTTGCTCTTCATTATCCGTATCGTCCTTATCTTTCTCCTTTTCTCTTTCGGAAAGCGGTTTAAGATAAGGAATAACTCGGCCATTCATACAGATATAGACAAAGCCGTCGTTGCCATATTCTCCAAGAAAAATATCTTCGACATCTTCAAGTCCGTATTTTGCCATGTCATTTAAGACATCTTCTTTGGTCTTATCGAGGCTTTTAAGGACGCTTTCACGAAATTCGCCTTGGTAAATAATTGCTGCGGCAGGAATGCGTTTGCTTTCGCATGTTGCGGTTAAGGCACCATTAGGCTCAATTTGCGCATAGGCGACCTCACTGAAGGAAAAAATACCTTGTAGGTTAAGTTGGGAGGCAACATTTAAAAGGTCTACCCGGCTATTATGGGCAAGGATAGGCTCCATAAGAAATTTACCGTTTTTAATGATAGGAATAGGATTGCCAATCGCAACGGCATAAAAATGGCTGTAATGACGGTAGAGATAGTTAAAAACGGAAAGAACACCTACACTTAGCAACAGAGCGGCGAGATAAGTGACAAGATACATATTGCGATCATAGAGCGCCCCTCCGATAACTCCCCCTAAGATAAAATTGCCAATAAGATCAATAGCGTTCATTTGTGAAAATTGCGTTCTTCCAGAAATACGCAAATAAGCGAGAATAATGCTAAAGCCCGCTAAGAGTTTTAGAAGCATCGAAAAGTAAAAATCAATATGAGTGAGAATATGTCTGAAGGTATTTTCTAATGGATGAAACATGATTCTTTTCCTTCTTTTTCAAGCGGCAGGCATGGCGAATAGAGCGTTTTTAAGAGGATGTAAAATATTGAGCGCCTATTACAGGCTATTTTGGTGGGGCGCATAAAAAATGATTGCCGCCCCTAAAAGGCAAAAGCAGAGTCCAAGAATGTCCCATTTATCGGGTCGGATATGTTCTATTCCCCAGAGCCATAAAAGACTGCAGAGGATGTAAATACCGCCATAAGCGGCATAGGTTCGTCCAGCATTTTCGAGCGGTATTTTGGTTAAAATCCATGCAAATAAAATAAGGGATGTCGTCCCAACGATGATCCAATAGGGGGATTTTTCTTCTTTCGCCCATAGAAAAAAGGAAAAACAGCCGCCAATTTCAGTAATTCCTGCGAAAAGATACACAAGAAGGGTCTGAAAAAGGAGGCTGTTCATTCGAAATAATTTCCTGATAGAAACATCTTTAAAAAAAGAGAATATATCAGGCAAGGTCCTTAGGAAGCTAGGGTTAGTAAATTATGCTGAATAAGGGTGATAAGCGGTTGTGGCCAAATACCAAAAAGCAGAACCATGATTGTTGAAATTAAAATCACTAGACCGGCAGGGCTAAGAGGCCAAGTGCTGGAAACTTGATATTCCCGCTGGCTAGGGGCTTTTAAATAAAGGCTGACTGTCACACGTAAATAGTAATAAAGACCAATTGCGGAGCCAGCAACGACTGTCCCTGTTAAAATCCATTGATGGGCTTCAACAGCTGTCGCAAGCACATAGAATTTCCCAAGAAAGCCGAGTGTTATTGGAATCCCAGCCAGGGAAAGCATTGTTGCTGTCATCATAATTGCAAGCCAAGGGCGATACCAAAAGAGGCCACGATAGGCAAACAAAGATTCAGCATCGCTTTCACGGCACGGGCTGGAGACAAGGCTAATGACCCCAAAGGCCGCAAGATTACTGAAAAGATATCCAACAAAATAGATGCCAATCGTTTCAAGGGCCATATTCGAGAGATTTAAAGCCGTGGCTGCTACCAACAAATAGCCCAGATGGGCGATGGAGGAATAGCCAAGCATCCGTTTGATATTGCTCTGGCTTAAAGCCATGAGATTCCCAAAAAGGATAGAGAGAAAAGCGATGACTTCGAGGACAAGACGAACCGCTTCAGAATGTCCTTCCAGCGGGATATAGGATAAAAGTCGGATAAAGGCGCAAAAGATTGCAATTTTACTGGCTGTTGCCAAGAAAGCGGAAACAGGTGCGGGAGCACCCTGATAAACATCCGGTGTCCAGAGATGGAAAGGCACAAGAGAAAGTTTGAATCCTAGGCCGACAAGCATCATCCCAAGACCTGTTAAGAATAAAGGGGAGCGGCAAAGGTCTGTCGCAAAGGCCTGTCCAAAGCTAATAAAGGAGAGGCTTCCGGAATCGGCATAGAGAAGTCCCATGCCAAAGAGAAGGAAGGAGGATGCCGCAGCAGATAAAATGGTATATTTTATGCTGGCTTCGAGAGATTTTTCCCGTTCAAATGCGTAGCCGACAAGGCCAAAAAGTGGGAGTGAAATCAGCTCAATTCCTAAAAAGAGAATGGCGAGATGATCTGCGTCTGCAAGAAGAATACCGCCCAAAACAGCTAGGAGCAAAAGGAGGTAAAACTCGTCTTTATTGTCATGGTAGCCTTTGAGCCAAGGGTAGGCAAAGAGGCAAGTCGCAAGTCCTGCGATGAGAACAAGGGCCGTGTAAAAGAGTGCATAATGATCGACCCGCAGCAGTGAGGTGATTGCCATCGTTCCTGCCGGATATATTGGGCAAAGGGAGAGGAGGGCGGCTCCCATTCCAATGAAAGAGAGCGCTGCATTGAGGCAGTGGTGACGTTGCCAGGAGATAGAGAGCATGACGGCTACGACAGTCAACCCGACAATCAACAGTGGGAGCAGTGCGATCAGTTGTTGCAAAGTTATTGTCATGACAGTTTACAATCTTGCAGTGGAAAGAGAATGGGTAAACCATTGCTGAATATTGCTCACCGCATAATGAGACGTATCCAGAACGGGTTGCGGCCAGAGGCCTAAGGCGACCAATAGAATGGCTAAGGTTAAGATAATGGAAAGTTCACGGGCAGACATGCCGGGTAATATCTGTGCTACAATGTCGCTTTTGGGCGGCCCATAATAGGCCCTGCGGATGAGCGCAAGGGAATAAATTGAAGCAAAGACAAGCGCAAAAGTGGCAATGATTGTCACGAGAGGTGCTACAGGAAAGGCTCCAAAGAGGATCATAAACTCGCCGACAAAATTACCTGTTCCCGGCATGCCCAAGGTTGCGACAGCGAAGAACATGGAAAGTGCAGGAAGATAGCGGATTTTCCCCCAAAGACCTCCCATTAGCCGCATATCCCTCGTATGGAGGCGTTCATAGAGCTGACCGCAAAGGATAAACATCCCAGCCGCTGAGAGGCCGTGGGCCAGCATTTGAATGACGGCACCTTGATAAGCGAGTTCACTGCCTGTGTAGATGGCAATGAGCACAAAGCCCATATGTGAGATAGAGGTATAGGCGACCAACCGTTTAATGTCAGATTGCGTAAAGGCCATCCATGCACCGTAGAAGATGCCGAGAAGCCCTAGCCACATGGCAATGACGGCAAACTCAGCAGAGGCATGGGGGAAGAGTGGCAAGGAAAAGCGCAGCATGCCGTAAGCCGCTGTTTTAATCAAAACACCGGCAAGATCCACGGATCCGGCTGTTGGGGCCTGTGCATGTGCATCTGGCAACCAGCCATGCAGAGGTACGACAGGCATTTTGACGGCAAAAGCGAGGAAAAAGCCGAGCATCAAAAGATATTCAACATTATGGGACATTTTCGTGTTGAGCAGGTCTTCATAATTAAAGGTCCAAACACCGCTGCCGCTGTGATGGATAAAGACCAGTCCGAGAATGGCAACCAGCATGACGAGTCCGCTGGCTTGTGTATAGATGAAGAATTTTGTTGCTGCCGAAATTCTTGTTTTGCCTGTGGAGGCGCTGTGCCCCCAAAGCGCAATAAGAAAATACATTGGCACCAGCATCATTTCCCAGAAGAAAAAGAAGAGAAACATATCAATGGCTAAAAAGACACCGATAACACTGGCGAGGATCCACATGAGGTTAAAGCAGAAAAACCCCGGATGTTTCTTAATTTCGTTCCACGAGCAGAGAAGTGCCATTGTCCCAAGGAATGCCGTTAAGACAATCAGTAAGAGGGAAAGACCATCAAGGGCGAAATGGATCGAAATGCCAAAACGCGGAATCCAAGGGAGGATGAATTCGGATTGCCACTGCGGAATCCCTGTGGGAATTGCAAGGGAATAGTTTCCGATACCCCATAAATAAAGTGACAATCCAAGGGTTGAGACCATGCCAGCCAATGCGATCCAAAGGGGGATTTTGTGGCCTAAGCGTTCCGTTTGCCAAGAGAGAAACCCGGCAAGAAACGGAATTAAGATTAACCAAGGTAATAACATAAAAACGTACGTCCCTTATCTTTTAATTTTCAGCATAGAATCAACGCAATACCATCAATAATGCCAAGATAATGATAGACCCAATGCCCATAGAGGCGGCATACCAACGCAGGCAGCCATTTTCACTGATAAGTAAGCCTCTTCCACTCAGGCGTGAGAAGAAAGCCACTGTATCCATGAGAAGACTTAGCGGATCTTTTTGGAGCCATGTGGCAATAAAGAGGTAAGGTTTGACGAAAAGGAAATGATAAAGTTCATCAAATCCCCATCCGCCGAGCCACCATTTTGTTAGTAAGGTACCGATTTTGCTTTGAGAAATTGCTGTGACGAAACGACGCTCTCCCAGCCATAGGCAAGCAGCAATGCCAATACCGGAAAGGGCAATAACGGCAGAGGCCCCTTGGAGAAAGAGCGTATGATTATGATCTAATATTGCTGTTTCTGGAAGCACATCTTTGAGGGGGAGAACGATCAATGCCCCGACAAAGGTTGAGAGGATCATCAGTACAGAAAGCGGAAAATATTCTGTGATGGCTTTTCCGGCATGGGCGTGGATCTGTTCTTTCCCGTGGAAAGCAATGAAGATCATGCGGAAAGTATATAATGAGGTCATAAAGGCCCCAGCTAAACCTGCCAGCATTAAATTGACGTGGCCATTGACGAAAGCACCTGCTAGGATTTCATCTTTACTAAAGAAGCCTGCAGTCAGCAGAGGAACGGCAGATAAGGCACCGCCACCGATTAAGAAGCAGGCATAGATAAAGGGAAGTGATTTACGTAAACCGCCCATTTTGAAGATATTCTGCTCGTGATGGCAAGCTAAAATGACAGAGCCGGCAGAAAGGAAGAGTAATGCTTTGAAAAAAGCATGTGTCATCAGATGGAAAATTGCGGCATCCCAAGCTTGCGCTCCGAGGGCTAAGAACATATAGCCAATCTGACTCATCGTAGAGTAAGCAAGCACACGTTTGATGTCAGTCTGCACCAGTGCGGCAAAGCCGGCGAGAACCAATGTCACAGCACCGATAATGCCAACCAATTCTAAAATTTCCGGCGTCATTAAGAAGAGGGCATGTGTACGTGCAATGAGATAAACACCGGCTGTCACCATTGTTGCGGCATGGATCAAGGCAGAGACAGGTGTCGGCCCTGCCATCGCATCGGCAAGCCAAACTTGGAGTGGAATTTGTGCGGATTTACCGACAGCACCGCCAAGGAGCATCAAGGTCGCCCATGTGAGTGCTGTATCTCCGATAGCAAAATGCTGGGGCACTAAGAGTGCCATTTCCTGAAAATCGAGCGTACCGAGGTCTCTGTAGAGAATGAACATTCCAAAAGCGAGCAAGACATCCCCGATACGGGTGACGATAAAGGCTTTTTCTGCGGCATTATCATTCTGAAGATCGGTATAGTAAAAGCCGATTAGGAGATAAGAGCAGAGGCCGACCCCTTCCCAGCCAAGATACATCAGGAGCAAATTGTCGCCGAGAACCAGAATAATCATGCTGGCGATAAAGAGGTTCGTATAGGCGAAAAAGCGGGAATAGCCCTCTTCGCCTCGCATATAGTAAGTGGCATAGACATGAATGAGAAAACCAACCCCTGTGACAATGGAAAGCATTGTTAAGGAGAGGCCATCTACAGCAAAGCGGAAGGCAATGTCGAAATGATCGACAGACATCCAAGTCCAAAGCGGTACTTTGAAAGCTGTCTGCCCATCGGAAAAAAAGTCAAAATCAATATAAGCCGTTGCCAGGGCGGACAGACCGATACTGCCTGCCCCAATGAGGGCAGAAAGATTTTCTGACCAGCGGCGACCAAAAAACGCTAATAGGAGAAAGCCAATGAGCGGAATAAGAAAGGTTAAGGTAAGAATATTCATCCGTGTAACTCACTTGCTGAATCCGTATCCAAATTCTGGCGGCGGCGTTGAAGCTGGAAAAGTAAGGCGAGACCGATGCTGGCCTCGGCGGCAGCAAGAGTAATGGCAAGAATATACATGACTTGCCCATCGGTCTGCTCCCAGACGGAGCCGGCGACAACGAGCGCTAAGGCTGCGGCATTAATCATAATCTCTAAACTAATCAGCATAAAAAGAAGATTACGGCGAATAACGAGCCCTGCAAGGCCGAGGGCAAATAAGATCGCTGCAAAGGTTAGGCCATGAGAGAGCGGAATCATATTTGTTCCTCCGTTTTAATAAGGGCGTTCTTATGATGATCAAAAGAAAGTTCCTCTTCGGTATGGTTGCGCCCAATATGGAAAGCGACAATCATCCCAGCGAGCAGAAGCATTGAAGCGAGTTCAACAACCATGACATATGGCCCAAAAAGGGAAATACCCACCTCTTTGATCCCGATGATTTTGCCTGAGATCATTTGGGGGCTGAGGTCAAAAATCGCATAGAGCATCATGGCGAGAAGTACTGCGGAAAGAAACGCAGGGCCAATCCAAGTTTGCGGTTTAAGCCATTCACGTTCCTGTTCAATTTCAGCTTGTCCAAGATTAAGCATCATAATCACGAAGACAAAAAGTACCATGATGGCACCCGCATAGATGATGACTTCGAGCGCCCCTGCAAAATAGGCCCCAAGAGAGAAGAAAACCCCAGAAACGGCTAAGAGAGAAACAATGAAATATAAAAGGGCACGCACAGGATTTGTATGGGTAATCACTCTAAACGTGGCAATGATGGCAATAAGTGCGCAAAGATAAAAAGAGAATGCCATGTTGTCCTCCTTAGGGGAGCAGGGTTTTGACGTTGATAGGTTTTGCTTCGTTTTCAGCAAAGCCCTTATTTTTGCCCTTAATGGCAATACCGCTCATTTTATAAAAATTATAATCAGGATATTTGCCGGGACCTGAAATCAGGAGGTCCTCTTTTTCATAGACAAGATCCTGCCGCTTATATTCTCCCAATTCAAAATCAGGGGTTAGCTGAATGGCTGTTGTGGGGCAGGCTTCTTCACACAGACCACAAAAAATACAGCGGGAAAAATTGATGCGGAAAAATTCTGGATACCAGCGGCCGTCTTCTGTTTCCGCTTTTTGCAAAGAGATACAGCCGACAGGACAGGCAACAGCACACAGATTGCAAGCAACGCAGCGCTCATCGCCATCAGGATCACGGGTGAGCACGATACGTCCACGGTAACGTGGTGGAACGGGGACAGGGGTTTCGGGATACATTTGGGTTTCACGCTTGGCGAAAGCATGCATACCAATAATCCAAAGACTACGAATTTGTGTGCCGAAACCGACTAATAATTCTTTTAATGTCATCGTATTTGCACCATTTTATTGTGCTTTCCAGAAAATAATGGTCGCTGTGACTAAGAAGTTTAACAAAGTTAGCGGCAGGCAGACTTTCCAGCCAAAAGACATCACCTGATCATAGCGTGGGCGCTGTAGTGCTGCACGAACCAAGATAAACATCATCATAAAAAAGGAGGTCTTGAGCGCAAACCATAGGAAAGGCGGTAAGAAAGGGCCTTGCCATCCCCCAAAAAACAGGGTGACGATTAAGGCCGAGACGGTCACAATGCCGACATATTCTCCGACAAAGAACATGCCAAATTTCATGCCGGAATATTCGATATGATACCCATCAGCAAGTTCTTGCTCTGTTTCCGGCTGGTCAAAGGGATGACGGTGGCAGACGGCAATGGCGGCAATGGCAAAGGTTAAAAATCCAAAAAATTGCGGGATAATATTCCATAGATGGGCTTGGCTATGGACAATATCGCTCAGGTTAAAAGAACCTGCTTGCGCCACGACGCCCATCAGGGACATGCCAAAGAAGACTTCGTAGCTCAGTGTCTGCACAGAGGCACGCATCGCCCCAAGCAGAGAATATTTGTTATTGCTGGAATAGCCGGCAAATAAAACCGCATAAACAGCAAGTCCTGCCATCATAAAAAAGAAAAGAATGCCAATATTGAGGTTAGCAATCAGCCAGTTTGGTGTGATGGGAATGATGGCAAAAGGCAGGAGCAGGGCGGTAAAAGCAATCGCCGGTGCCAATGTAAAAATGAGTGGGTCTGTAAATCGTGGAACCCAGTCTTCTTTAAAGAACATTTTTATCATGTCAGCAATCAGCTGAAGCGATCCGCCCCAGCCAACACGATTAGGTCCGTAACGATTTTGGAAAAGGCCAAGAAGGCGTCGTTCTGCAAAACTCATAAAGGCTGCAATGATAACAACAGCGAGTAAAATGACGATCGCTTTAAGAACGCCTAAGAGAATGCTAACCATTTCAGGAGTTAACCAATTCATACTTCGACCACCCTTAGAGTATCAATATATTGATGGGCTAATATTGGTGCGATATCTGGGAATCCCATTGGCAACCCAATTTGTCCTGTTGTCAAGTTCTCAGAAAGGACGACAGGTAGCTGAATGATTTGCTCGTTTATCTCTAATATGAGGAGCATACCGGCTGTGATACCGAGTTTCGCTGCATCCGCTGGATTGAGTTTGAGATAAGGGCTTGGCATACGTTTTTGAAAAACGGGGGACCGCTGAGAAGTCTCTTCACTTCCAAATAAATGATAGAATGGAACAATCTGCCACTCTTCGGATTTTGCCTTGAAAGCTTTAGGAATAGCGGTGAAGTAATTTAAGCTATCTTCACCTTTTTCAAAGAGGCGGATTCCGGGATCGCCATGACGTAAATGCCCACCGATTTCTGCTTGGAATTTGTTCCATGCCTGCGGCGAATTCCAGCCTGGTGCCCATGCAAAAGGAATTTCTGAGCGCGGTGCGGACGGCTGGTTGTTTCCCTCCATGGAAAAGGCAAACATGCTGTCTTTATCTTGCGGCTGGCGGGGTTCATGTACGCTGATATTGGCACGCATTGCGGTGCGCCCGCTGTAACGATGCGGCTCACGGGCGAGTTTTTGCCCTCTGACACGAAAGGAGGCATCCGGTGCGGCGTCTTTGATTTTTTCAAGGGCAGGCAGCGTTTTACAGACCTCATCAATGATCTGATCAAATTGCCCCCAATCAGCTTGTCCCGCTTTCATGGCAGAAAGCCAGCGCCAAGATTCGAGAATGGTGACGCTCTTATCATAAAAGGCTGGATCATAAACTTGGAAGAAACGCTGGGCACGTCCTTCATGGTTGACAACTGTGCCATCGCCTTCGGCAAAACTTGCCGCGGAAAGAACCAGATCGGCTTTCTCCATGATTTTTGTTTGCAGATGGTCAAGAACAATGACCGAAGCGGCCTTTTCTAAAGCGGCATCAACATCTTTAACACTTGCATGGCGGTAGAGATCATTTTCAAGAATAATGACATTATCGGCTGATCCATTTTTCAATGCGCTCAGCGCTTGATCCAAGGAGCCGCCGCCAATCATGGCAAGGCCAATAGAATTAACCTCATCGGCTACGAGCGTTAAGCCAACTTCACTCCCTTGTTCTTTGAGCGCTTTGGCAATGTTTGCCGCAGATTGAAGGATGGCGGTACCGCCTGCCTGTGTACCAGAGATAATTAAAGGTTTTCTCGCTTCTCGTAACGCATTGACAATATCATCCACTTTGCGCTGACAATCTGGTGGGAGATCCTCAACCGCAGGGGCTTGAGGATCGATTTTATGGGCAATGGCAAAGGCCAGACGTGCCTGATCTTCGGCAGGGGCATGGTAAGTTGCGGCGGCGGCATCATCGAGACGGGTTTTATCTGTACTTGTGATAAAAAGCGGGAATCTTGAGCCTTGTGCAATATTTTGAAGCGCAGCGACTTGCCAATTTTCAAGCGGGCTGGCAGCGGCTCTTTCACGCTCTGTCATTTTAGCCATTTCCGCCGGTGTTGGGCATTGCCCACCGCAGGACATTTCTTTTGCTTTTTGTTTCAAGGCCTGACGAACAGCCAAGGCAATGCGTGCCCCCGTCTGTGTAATATCTTCGCCTAAGATGAGGACAGTATCATAAGATTCAATTTCTCGCAGGGAGGGGGTATAAATACCGCTTTCCTGTAGAATTTTTAAAGCTAAATTTAGTCTTTCAAGTTCGTCTGTCGCTAGGCCTGTATAGAAATTATCAGCACCTACTAAGTTGCGGAGGGTGGTGTTGCTTTCGATACTGGCACGTGGTGATCCGATGGCAATGGTTTTTTTTGCTTGGCGTAAAAATGCTGCAGCCTCTGCAATAGCCTCTTGTGCATCGAGTTTTTTATTCTCTTCTGCGTGTCGGCGCATAGGATGTTTGGGACGATTTTCCAGATTGACATAGCCATAGCCAAAACGTCCGCGGTCACAGAGAAAATAATGATTTACAGTGCCGTTATAACGGTTTTCAATGCGGCGTAATTCGCCATAGCGTTCCCCTGGGCTGATATTGCACCCGACAGAACATTGCTGGCAAATGCTTGGCGCAAACTGCATGTCCCATTTGCGGTTATAGCGTTCTGTATGGGTTTTGTCGGTAAAGACACCGGTTGGGCAGACTTCCGTAAGATTTCCAGAGAACTCACTTTCCAGCGTGCCATCTTCAATCCGGCCGAAATAGACATTGTTATGTGCCCCAAAAACGCCAAGATCAGTGCCATCTGCATAGTCTTTATAGTAGCGAACGCAACGGTAGCAGGCGATGCAGCGATTCATTTCATGGGCGACAAAAGGACCAAGATTCTGATTTTGATGCGTCCGTTTTAAAAAGCGAAAACGGCGTTTATTATGGCCTGTCATGACAGTCATATCTTGAAGATGGCAATTTCCACCCTCCGCACAGACAGGGCAATCATGCGGATGGTTGGTCATCAGCCACTCAACGACACTTTGACGGAATTCTTTCGCCTCATCATCTTCGATGGAGATCATAGTGCCATCTGTGGCCGGTGCCATGCAGGACATGACAAGGCGACCACGTTTATCATCTGCATTTTGATATTGTTTTACGGCGCACTGGCGGCAGGAGCCGACACTTCCGAGGGCTGGATGCCAGCAAAAATAGGGGATATTAAGGCCGAGTGAGAGACATGCCTGCAACAGATTATCTGCACCGTTAACCTCATATTCTTTGCCATCAACGTAAATTGTAGCCATTTTCGCATTCTTTCAAATTAAAATCAGAGCTTTACCCGTACGTGCTGCATATATTTGGCTGAATGCCACGGACAGTCCAGGAAGTTTCACCGGGCTGGCGCTTGATGCCTGCTTCAAACTCACTACGGAAATATTTTATGGCGCTTTGCAAGGGTTCAACGGCACCGGGAGCAAGCGAGCAGAAGGTTTTCCCTGGGCCTAAAAAACGGCAAAGATGCTCAAGCGTTTCAATATCTCCAGGGCGGCCTTCGCCTTCTTCAAGGGCACGCAGGATTTGAACGCTCCACGGTAGTCCCTCACGGCATGGCGTGCACCAGCCGCAAGATTCACGGGCAAAGAATTCTTCTAAATTACGCACGAGGGAAACCATATTGATTTCGTTATCAACGGCCATCGCAAGCGCCGTTCCTAAACGGCTTCCGGCCTTGCCGATCGTGGCATATTCCATTGGCAGGTCAAGATGTGCATCGGTTAGAAAATCGGTAGAGGCACCGCCCGGCTGCCAGGCTTTAAGGGTTAGGCCATCTTGCATTCCGCCGGCATAATCTTCTAAGATTTCACGGGCGGTTGTGCCAAAAGGAAGCTCCCAAAGGCCGGGATTTTTAACACGGCCGGAAAATCCCATTAATTTCGTACCGGTATCACTGCTGTTGGAAAGACTTTGGTACCATTCAACCCCATGTTCTAAAATGGCAGGAACATTGCATAAGGTTTCGACATTATTGACGCAGGTTGGTTTGCCCCAGATACCGAATTTTGCAGGAAAAGGCGGCTTTGCACGTGGGTTGGCTCTGCGCCCCTCCAATGAGTTCATAAGAGCGGTTTCTTCACCACAAATATAGCGGCCAGCGCCTGTATGTACAAATAATTCGAAATCAAATCCTGTTCCGAAAATATTTTTCCCAATCAGGCCTTTTTCTTTGGCTTCGGCGAGGGCGTGGCGAAGATTTTTCTCGGCGGTGACATATTCACCCCGGAGAAAGATATAGCCTCGATAGGCTTTGAGGGCAAAGGCACCAATAAGCATCCCCTCAATTAATAAATGCGGTAATTGTTCAAGGAGCATGCGGTCTTTATACGTACCCGGCTCCATTTCATCGGCATTGCATAAAAGGTAGCGCTGATTGAGAGACTCATCTTGGGGCATGAGGCTCCATTTTGTGCCTGTGGAGAAGCCTGCACCGCCACGTCCTTTTAGGCCGGCATCTTTGACAATGCTGACGATGTCCTCTGGGGCTTTGCTTGTCAGCGCTTTTCGGGCCGCTTCATAACCGTTTTTCCTTTGATATTCCTTTAGAAAAATAGGCTGTTCATCTGGCCGTAAACGCCATGTTAAAGGATGTTTCTCCGGTGTGAGTTGGATATTTTTCATCTGTATTGCTCCAGAAGATCAGGGATGGCCTCTGGTGTAAGGTGACTATGGAGATCCTCATCAATCATAATGCTTGGACCTTTGTGGCAATCGCCTAAACAGCAGGTATTGAGGAGGGTAAAGCGTCCATCAGGGGTGGTTTCTCCGGGCTTTATTTTTAGGTAGTCCTCAATGGCAGACTGAATGCCTTGATAGCCTGTGATAT
This sequence comes from Acetobacteraceae bacterium, assembly GCA_004843165.1. Lineage (NCBI taxonomy): Bacteria > Pseudomonadati > Pseudomonadota > Alphaproteobacteria > Acetobacterales > Acetobacteraceae > Acetobacteraceae bacterium. The sequence continues at coordinate 1,051,637 of CP039459.1, forward strand.
GGCAGACGACAGAGTCACAATAGCGGACGATATGCCGCCCAACAGGTTGCCGAAAAATTTGATTATAGAAGGTGGCGACCCCCTCAACATCTGTTGCAGGGATTTCTAAGATTTCTGCAATGGCATAAATGGCAGCATCCGGCACCCAGCCACGTTCTTTTTGAACAATTTTTAGGGCTTCGATCGAGGCGGCGCGGGCATGTTCATAATGTTGTTTTTCATGCGTAATCGCCTCACGCTCAGTCGGGCTAAATGTAAAAACGTCAAATGTTGGCTGTTGATTATTTTGCATGATTAGCGATCCACGTCTGACATAACAAAGTCGATACTTCCTAAATAAACGACAAGATCGGAGATGAAACTGCCTCGGATGACCGATGGAATCTGCTGTAAATGCGGATAGCTCGGCGTACGGATGCGGGTACGATAGCTCATCGTGCCGCCATCACTGGTGAGGTAATAGCTGTTAATACCTTTGGTCGCTTCAATCATTTGGAAAGATTCATTGGCTGGCATGACAGGCCCCCAGGAGACCTGTAAGAAATGCGTAATGAGTGTTTCAATATCCCGTAAAGTACGCTCTCTTGGGGGCGGTGTTGTTAAAGGATGATCCGCTTTAAACGGCCCTGAAGGCATGTTTTTAAAACATTGCTCAAGGATGCGCAGAGATTGACGCATTTCTTCCATTTTGAGCATCACTCTTGTGTAAGAGTCACTGATGCCGCCGCCAAGCGGAACGTCAAAATCAAAATGCTGATATCCAGAATAAGGGCGCGCCTTGCGTACATCAAAATCAATTCCTGTCGCACGTAGACCGGCACCCGTAACACCCCATTCAATGGCTTCCTGTGCGTTATAGGCGGCAACACCGACAGAGCGCCCTTTGAGGACGGTATTTTGCAAGGCCGCTTTTTCATATTCTTTTAAGCGCTTTGGCAGCCAGTCCAGAAATTCACGAAGTAGTTTTTCCCAGCCCAGCGGCAAATCATGTGCCACACCGCCGATGCGGAACCAAGCCGGATGCATCCGAAATCCTGTAATGGCTTCCACGATATTATAGATTTTTTGACGATCGGTGAAGGCAAAGAAGACAGGTGACATCCCGCCGAGATCTTGAATAAAGGTCGAAATATATAAAAGATGACTATTGATCCGGAAAAGCTCTGAGAGCATGACACGGATCACCTGAACACGTTCCGGTACCACAATGCCTGCCAGTTTTTCAACGGCAAGAATATAAGGCATTTCATTGACGCAACCGCCAAGATATTCGACACGATCCGTGTAGGGAATATAGCTGTGCCAAGATTGGCGTTCGCCCATTTTTTCAGCACCACGATGATGATAGCCAATATCGGGGACGCAATCGACAATTTCCTCGCCGTCTAATTGCAAGACAATGCGGAAAGCACCGTGAGAAGAAGGGTGATTTGGCCCAAGATTGAGGAACATAAAATCCTCATTCTCACGATGACGTTTCATTCCCCAGTCTTCGGGCTTGAAGGTTAGGGCTTCCATTTCAAGAGCTTGTTTCGCTTTGGTTAGCTCAAAAGGATCAAATTCTGTTGCACGGGCTGGGTAATCTTTTCTTAAAGGGTGCCCTTCCCATGTTGGCGGCATCATAATACGGGTGAGGTTTGGATGGCCTTGGAAAACAATGCCAAACATTTCCCATGTTTCTCGCTCATACCAGTTTGCATTTGGAAAAATATGGGTAATGGTTGGGAGTTTCAGGTCATTTTCCGAGAGCGCAACCTTAATCATAATATCGCTGTTTCTCTCAAGGGAGAGAAGATGATAAAAAACTGTAAAATCCGCCTCTGGCAAACCATTCCGGTGGGTGCGCAGCCGTTCATCAACGCCGTGAAGATCATAGAGCATGCTGTAGGGCTGAGGCGCTGTCTTTAAAAAATCAATGACAGAGAGCAGTTTTGTGCGTTCAATCCAAATAACAGGGATTCCCATACGGGTTGGCTGAACGCTGAAGGAATTTGCTCCGATATGATTGCGTAATTCGCTGATGACTGGGGCTGTCAAGTGATCTTTGGTTTCCCAAGCCGTTGCGTCATCTGCCGCTAAGTCCGTCATATAATATTCACCATTACAAAAATTTCGTGGTTACTGTTATGTGTTGCCGCTTATTCTTTTGGGTGATGCTCTCTAAAATTTTTTAAGAAAGCGCCACTGAAGAAAGTCATACGGCTAAAATTAAATTTTATCTGGGGTTCTAAGGTCTGTAACTTTCATACGTTCCTCCCGCTTGCGTTCACGTTCAGATGGCATATTGGCACGGTAAACTCCTTGATCCCCAACGACCCAAGAGAGGGGGCGGCGCTCTTGTGCAACAGATTTTTGCAAAAGCATTAATGCCTGTATGTAGGCTTCAGGACGAGGGGGGCAACCGGGAATATAGACATCCACAGGGAGAAATTTATCGACCCCTTGCACAACAGAATAAATGTCATACATGCCACCGGAATTGGCACAGGCACCCATCGAAATCACCCATTTTGGCTCTAGCATTTGATCGTATAAGCGTTGGATAACAGGAGCCATTTTTGTAAAACATGTCCCGGCAACAACCATGAAATCCGCCTGACGGGGCGAGGCACGCAAAACTTCGGAACCAAAACGTGCAATGTCATGTGCAGCTGTAAAGGCCGTTGTCATTTCAACATAACAGCAGGAAAGTCCGAAATTGTAAGGCCAGAGAGAGTTTTTACGGCTCCAGTTCACCATTTTGTTAAGAACGTCGTCGAGTTTCCCCATGAAAACATTTTTATTGACGGCCGCCTCTATCGGATCGCTGACGGTTTCTTGTGTTTGCAGGGGATAGCGGTCATTTTCGCCACTTTGACCAACACGGGTAAGGGTATAATCCATCTTATTCTCTCAAAAGCTTGATTTTACTTTTATTGCTATGTTTGCGTTGCGAGCGCACCGGTGTCCAATCTAACGCCCCGATACGGATGAGATAAATCAAGCCGACAAAAAGCAGGAGGATGAAAGTTACCGCCTCAACAAAACCTGAAATCCCGGTTTCACGAATAGAAACAGCCCATGCGTAAAGATAGAGTACCTCAACATCGAAAATGACGAAAAACATGGCAACGAGGTAAAATTTTGCAGAGAAGCGTATGCGTGCGCTGCCAACGGAATCGATTCCAGATTCAAAAGGCACGGATTTGCGATGGTCAAAGGAGCGGCCGCCCACGAGCCAGCCTCCCAAAAGCATAATGCCCGTGACGGAGACGGCGGCGACACAGAATGCAATAAATGCCCAATGATGGGTTGCAATCTCAGTGGGGGTGAACATGGCGTTACTCCACTTACTTTAAATCGGGTTTTAAAACCCTGTTTACTTTTAAAGAAAAAACCTGAATCAGGTCTACGTAAAAGTGATAAAATAGTTTTCAAAATGATCAGATTTTTCACTGCTCATTTTTGAATTCTATTGAACTCTATCCTTCTCTTTTAGAGGGTGTCAATCAAGTATTTCAAAGGTGCATAATATTGATCCAGAGTGCGAGATTTGCGAAGATATTTTTCTGTAAAAAAGCGCCATATTTCGCCTTTTTTTAGTGATTATCCCCATAATGATAGACAAGAGGCTTTGGACGAAATAGAGTTTTGACGCAGCAAATGCCTCTGTCCCACTGTATGGGGCAAGAAAAATAGGAAAATATCTTTATGTCTTCGATAGCAGAACATTCTTTATATCAGCGGGGAGATTGGGATCGTCTTTTGCCTGAGGAAACGGTCTTTATGCAAAAAGGACGTTCTGCTTTCAGCCGGGATGTCGGGCGTATTCTTCATTCTGCAACTTTTCGCCGTTTAGAGCGCAAAACGCAGGTGTTCCCTTTAGGAGAGTCCGATTTTGTCCGGACACGCCTTACCCATTCTCTTGAAGTGGCGCAGATTGCAGAGGGGATTACGCTCGCTTTGAATGAGCAATTAGAGGGATTAAAACTGCCAAAAGAATTTCGGATTGATTTAGATGTCATCCGTGCTTGCGCTTTTGCGCATGATATTGGTCATCCGCCTTTTGGCCATAATGGAGAAACGGCTTTAAATGAAATGATGCAGGGTGCCGGTGGATTTGAAGGGAATGCGCAAACTCTTCGTATCTTGGCAAAATTGGAGAAAAAAAGGGTTGGGGACGGTCAGGCCTATGGCATGAATTTAACGCCACGGATTTTGGCAGGTGCTTTGAAATATGACGAGATTATTCCCGTCACGGAGGCAAAGCCCGGCGAAACAATTTTTAAAAAGGGCTATTACGCTTCCGAAGAGGCAATCGTTACAAAAATCAAAGCCAAAGTGATAGGCAAAGATTACAAAAAGAAACTCGCTAAAAATAGTTTCAAGACATTGGAATGTCAGATTGTCGAGCTTGCCGATGATATTGCCTATTCCACTTATGACGTGGAGGATTTCTTTAAGTTGGGCCTGATGAGTCCTTTAACGATGCTTTCAGAATCAGATGCGCTTTATCAAAAAGTTGCCGGACGTGTGAATAGAGCCTTATCCCGTCATGAGAGTGCAAAGAATGAGTCGCCGCTTAAGGGGGGGATATTCGCCGCATCATCCGTAATGTTTTTGCCGATACCGGTTTTGGAAATTCCATTGATACGCCGGATCTTTTTGGTGAAGGGTTGGCCGATGCGGCGAGAATGGGGCGGCAAGTGGCAGTTGACGGCTATCAGAGGACACAATTTTTTGGACAGCTTGTCGGTGAGGCTGTTAATGCGGTTGAAATTATACCAAATTTAGAGGTGCCGGCGCTTTCACGGATACGGGTGCGTTTAAAATCTTTGCGGCAGATTGAAATTTTTAAACATTTAGGATTTGAGGCGATTATCAACACACCACCGTTGAGAATGGCGGAATATCGAGGCGTTCAGATTGTGACAGGTCTTTTTAAAGCGCTTGAAAGCCAGCGGGGACTGCCGCTTTTACCGCCTGATATTCAGGAAAAGCTTGAAAAAGAACAGGGAGAAGCTGGGCGTAAGCGAGTGATTTGTGATTTTATTGCCGGCATGACAGATCGTTATGCGATTGAGTTTTATAATCGTCTTCATTCGCCCAATCCTGAGAGCATCTTTAAGCCTTTTTAAAATGAGGCAAAATCTTTTTGCGTCTTTCTTATTTTTGTCTGGGCTTTCGTGTTTTCTTTCAGCGTGTTTCGACGGGGATACGCCAGAAAATGAGAATAGGCTGATCCATAATGAGGAAGTTTATAATGCGCAGACCGTTCGGAAAGTCAGCGGTGTAGAGGCGGATTATGCCAACAAGACAGTTCCGGGTGTTGGGGGGCAGGATCGGGCCTCTGCTTTGACAATTGCAGGCAATACAATGACGACCAATCATGATGTGATTGAAAATCAGCAATTACGCACGATTGGACAGGGGCTGCAATATGATCCCTCTATTCAGGCTTCTCCAGATGGCCATGTTTCTAATAGAGGGTTTGAGGCGTGGGGGCCTCAAAATTTCTCGATTGACGGTTTAAATGCCTTGCCGCAATCACTGGATTTACCTTCAGAAATGTTTGAATCGGTTACGGTGATCAATGGCGGGGTTGCCCCCTATTGATGCGGCATCTTCTAAAATCTGCCTTCTGTATTTTTTGTCTTGTTGGCGGCTGTGTTGCGGAAGGAGAGACCGATTCCTCCCCTGACAATGCACAAATTGTAAAAGAGATTAGCAGTGTTCAGGCGAATTATCAGGTCAAAAAGGTGCTAACCCCTAAGGGCGAAGAACAGGTTGAAGCAATGGCTGGAAATGTTGCACAGGTGAATCATGATGTGATTGAAGACCAGCAAATCCGCACTGTAGGGGAAGCGTTGAGATATATACCTTCCATTTCTGCGCCATAGCGTTGGGTGTCGTAAAAAAGTGACAGCTCATTGCTTTATATACGGCAGAGGGCAAAAAGAGAGAATTGGCTTCTTGACCGGAAACAATAATGTTCCTTCTAATGAGACTATCTTTAGATTTAGTCATCCAGACTTACGAAATCAGACCCCAAAATAAACGAAGAAGCAGAGAGGTGCGTGCGAACCTATTATGAGAAAAAAAATTCGTCGCCTGTCGTTGAGACGGCGTGAGCGGCATCTGCGTGCAGTTGCACTGCAATGTGGTGTGGCGTTTTCGCTACTCGCGGTTGCTTTTTTGGATGTTGCGGGCAAGGCAAATGCTCAAACTTATTCTGAGGGTAAAAATGAAGAGGGACGCACCTCTGTTTTAGACCGAAAAGGCCGGTCTTATAACGCAAATGGGCAATCCCAGCCAACTGAACGTATTCATGTGAAGGGTGTCGGCACAACACCGGCCGATCTCGTTTCAGGTTCCAAGGCAAATTATCTCCAAAAAGAAGTTGATTTAGGGGCGTTAGGTAAGCAATCTGCTGTTCAGGCACCTTTTTCCACGATGACAACAACGCACGATGTCATTGAGGATCAGCAGCTCCGCACCATCGGGCAGTCATTGCAATATATGCCTTCGGTCAATTTGGAAGGGCGTGGGAACGGTGTATTCCGTCTCATTAACCGTGGCTATGAATCCGATGTCGAGCAGAATAGCCGTATTGACGGTCTAAATGCGATTATCACCACCCCTTATGCCACAGAGCAATTTGATTCCGTTACAGTGCTTAATGGTGCAGCGGCTTCGCTGTTTGGGCCAGAATCCCCAGCAGGCATGATGATGATGACGCAGAAACGCCCAACGGATAAGCCCTTTTTTAATTTTAATTTTGGCTATGATTCCAACGGTGCACCGTTGGAATCGCTTGATACTTCACTTGGAAAAGGCCCGATTAAGGTTCGGTTTAACTATTTGAATCAAACCGGTCAGCTTTATACGAGTAACTCCAATGAATGGCGTAATCTTTATTCTGGTGCTATCGACCTTAATGTTACAAAACATACAAAATTAGAGTTGAATGGTTCGCAATATAATTCTGCTGTTTACGGTTTGCCGGGAACTTTCGCCTATAATACAGGTGCTGTTTATACGAAGGGTAAAAATGCAGCAGGCAACCCAAACCCTGCTCCAGGAACGCCGGATGCAATGGGCTATTTGCCAGATGCGCCTAATGTCAATTTGCCGAGTTACGGCACCAATGATACGGGGATGAGTGCCTCAACCTCTGTTGGAACAATGGTTTTAAAGCATGAATTTACAAAAACACTGCATTTGGAATTGGGGGGTCTATATGAAGATGCTTCTCGAAACTCTTTGACGGCTCAAAATACGCTTTATAACGCAAATGGCACGTTTCAATGTGGTGGATCGAGTAACTGTTATCAACAAAATATGGTTTCCTCAACGGCCGCAGATGATTTTAGAACATGGAGTAACTACGCCCATCTAAATTGGAATATGACGGATCCAATTTTTCATATCCGTCATAAATTAAATGTCGGGACGACAGGCTATTCTTTGAAGAACTTTAATCCGATTGATGCAGGTATCGGCATGGGTGGAGCTGGCAATATTTCTGTTGGTACAGGCGGTTTATATGATCCCTCTTCGGGCAAAAACTCTGCTGTTATTGATAGTAATGGAAATGCTTTTGGTAGCGGACAGGTTGCGCCCGGTCTGTACTGGAATAATTTAGATGCCAAGGGGAAAGGGCAATTTCAGTCAGCGTTAACTCAGGTACAAAACGTGATGTTCGGAGATTCTTTTGATATTGGTGATTATTTTACGATCATGGGGCAGATGTCGTGGGGATGGATCAATACGGAAAACTATAACAAGCCGGGAACAAGAGATAAGGCTGGAAATTTACTAGGACGTGTGAAGCAGGCAGGAACTTCTAACGGTTCATTTGATCCAACGGTTACCTTTAGCTTTCATCCGACAAAGCGCTTTTCGGCTTATTTTAACTGGGGACAGGACACGGCACCGGGAACTTTCTTGGCAAGTGGCACAAATTCTCTAGATCAGTCACTGACGCAGCCTGCAAGATCCACGCAATATGAGGGAGCCATTAAATATCTTTGGAAAGATCGTTTTCTCGTTTCTCTGGGCGGATTTGGGATGTCTCGTCCTTACGTAATCGGAAATTCGGCAGCGGCAAATAAGAGTGGATTTCTTGGAAATCAGAATGATATGGGGATGGAGTTTCAAGTTTCCGGTGCGCTTACCAGAGAGTTGTCAATGTATGGCGGTGTGACTTATGACAATGCCCGTTATCACTGCACGGATGCTGCGGCATGCGCTTTGGCCTATGGTGGTGGGAAGAACCCCAGCGGTTTCTATCAGAATGCTCGTGTTATTGGGGTTGCGCCGTGGCAGTCGGATTTCTTGCTGGATTGGCATCCTAACTGGCTGCATGGGGTCTCTTTTAACTCCAATATTCATTACCAAGGTCAGCGAGCAAGTAACCTTGGTGGTGATTGCAATGCAAGTGGAAGTTGTAAGCAGGGGCAATCTTATGTCAGCGATTATGTGACGCTGGATCTTGGGATGCGTTATGTCACCCATATTGCAGACCATATGCTCGTTTTACGTGGGAATATTGATAATGTCACCAATCAGAAATATTGGGCGAGTATGTTTGATAAAAACCAGACAGGGGCAACAAAAGGGGGCTTTTCTGCAGAGGTTGGCGCCCCCCAGACATGGCATATCACAGCCTCTTATTATTTTTAGTTTTTATTGTTTTCAGAGTTGGGTGGCGGAAATTTATAAAGGGTATTTTTTCGCCATTCTTTAAAAAGAGTGTTCGGGGAGGTGGTTCCCTCCCCGATATTTTACAGAAATTTTTTCCTGTGCCCTCAAGTGCTTTTTAATAGGATGATTGTCCATTCATTATGATGAAATATTTTTCGCCTTATAAATTTGTTTTATCTCTGTCAGGCTTTTTGTCGTTATGCGGATGTTCTGCCTTTCATACGGATCAGAAAATCCTGATTGACACAAATCCCAGCGGAGCAAGCTGTAAAATTTATGAGGATGGGGTCAATGCTCGTCCTTTTCCAACCCCGGCTTTGGTACGCGTGGATCGCAAGGATTATGTCAATTTAAATTGCGTTAAAAAGGGTTATCAGCCGGTAGGTGCCATTGCGGAATCTCATCTGAGCTGGACATTTCCTTTTAGCGCTGGTGCTTATTTACCGGTGGCGACTTTTACAAGTTTGGCGACAATGTTTGGGACAGAAGGCTCTTTCCTGCCAGCAACACCGCCATTAATGGCGTCTTACCATTTTGAAAAGGTGAATGGCGCAGATGCGCTGCGTTTACAAAGAACAGAGAAATGGGAGCATTTGATGTATCGCCATCACCGAGGACCGTGGATTTTAGATTTCAAGCCGCTGGAAAAAGGGGAGCCTGATCCGGTTTTACCGAATGTTATGGATATTGGACATCTTCAGGAAATTCGATAGGTGGGATTTTTACATGAAGGTAAAAGGGGAAATATGATGTCAAAAATGCTAAAAAAAGCCTTTCCTCTCTGGCAGATTTTAAGCTGTTTAGGGCTGTTTCCTTTTTTTACAGGCTGTGCGTCCTTTCATGCGGAGCAGAAAATTTTAGTCGACACAGTGCCTAGTGGCGCTGACTGTAAAATTTATGAGGAAGGATATACAGGGCGTCATTTTAAAACGCCGTCTCTTCTTTCAATTCAGCGTCAAAGCAATGTGACAATTAATTGTGTGAAAGAGGGGTATCAAATCGCTGATTATGCCGAGGAGCCTTATGAAAATGGCTGGTTTCTTTTCAGCACGCTTGCCAGCGGGATTTCTTTTCCCGACGGTTTGCTTTTTGGGGTACCTGAGGGAACGCAGGCGGATGCCTCCCATGTCTCACAGCATTTATTTTACCGTCATCACGGCGGCCCGTGGGTTTTGGATTTAGTGCCTTTGCCAAAGGGGGCGGAGAAAATTTCCCTACCGGAGAAAATGGATATGAGCCATCCGCAAAGACTTCGGTAAGGGGGTAAAATTCCTTATTTATTTTGAGTTTTCAGCGTTGGATGGCGGAAAATTGTAAAGGGAAGTTTTCCGCCATTCTTGTATTGTGAGGAAAAAAGAGGCTTTTGAGCAAGAAGAGAGAAATATTCTCCAAGATAAGCCAAAAAATGATATGAATTTTCTTGGTAAAAAGCTTACAATGTCCTACAAAAGAAGCGTTCTTTATTTGTCGAAACAAATAAAGACCTTAAACGAAGCGCTATCAAATCCTTTGATTTTTTAACGCAAAGATTCTTTCTCAAGAAAGTCATCTGAGCAAGATTATTTATCCTAGAAATCTATTCAAGATTAAGAAGTAGAGGGGTGCGTGCAAACTTAATATGATAAAAGGAATCCGCTGTTCATCATATCAGCGGAAAAGAAGCTCATCTTCACGGGTTGTTAAATTGCTACGTGTTGGTTTTGTGTTTTCTTTTTTTATGAGTGGTTATGGGATTGCCCAAGCCGCAAATGTCGCTGATGCTTCATCTGAAGAAGGTGAGGACACACGAAGAAATGCCGCTTTAGGCAGAAAAAAAACGATCTCTTTTTTGACAGATGCCCCCACGGTGCCATCAGAGCGGATCCGAGTAAAAGGGGTAGGGGCAACGCCGGCAGAGCTTGTTTCAGGCTCTCGGGCAGATTATCTCCAAAGAAATGTCGAATTGGGCCCATTGGGAAACCAGAAATCTGTTTTAACGCCTTTCTCTATGATGACCACGACCCATGATGTGATTGAGGATCAGCAGCTCCGCACAATTGGGCAGACATTGCAATATATGCCTTCGGTCAATTTGGAAGGGCGTGGGAATGGCGTGTTCCGTCTCATTAACCGTGGCTATGAATCTGATGTCGAGCAGAATAGTCGTATTGACGGTCTGAATGCCATTATCACCACCCCTTATGCCACAGAGCAGTTTGACTCGGTGACGGTGCTAAATGGCGCTGCCGCTTCTATTTATGGACCGCAATCGCCTGCCGGGATGATGTTAATGACGCAGAAACGCCCAACGGATAAGCCCTTTTTTAATTTTAATTTTGGCTATGATTCCAACGGTGCGCCATTGGAATCGCTTGATACTTCACTTGGCAAAGGCCCTGTGAAAGTCCGTTTTAACTATTTGAATCAAACCGGCCAGCTTTATACGCGTAATTCCAATGAATGGCGTGATCTTTACTCTGGAGCGATTGATTTTCAGGTGACGAAACATACAAAATTAGAGTTGAATGGTTCGCAATATAATAATGCGATTTATGGTCTTCCCGGTACTTTTGTTTATGGGACGGGGAAAGCGGGTGTTTCAAACTCTTTACCTGGGGCACCGAATACGAATCTTCCAGGATATGGCACCAATGATACGGGGATGAATGCCTCGACTTCCGTTGGGACGATGGTTTTAAAACATGAATTTACCAAAACGATTCATTTAAAACTGGGCGGTTTATATGAGGATGCTTCCCGGAGCAGTTTGCTGGCACAAAATACGATCATGAATTCCTGTAAAGAGGCAAGCGGGCCCTGTTATCAGCAAAGTCTTGTACCCTCGACAAAGGCAGATGATTTTAGGACATGGAGTAATTTTGCCTATTTAAATTGGGATGTCACAGATCCAATTTTACGTATTCGGCACCATTTTAATGTTGGATCAACAGGCTACTCTTTAGATAACTGGAACCCTTTAAATGCCGGGACCGCTTTTATGGGAGGCAATCCGATAAAAGTGGGGGAAGGGGGGTTATATGATCCTTCTCAGGGGCAATATGCACCCGGTATTAACAGTAACGGCAATGCGTTCGGCAGTGGACAGATTGCGCCGGGAGTTTATTGGAACAATCTTAATGCGGATGGTAAGGGGCAGTTTAAATCCGCCAGTACGGTTGTTCAGAACATGATGTTTGGGGATTCTTTTGATGTCGGCGATTATTTTACAATCATGGGACAGTTGGCTTGGGGCTGGATTCAGGAGGCAAACTATAATCAAAAAGAGGTTGCCACAAAATCTGGTAATGTAAATGGTGCCTTTGATCCAACCGTTGCTTTGACGTTTCACCCAACAAAAAGATTTTCAGCCTATTTTAACTGGGGTCAGGACACGGCACCGGGGACATATATCGCAACGAACGGGCCGAATGGCACGACCAATCAGACTTTGACAGATCCGGCACGTTCGACCCAGTATGAGGGGGCGATTAAATATCTTTGGCGGGATCGTTTCTTGGTGACGTTAGGCGGTTTTGCCATGTCACGCCCTTACACGATCGGCAATAGCGCTTCCTTTCTTGGGAATCAGAATGATATGGGGATGGAATTTCAGGTATCGGGTTCCCTTACCAAAGAACTGTCGATGTATGGCGGTGTCACTTATGATAATGCCCGTTATCACTGCACAGACTATGCCGCCTGTGCATTGGAATATGGAGGCGGAAAAAAAGCTGTTGATTTTACGCAAAATAGTCAGGTTGTCGGGGTTGCGCCGTGGCAGTCAGATTTCTTGCTGGATTGGCATCCTAATTGGCTGCATGGGATCTCTTTTAACTCTAACATTCATTATCAGGGGGCACGTGCGGCGAATGCCAATAATACAACTTACGCCGATGATTATGTCACGTTGGATTTGGGGATGCGCTATATCACGCATTTAGCGGATCATATGGTTGTCTTCCGTGGCAATATTGATAACGTGACCAATCAGAATTATTGGGCAACGCTTTTTGCTTCGGATCAGACGGGCGGATCTGTTGGGGGATATTCGGATGAGGTTGGCGCACCGCAGACATGGCATATTACAGCCTCGATCTATTTTTAAGTCTTATGCCTCTCTTTGAAGAGGAAGGATTTGATTGTCTTTCTTTAAATGCCAATAAGGCGCTCTGCGCCTTTTTGCCGAGCACCTTATTGGCAATTTTGCGACAGTTTGAAAATAAAAATCACTTTTTCTAAAAACTGCAAATGAAAACCATTTACATTTAGAAAGTTTTATTTTAATGAGAAGGGTTTTTTCTTTAAAAAATTCCTAACTATGCTATAAAACGGGTTATTCTAGTAATCAGGTAGCAGTGAGCGATTCTCTGCCTCTTTTCGATTCGTTCTCTTTAGGAAAAAATTATGGCCAAAATTAAAGATAAAAAAGTTATTGAGTTTCTAAATGCGCAGCTCGCCAATGAGCTGACGGTTATTAATCAGTATTTCCTGCATTCCCGTACGCTTAATCACTGGGGTGTGACGAAATTAGCTAAAAAAGAATATGAGGAATCCATTGAGGAGATGCGTCATGCCGATTGGCTGATTGAGCGTATTTTGTTCCTTGGCGGTTTACCAAATCTTCAGAAACTTAATCCGCTTCTCATTGGCCAAGATGTAAAAGAAATTTTGGAATGTGATTTGAAAGCGGAAATTTCTGCTATCAAATGTTTGCGTGAAGCCATTGCTCACTGTGAAAGTGTTCAAGATTATGTTTCCCGTGATCTTTTTGCCAAAATTCTCACAGCAGAAGAGGCGCATGAGGATTTCATTGATACACAGCTTGATTTAATTGGACGTATGGGACTTGAGAACTACATTCAGCTCAATTCCGAACCTGTTCAGTAAAAATTTTTCTCTTTTGTGAGAATCAGAGAAAGGCAGGGATTTCCCTGCCTTTTTTATGGCCTACTTTAAGATAATGTAGACTTTGTCCTTTGGGGCTTTTGCATATAAATTTCAAAATGAAAGATAATATCTTGCTCTTCAAAAGGTTTAGGCGGAAAGAACATGGGGAGCCTCATGCATTAAGGGAAGGTTTTCAATGGATTTTACGTATTGTTTAGGCTGGTGGCGTTTGGCACAGAGATTCTGACGTGGGCATGAATTGTCTGAAGATGCTGTATTTCTTTTTTCTTTGAGCAGACGGCAGATTTGTTTGGTGCATCCGCCGCAATCCGCCTTGCATTTTTTATGGGCATAAATCTGAGATGGACGACAAGCCCCTGCAGAAATTGCAGCAAAAACATCCTTATCTGAAATCAGATTACAAGAACAGATAATCATACGATCCACCTTATTTGCATTGCTAAAAACCTTTTGCGGAAAGAAATCAAAACTCTCTAGTTGCAAATGATTATCATTGTCACTTTCTAATTGCAAATGATTATCATTTAGGAAATGAAAAAAGGCTGCTTGGTGTGGGATTTTTGCCAAAATTAAAATAGAAAGCGAGAGGTCCTTGTGAGTGTAAGTCCTATTTTGGTGCGCAGATATGTCGTAAATTTTGCTGTGCCTTTGTGAATCGAGTGTTGTCTCATGGCGGAAAAGCCAATATAGCGCCCAACCAATCGAAAGATCTGATTGTCTTTATTTTTTATTTGTCGTTTGGCATATAGGTCATCTTTAAAGAAAAATCGGTTTTGTTCATTTTCTGGTTTTTTAAAAGAAATCATATTTTCCAGTTGCAAATGATTGTCATTTTCAGTTAGTAATTGCAAATGATTATCATTTAGAGAACTGAAAAAGGTTGCTTTGTGCGGGATTTTTGGTCGAATTTAAAGCAGAAAAATCTTGTTTTTTGTCATCGCAAGTCTTGTTGCGGGGTAAAAATCTGCCGTAAATTCTGTTTGATAATTGGATGTTTTGCGGCACCCTGTGCCGGTAAGGCGTTAGCCGCACCGCATATTCCCATTAACTGGACAGAAACAGAGCCGGAGATTAAAGAGCATGTGCATGTGAAGGGGCAGCCTAATAAAAAAGATGTCCCTTTAGAGCAGAGCGGTGTAAAGGCGAATTATCTGAATAAAAAGGCGGATCTTGGCCCTTTGGGAACTGTGGACTTGGCAAAAGCCCCTTATTCTTTGATGCAGACAAGCCATGATGTGATCGAGAACCAGCAGCTCAGGACGATGTCTGAGGCAACAGAATATATGCCATCCGTTCAGCTTGTGGCGCTCTCAGATCCTTCCTTAACCCGTTTTGTGAATCGTGGTTATGAAAGTGACACGATCCAAAATTCTCGTATTGATGGAATGAATGTTTATTTGGCGACGCCTTATACAAGTGAGGAGTTTGACCATCTTGATATGCTTAATGGTGCAGCCGGGGCTATTTATGGTCCAGAGGGCCCTGCAGGTACGCTGAATATGATTCAAAAACGTCCAACAGCAAAACCGTTTTTTAATTTTAATTTTGGATATGATTCAAATGGTGCTCCCCTTGAGTCTTTAGATACCTCTCTTGGCAAGGGACCCATAAAGATTCGATTTAATTATTTAAATCAAACGGGACAGTCTTATGTTTCTACTTCGAATGAATGGCGTAATCTTTATAGTGGTAACATTGACATTCAGCTTGCAAAACATACGAAATTGCAGCTGGATGGATCGCAGTACAATATTGGCACATATGGCTTCCCCGGCTATTTTACCTATAGTAATAATTTTAATCTCCCAAGTGCGCCAAATCTTTCGGTCCCCGGTTACGGTCAGGCACAGGGAGGGGATAATATTTCGACCTCTTTAGGGCAGATGAAGCTTTTGCAGCAATTAAGCAATAATTGGTCGTTGAAGCTTGGGGGGACTTATGAGAGTTCCCAGCGGAATGTTTACAGCACGTCAAATAATTTTTTAAGTGATAAAGCCTGTGCCAAGGCCGGGATTGACGGTCCTTGTTACAATCAAAATATAACTACGCCGGGAACTGGCCGTTCTTTCTCTATCTGGAGTAATATGGCTTATCTTAACGGCCAGTTTCGGACAGGGCCGATTACCCATCATGTTGATCTCGGTTCAACAGGATATTCTGTCTTTAACCAGTCACCAACCCTTGCAACTTCCGTTGGGGTTGGTGTGATGCCCTATAATGATCCGAGGGTTGTCGCCGGTCCGGAACCGAAAATCGGTGGGTATAAACCAAAGAATTTTACAGAACAGCAATCTTTTCTCTTTGGCGATACTATGGATTTTGGCCGTTATGTCTCTGTTGGGGGGCAATTTTCTGTCGGCTGGATTGATATTGAAAACTATAACGGCAAAGGTCAGAAAACGGCACCGGAAAAAACAAATGGCGCATTTTCTCCAAACGTGACCTTGGATCTTCATCCAACGGAGCATTTTAACGCTTATTTTAACTGGGGGACGGCCGTTCAGGCAGGTCCTCAGGCCTCTACAGGGGTCAATGTGACGAATTCAGGGGATACGCTTCCGGCGATTACGTCTCAGCAATTTGAGGGGGGGATTAAGTACACATGGCGGAAAATGCAGATTAATTTGGATGGTTTTGGGATGAGTCGTCCTTACGCCTATGACAGAGATAATGGGAATGGAACGGTAACAACGGTGCTTAATGGCCGTCAGAATGATTCCGGTATTGAATTCCAAGTTTCCGGTGCGCTTAATAGGGATGTTTCTGTGTTGGGTGGTGTTACCTATTTAAATCCGCTTATTAAAGGGACGGGTAATGCTCAGACGGATGATAAGTTTGCCGAAGGTGTGCCGCCCTGGGCAACAGATTTTCTTTTGGACTGGCATCCCCATTATTTACATGGCTGGGCCTTTAACTCTAACGTTCATTATAACAGTAAAAGAGCTGCAAATATTTATAATACGGCATGGGCAGATCAGTATGTCACTTTAGATCTTGGTGTGCGTTATAGTGCAAAATTATGCGATCATCAGATTGTTTTGCGTGGGGGGGTAAATAATGTCACGGATGAGAATTATTGGATGTCCGTGTTTTCCAAAACCTCTCCGGGGGCTTCCGTATCAGACAGCAAAAATACAAACACAGCAGCCGCAGGTGCACCCCGCACATGGCACATCACGGCCTCAATTTATTTTTAGTTTTCAGCGTTGGGTGTCGGAAGGCTGTAAAGGGTAGCCTTCCGCCATTCTTCTAGGTGTTGTTTTGAACACGCTTTCTAATATTTGGACGTTTTTAATAAAAATTATAATTTCTAGTTGCAAATGATTGTCATTTGCAACTAGATTTAAAAAATAAGATTAATTTAATATTTTTTAGAGAGAGATGATGATTGGACCATTTTTGCGATAATTTACGAGAAGGAAATTCTACCTTTTGCTGTGGTAAGAAATTTTGCCATGTAAAATTCTGCCAATGCTGTTGCGCTTTTTGCTGTTGTCTTGTCCTTTGCCGTGGTCGTGCCTTTGCGGCGCAGCATATTTCCATCAACTGGACAGAGGAAGCTGGAGAAAATATTCAGGAGCATGTTCATGTGAGGGGAGAGCGCAATAAAAAAGATGTCCCTTTAGAGCAGAGCGGTGTAAAGGCTGATTATTTAAATAAGCGTGCCGATTTAGGGCCGCTTGGCAGAGAGCTTTCTGTTATGGGTGGTAACATGGCTGAATCCGCTGGCGCAGAATACAGGCGATTCAAAAACGAATAATAAGCAGATCGTCGGTGTGCCGCCTTGGGCAACAGATTTTCTATTTGATTGGCATCCAAAATATCTCCATGGCGTCGCCTTTAACACCAATATTCATTATAACAGCAAACGGGCAGCGAATGTTTTTAATACAGCATGGGCGTCAGAATATGTGACCTTAGATCTGGGAGTGCGTTACAGTACAAAATTATGCGACCATCAGCTCGTTTTTCGTGGCGGGGTTAATAATGTTACGGATGAAAATTATTGGTCGTCCGTATTTTCTAAAAGTTCTGCGGGTGCCGTTCAGGGGGCTTCCAATGTTGCCGTTGCAGGTGCACCCCGCACATGGCATATCACGGCCTCAATTTATTTTTAGTTTTCAGCGTTGGGTGACGGAAGGCTATAAAGGGTAGCCTTCCGCCATTCTTTTTGGCTTCTTTACTTTCTTTTATGCTTTTCATTAGATAATAGTTTAATTTTAGCCTCTTAGGGCATGAATAGATCTTTTTTTGAGATTTTATGGTTACAATAGGTTTTTAAATGTCTGATTTTCCAGCGCTGGTTCCCGTTATTCTTTGTGGTGGAGAAGGTAAGAGGTTATGGCCATTATCTCGAAAATCACTCCCAAAGCAGTTTCTTCCTTTAATGGATAAGGAAAAATCTCTTCTCCAACAGACAGCGGAACGTTTAAAAAGGGCACAAAACTCTCCAAAATTAGAGGGCTTTCATTTTGAAGCGCCGATTTTTGTTTGTAACCAGCGCCATGCCTTTGTTGTAAATCAGCAGCTTTCTGAGTTGGAAGACCATCAGGCCTTTATTGTTGTTGAGCCGGCACGGCGAGATTCTGCACCGGGCATTGCAGCAGCATCCTTTGTTGCGCAGGAAAAATATGGGGATTCTATTCTTCTTATTTTGCCTTCAGATGCTTTTATCCAAGAGGACGAGGCTTGGGAAAAGGCACTTGCGGCAGCTTGCCAAGCCGCAAGTGAAAATTACTTTACTGTGTTCGGCATTAAGCCAACCCATCCCGAAACGGGATATGGCTATATTGAGGTTGGTGCACCGATTGATGGGCTTTCCAAAACACATCATCTATCCCATTTTGTTGAAAAACCTGATCTGGAGAAAGCAAAATCCTATTTGAAATCCGGAAAATTTCTTTGGAATTCGGGGATGTTTATTTCCAAAACATCCTTGATGCTCAAAGAGTTTCAGCTTTATCAGCCTGAAATTTTTGCGGCGGTTCAGAAATCTGTTCAGAAACGTATTATTAGCTCAGAATTTGAGGTATTGGATAAGGAGGCTTTTAAAAGCAGCCCCTCTTTATCCATTGATTTTGCCATTGCAGAACACACGAAATGCGGTGCTGTCGTTGAGGCATCGTTTGCATGGTCTGATATTGGCTCTTGGCATAGTCTTTGGGAAAATTCTGAACAAGATCAGTCAGGGAATGCAAAGAGTGAGAGGGTTTTTCTGAATGAGACAAAAAATACGTATGTCCGTTCTGAAGGGCCTTTGATTATCGCTCATGAGGTTGAAAATCTTGCAATTATTGCGACGCAAGATGCTGTTTTGGTGAGTTCTTTAGAGAAGTCTCAAGAAATTAAACATTGCGTCGCACAGATTGAAAAGGCAGGCCTCCCAGAGGCTTGTGAAAATCTGACGACAAGACGACCTTGGGGAAAATATACCATTTTGATTCAATCCAAGGGTTATATGGTCAAAGAAATTGAGGTTCTTCCAGGGCATCGTCTCTCTTTGCAGAAACATTTTCATCGGAGTGAACATTGGGTTGTTGTGAGTGGTACGGCCATCGTCACATGCGGTGAAGAGGTAAAAGAGCTTAAAGAGAATGAGGACATTTATATTCCGAAAGAGGCGGTTCACCGTTTGGAAAATCGGGGAACGGGACTTCTGAAAATCATTGAGACGCAATGTGGCGATCCTTTAGAGGAAAGTGATATTGTTCGTCTTGAGGATGATTATCGAAGAAAGTAATTTTTTTTCTTCCATCTTTTTAAAGAGAACAGCATGCGCCATTTAATTTCTTTTTTTGTACTTCCCCTTCTTGCCGTATCCGCTCTGGCAGGCAGAGGGTATGCCGCCCCTTCCGATTTGGAGCGTTTGCTTCAGGGGGATTTGATGGGGGCAGGTTCAAGCTTTGCCGCCCCGGTTTATATGGCATGGGGCGAGGAAATTAAAAAGAAATTTCGAATGAAGCTTAATTATCAGGCGATTGGATCAAGTGCCGGGGTTGACCAGGCAAAAAATGCTTTGGTTGATTTTGGGAGTACCGATATTCCTCTCTCTCGTGAGGAGCTTGAAAAAGAGGGGCTCTATCAGTTTCCTGTGATGATGAGTGGGGCTGTTGTTATTGTTAATGTTCCAGGTGTGCCTCGCGGGGAGCTACGCCTGACAGGAGAGGTTCTGGCGGATATTTATGCCGGAAAAATTACCCTTTGGAATGATCCTCGCATACAGGTTCTAAACCCCAAATTTAAATTACCAGAGATTGATATTGGTGCCGTGCATCGTGGGGATGGTTCAGGAACAAGTTTTGTTTTTACGTCTTATCTTTCTGAAGTTTCTCCCACATGGAAAAAAAATTATGGCGCGGGGGCATTGATTGCTTGGGAAGGAGGGGCTGGCGCACGTGGTAATGATGGTATTGCGGCTCTTGTACGCCAGACTCCCGGTGCTATTGGGTATGTTGAATATACTTATGCCGCAGAGAATGGCCTCTCCATGGCGCAACTAAAAAATAAAGATGGTTTTGAAGTCTCGCCAAATATGGAAAGTTTTAAATCGGCGGCCGCACATACGCTTTGGAAAGCACCTTATGACCATCTTAGCGTTTTAAATGAGCCGGGAAAAAACTCGTGGCCGATTACGGCTGCGAATCTTGCTTTGATTGCGTGCGATCATTCGGGGCGTTCGAGCGATCAGGGGCGTCGGGAGCAGGCGTTTTTTGCGTGGAGTTTGAGAGATGGGGTAAATTCAGCCCAAAAGCTCGGTTACCTTCTGCCCCCTTCTTCTGTAAGCGATGAGATTCTACAACATTGGCCGCAAGGCTCTTGCGTTCCTTATGGGCAATCCAAAGCTTCTCAATAATTTCCCGTTTTCGTTTCAATCCATGCCAGCTAAGCAAGGTGTCGACCAAAAAGGAAGTGAGTCCTAAAATCGTAAAGGCCAGCGCTGCCCCAAAAAGGGCAAGTAGCCATGTGGCCGTTCTTGTTTCATGGATAGAACCAAAAAATAGGGCAACAGCAGAGGCGCAGGTGAAAGCCCCGCCAAGAGCAAGCAAAATAATGCCGATATCTAGGACGAGAACACGGAGCTGTAATCTGGTTTGACGGAAAAAAAGATGATCAGAGGTTTCGAGAGGCTCTAATTTCTGCGCATCTGTCTGTGGTTCTGTGGTTAATTGTTTTTCGGCAGCCAAAACCTTATTATCAACATCATCAAGCGTATCCGCTACTTTCTGTAAACGTGTGTTGAAAATATTAATGAGCGTTCCGATACCTGAGAGCATGAAAACAGGTGTAAGCGCAAGTTGAATTAAATGTGCGGCGCTGACAACCGCATTACTGCTTACAGTATCTGGTGCAAGAAGACCCATTATACCTGTACCTGACATAGAACATCGTCCGTTTAGAAAAGAAAAACTGATAGAAAGTTTAAAAACGTCTATTTTCAAATTATGATACTTTAATGATTGAGAACGTAAAGAAGTACAAGCAGATTTAAAAGGATAGGTTGAGATGAAAGCGTTTTTTTTGAGAGTTTTTTCACCTATCTTGGAAAGTTTCAAAGTAGAAAGAAAAACGACAAATACAGGATTTGACAAAAAGAGTCAGAGTCTCTTTTTGTTTTTGCTTCTTTTGGCGATGGTGTCTCCCGCTTTTGCTTTGGAGAGCGAGGAGCATATAACACCACAAAGCACCGCGGCGCTTGTGACACTTGAAGATTCTTTGGCACCGATTCAGGGGCAGGGAAAAACTGTTTTACATGCGGGGCTTTCGCTTTCTTTAGCACCCCAATTCCATACCTATTGGCGCAATCCGGGGGATGCAGGAGAGGCTCCAGAGCTTACGCTGACGGTTGAGCATTTGTCTGAAAGTGGCCAAAGCCAACTTATCGGGAAAACGGACGAGATAACAACATGGGAGACGCCAACACGTTTTAGCGAAGCGGGATTGACAACTTTTGGGTATGAAAACCAGATTTTTTTTCCGCTCGAAATACCCCTTTCCTTCTCCGAGCCGTTTTCTGGAAAGTTAAAATTAAATCTCAAAGCAAAATGGCTTGCTTGTGCAAAAATATGTATTCCAGAAAAGGCAAATTTTACTCTGTTTGTGCCTGTTGCTGAAGCAACAAGGATTGGGGCGCAAAAGGAACTTTTTGAACGGGCGACAGGGCTTGCACCAGAGAAAGCACCGTTCGAATCTCTTTTGGAAAAAGATAATCATCTTCGTCTAAAAGGGCAGGCTCAAGGAAAAAAACAGGCGGCAGGAAATACAAAGGAAGCTTATTTCTATCCCTATAATGCCGGTTTACTCAATAGTAATGCACCTCAAATGATACAGCAGAACGGTTCAGATCTTATTTTGGATCTTGTTGCAGATAAAACAGCGCCTGATAATGGAAATTTAGAAAAATATATTCAGGAGGGACGTCTAAATGGTGTTGTGGAGCTTTTACGTAATAACGGACAAAGAGTTTATTTTGAGATCCAGCCAAGACTGTTAGGCGAAATATCGGAGGCTGTCTCCTCTTCGAAAATAACAACAACGCAAACGGAAAAATCTTCTGTTGTTGATGCGGCACCCCTTTCGGAAGCCAATCATCCACTTGTTTCAGGTTTGAAACTTTTCTTTTTGGCTTTTATTGGCGGTATTTTTTTAAATTTAATGCCTTGTGTGTTTCCTGTCTTGGCAATGAAGGCTTTTTCGTTGGCAAAATTGGGCACAAAAGAGCGACCGGAGGCAGTGGCCTCTGCAATTTTTTATGCGCTGGGTACCGTAGGCACTTTTCTTTCGCTTGGTATTTTTGTCCTTATATTACGTCATGCAGGCCATTTAATTGGCTGGGGCTTCCAGTTTCAATCGCCGTTTTTTGTCATTCTGGTTTGTTGGCTGTTACTCCTCATGGCATTGAATTTGGCTGGTCTGTTTGAAATATTGCCGCCAGCT
Source organism: Acetobacteraceae bacterium (assembly GCA_004843165.1). NCBI lineage: Bacteria > Pseudomonadati > Pseudomonadota > Alphaproteobacteria > Acetobacterales > Acetobacteraceae > Acetobacteraceae bacterium. The sequence goes on from CP039459.1 coordinate 1,074,143, forward strand.
TCTGCCGGACGCCATCAGACTGCAGCGGGGCATTTTGGCGATTTTATTACGGGTATTTTAGCTGTTATTGTCGCAAGTCCTTGTACGGCGCCCTTTATGGGAGTTGCACTGGCTGGCGCTTTGGCGGCTTCGGGCTTTTTGGCTTTAAGTATTTTTACCGCTTTAGGGCTGGGATTGGCTTTTCCTTATATTTTGCTGGCGTGCTGGCCTGCGATGGGGCGCTTTTTGCCAAAGCCCGGAGCTTGGATGGAAATTTTCAAGCAATTTCTTGCCTTTCCTTTATTTGCCGCCTGTATTTGGTTGATTTGGGTTGTTCTACGACAGGGGGGGATTGATTGTGCTGTTGTTGTGCTATCAGGTGGATTGCTTTTGGCTTTTGCCGCTTGGAGCTTTGGAATTGCACAAAGAAAACAGACGAAGAAAAAACCTTTCCTTTTTCTTTCTATTGGATATTGGGTTGCGATTTCTGCGCTTGTATTAAGTTTTCTTCTGCTTTGGGTTCTGGGGCCAAATGTTAAGAATGAAGTCCATCTACAGGAGAAAAAATCTGCTCTCGTACAAAGTCAGAAGAGCGGATTGCAGATTGTTTCGTTTCATCCAGACACTTTAAAAGCGTTGAGGGCAGACGGGCATCCTGTTTTTGTGGATATGAGCGCTGCCTGGTGTATTACGTGTTTGATGAATGAGCGGACAACGCTCAATACTGAGAAGGGGGAAAACACCTTACAAGCGGCAGGTGCGGTGTTTATGAAAGGGGATTGGACGAATAAGGATCCTGATATTAGTGCCTTTTTGCATCAATATCATCGGGAAGGGGTTCCACTTTATGTTTGGTTTCCCAAAAACTGGCCAAGCGATAAGCCGGGGATTTTATTACCCCAGCTTTTAACCCCTTCTATTTTGAAAAACCGATTAAAATAAGGGGCTAAAATTTCAAGCCCGTCAGATGTTGGGTTTCTTCCCAAAGTCTGCGTGAATCACCATTTTTTTCAATCCAAATCGCAGAATAGGGAAGACTCACTCTTTTTGCAGGGCCATTCGTAATAAATAGAGGCCCATAATAACTGCCTGGTTTCGCACGTGGGTCTGTGGCGGCTTGCAAGAGCGGCTTGGTACCGTTTTCGACATTCATTGCAAAGAGCCACATGAGTCGGAAAAGCAGTGGCTCTTTGATTTCTGTCTTACCGATATTGGCCCCTGAAGTTGTTAAATTTGTGTGGGTAACTCCCGGATGCGCGCCATTGGAAAGAAGATTCCAACCTTTCTCTTTGGCCGTTCGGGCGAGTTCCCGCGCTAAGACAATATCTGCAAGTTTAGAGCGGGCATAAATTGGAAAAGGCAAATACTTCTTTTCAGCCTGTAAATCTTTAAAACGTGTCAGGCCGATAGGGGGGGCAAATAAAGCGCCACAGCTTGCCATCGTTGTTACCCGAGGCGCATCCGCTTTTAAAAGGAGTGGGATTAAATGATGGGTTAAGGCAAAAGCGCCGATAAAATTAGTGCCGATTTGAAGTTCAAAGCCGTCTTTTGTCACCTCTCGCTGTGGCGGTGCCATCACGCCGGCATTATTAAGAAGCGTATCAATTTTTTTACCTTCTGATTTTAGGCCATCGGCAAAATTGGCAATAGAATGCAGATCGGCAACGTCTAATTTTTTAACAGTAAGGTTCGCAGAAGGGATGGTGCGTAGAATTTCCTCTTTGGCGGCTTCGCCTTTTTCTAGGGAGCGAACAGCCATGATAATTTCGGCATTGGCTTGAGAGAGTCGTTTTGTTGCTTCTTTTCCTGTGCCGCTATTTGCACCGCTGATGACAAAGGTTTTTCCGGTTTGATCGGGAATTTTATAAGCCATCTTCATTTCCTTTTGTGGTGCTTTGTTTATGGTTTTCTTTATGCATGGTGCTTGATTTTGTCTAACAAGGTAAGGGAAAAAATTAGAAAAAGTGGCTCGTTTGATTTTCTTCTTCAAATGGGGGAAGGTCGGCAAATTTTGTTTTTAATAAGCAAGTTCGGAAATTCTCAAGGGTGGATTTAATATGTCCGAATGTAAGCGGCATGCTTTCCCCTGAAGAGAAGCGGATTTCCCCCTCTTTATTCTTTGCAAAAGCGGCAAGCATGTCTCCTAATTCCGGTGCCTCTATAGGCGAAATCCAGACATTAGGTGGCTCTGCTGTCATATGAAAACTTTTAGAATAGTTGCCGCTCTGGACGGTCATTTGGGTATTTTCTTCGGCGGAAAGATGCCATTGCGGATTGATGCTTGAAATTTCAAGGCCCGTTTGAGGCTTGATAGAATCACCAGGCAGATAGGTTGTCAGACTTAGGGCAATTTTAATTTTGCGGCGGTCAAAGGAGGCTGTGGAGAAAAAGGGGGGAAGTTCAAACTGAACAAGGCCGCATCCATCTATTTTTGTATGGGAATCTGTGCTGGTCGGCACAGCATAATGCCGGTTGCTGGACCAGCCGGATTTGAGGCTGGTTAAGTTTGTTTTTTGATGATGCCATTCGTCAGGAGGCGCTGCATTGGCAGAGATGGCATTTAGAAAAGAAATGAAGATAAAAGAGAGAATAAGAGCGTAAAATTTTTTTTTCATTTTTTCCTCTTTTTCTTTGTATTGTCTTCTTTAAATGCGGCGCATGATGTTTCTGTTCTTTGTATTTTCTAATCAAAATTACAGTAGGATGAAAGTGATTATAAGTGGAAAGAGGAGAAAGCAATGATTTTATATTTTGATTTTGATGGCACCATTGCAGATACAGCCGAAGGCATTGCACGAGCGATTGCATTGGCTTTCGAGGTGTATGATCTTTCTCCGCCATCTCTTGAAGCGGTCAAAGGGCGAATGGGATTTCCGTTATCTGAAATTTTAGCCTCTTTAAGCGAAAGAAAATTATCTCAGCCAGAGATTGAAAATCTTATTCAAACTTATCGTAAATGTTACCATGAGATTTCAGGTCATTATATTTCATTGTTTGAAGGTATGGGCGGTGTGGTCAAAGAATGCGCTGCCATTTCGGATGGGATGGCGATTGTGACCAATAAGGCCAGTACCGCAGCGGCTCAGGATGTCCAAAATATTGGGCTTTCAGAATATTTTAATGTCATTGTTGGTTCTGATATGGTTGAAATGCCAAAGCCAGCACCAGATCCTCTTAAAGTGGCAAGAAACTTATTAGGCGTTGAGGCGTTTGAAAAAGGTCTTGTGATTGGCGATAGTTCAGCCGACATACAAATGGCTAAGGCAGATGGCCTACCTTCTGTGGGGGTAACGTGGGGTTCAAAATCTTTTGACGTTTTAAAAAAGGCTGGTGCAACTTATCTCGCAAAAACGCCGCAAGAGCTTCTCAAAATTGTTCAGACTTTTAAAGCGGCGCATTGAACTTTTTGAAAGGGAGGGGGAATCCCCCTCCCTTTGAGAGAGGCTGATTTAAACGCCAGAATCTCCAAAATCATTGGTGCCACGTTCTTTGTCTAAAGTGGTGGCTTGTGGCAGATAAACATCGGCGAGTTGATTGAAAACAATCTGGGCAATACGGTCGCCGGCTTTGATCTCAAAATCTTCATCGCTGTAATTGGTAAGTGGAACATCCAGCTCGCCTGTATAGTCACGGTCAATCGTGCCGGGAGAGTTCGTGACGTCTACCCGTCTTTTAACAGAGAGACCTGAACGGCTCCGAACTTGAAAATCAATAGGGGCTTTATCAGGGATATCAAATTTTAGACCTGTTGGGACAATCGCATGTTTGCCAGCAGGGATGGTAATATCAACAGCGGAATGAATATCATAGCCTGTGCTGTATTTGGTTGCCTTTGTTGGGAATTGAATCTTGTCAGAGTAAGGTTTCCCCTCTGCTTTGATAAAAATGATTTTAACGGGGCCAGCATGGATTGGATGTGTTTCTTGTTTAGACATAAATGTATTTCCTTTTATGTTAAAGCGCATTTTCAGGATCTCTAAAATTTTGGCGAATTATGATTCATAAAGCAACAAAAACCCCTGCATTTCTTAATGAGAAAGCAGAGGTTTTTGAAAAGGATCAATTTTATTTAATTTGCAGGATTGTTACGCTTGGACTTGCTGAATGTGTTTCCTGCCTGAGTTTGGCTACTTCCGAAGTTTTAACTTCTGAGGCCTCATTTCCCCAGCTTGAACGGATATAAGAGAGAATGTTTGCGATTTCCTCATCTGTCAGCTGCTTGCGGAAAGAAGGCATTCGGTAGGCATCCGGTACGGCATTGGTAATCACACGGGGAGAGCCGTTAAGTGTAATATTGATGGCAGAAGCCTTCTCCGGGATTAAAGAAGAGGCAGAGCCTGCAAGCGGTGCAATCCAAGGTGTACGGCCTTTACCGTCTTGTCCGTGGCATGTTCCGCATTTTTGCGCATAGAGCTTTTCTCCTTTGGAATGCGGTGAGGTGGTCTCCGCTTGATACTCCCATTTTTTCTCTCCTGTTTTTTCATTCGCAGGAAGGGACTTTAGGTAATGTGCCATTGCATGCAGGTCTTCATCGGTCATGAATTGCGTGGAGTTATTATAGACTTCTGCCATGGAGCCAAAAACAACGCCGTAGGTATTGCGACCTTCTTTGAGAAACTGAAAAATATCATTTTCAGACCATCTTCCCAATCCTGTATCAGATTCGTTGCGAAGGCTTGGGGCATACCAGTTATCAATGAGTGCCCCGCTTAAAAAGCTTTTATGGGAATCATCAAGTCCTTTTTCATTCATGGCAAGCGCACTTCTTGGGGTATGGCAGGCACCGCAATGGCCGGCCCCTTCAATCAAATAGGCGCCACGATTCCATTGCACATCATGCTCTTTTTTTTCTGTGTAAGGATGATGCGGTACAAAAAGCAGATTCCAAAAGGCTAAAGGCCAGCGAATATTGAGGAGAAATGGAATTTCATTTTCTTTATTTGTGACATGTGCCGGTTTAACATCATCTCGGAAAAAGGCGTAAAGCGCTTTAATATCTTCATCGCTCATTTTGGCGTAGGAAGGATAGGGCATCGCAGGATAGAGGCGGTGTCCGTCATGTCCCACGCCTTGACGCACGGCACGGTCAAAATCGCCTAAACTATACATACCGATCCCAAGCTCAGGGTCTGGTGTGATATTGGTGCTGTAGATCGCCCCAAGCGGCGTTACCATTTTTAAACCGCCGGCATAAGGCTGTTTGCCGCCGATAGAGTGACAGGCACCGCAATCGCCGAGACGGGCAAGATATTCGCCCCGTGTGGTAAGTTTACTCTCAGAAGAGGAAACATTGATTTCATCCAGCGGTGAGGCTGGCAGGCGACAAACAAACCAGACAACACCGATAAGGCAGGTCAACGCCGTGGTGAAAAAGGCCAAAAGATAGGGGAGGGCTTTTCTTGAAAAGAGAATTTCAAATATTTTTTTCATTTTCGCCTCCTTTAAAATTTATATTGAGAAAGTGGCATAGAGCGAATGCGTTTACCTGTTAAGGTCGAGACAGCATTTGCGACAGCCGGCGGCACCGGAGGAAGCGGCGGCTCACCAATCCCGCCGATTTTTTCACCGCTTTCGATGATTTTAACATGGACTTTTGCCATGCGATGGGGAGGGAGGATTGGATAAAGATCATAGTTTCTCGCTATAGGCATTCCGTCTTGATACGCCAATTCTTCCATAAGAACCTGTGAGAGTGCGAGGGCGGTTCCGCTATTGACCTGCGCCTCAATAATGGCAGGGTTAATTACTTTTCCGGGGTCAATAGCCTGCCAAACATGATGAACACGGACTTCCCCATTTTCAATAGAGACTTCTGCGATAGCGGCGGCTTCGGAACCAAAGGAAGAGGCCATGCCAATCCCTCTTGCACGGCGTGATCCGTCTGCGGCTGTAAAGACACCGCTTTTCCAGCCGCCGGAAAGTTCTGCGACGCCTTTGAGCAGATTTGTTAAACGTGGATTATTGGCAAGGAGATGTAAGCGGAGTTGGTAGGGATCTTGTCGTCCTTTTTCAGCCAATTCATCGAGAAAGGTTTCATAAAAGAAATCATTCATTGAATGGCCGACAGATCGCCAATAGCTCAGCATTACCGGGGTTTTAACATAAAGCTGGGCAATGCGGCGATGCGGAATATCGTAGGATTTTTCTGTTAGTCCCTCGACTGCCGTCGGGTCTGGAGGAGAAGCCTTTTTATTGGCAATACCTTCGGTTGGTCCCTCGGTAACGGCAATCGCTTCGATGGCAGTGGGGATGCCTTTTGAATCTAGCGCACCTTTAAAATGCACAACAGACATAGGGCGAGCAGAATCTCTTAAGAATTCTTCCTCACGGCTCCAAATGACTTTAATTGGTTTTCCAGTCGCTTTGGCAAGGGCGATTGCCTGTGGATAGACGGTTGTCGTATGCACTAAAAAATGTCGGCCAAAGAAACCGCCTAAAAGCGGGCTATGGAGAATGACTTTTTCGATTGGAAGGCCTGCTCGCTTGGCGGCATCTTCTTGAAAAACTTCTGGCTGCTGATTAGGCATCCAGAGTTCAAGAGAGCCATCTTTGTTAAAACGAGCCAAAGCAGAGGGAGGTTCTAGCTGTGCATGACGTAAATATTGACTTGAGCCTGTTGCTTGGACAAGGGTAGCAGCCTTTGAAAAAGCTGTTTTAATATCGCCAGCCTCTTCACTCGTTTCACCGCTATGTTTTTGTTTTGCCATAAATTCACGAAATTTCTCTGTGGAGAAATCCGCCGGCATATAGCGGACATTGGAATCATGTGCAGGCTCCTGCCAATCGACCTGAAGGGCTTCGACAGCTAATTTGGCTTCCCACCAATGGGGAGCAACAACGGCAACAGCTCCCTCCAAGCGATGAATAGAATGGACACCGCGCATTTCTTTGACTTGCGCCTCATTGTAAAATTGTCCAGCGGTCATTCCCAGTCTTGGCGCATGTTGGATGGCTGCATGCATCATCCCATTGACAGTGATATCAATGGAATACACTGCCTTGCCGGTGGCCTTGTCTTTAACATCAAGGCGCTTGAGCGCCTTGCCAATCCAACGGAATTGACTTTCGTCTTTGAGCGTGATGGTTTCAATATTGGGAACAGGAAGCTTAAGCGCAAGCGGTGCGAGCGTCCCATAAGAAAAGCTTTTTCCAAGCTTTTCGCAAATGACTTTTCCATCATCCGTTTTCAGGTTAGAAAGTGGCACGTGGAGCTTTTGAGCCGCCGCTTCTAAGAGCATTTTCCGTGTGAGAGCGCCAAGCCTGCGCATTGTAAGGTGGCTGGTACGCACCGACATACTGCCGCCAGTCCAGCGTCCGGGCGGACAAAGCTCTTTTGGGATAACGCGAAATGTATCGCCGGGCGGGGCATTTTCAACAACAAATTTTTCAGGCGCAAGGTCAAGCTCTTCACCGACAAGTTGTGCCATACTTGTAAAAATACCTTGTCCGCCTTCGTTAAAAGGAGAGCGGAAAAGGATGGTATTGTCCGGTCGAATTTCAAGAAAGGCCTGCACATCCGTGCCGGCTTCTTTTGTTTTTGTGGCGGCATTCGCCTTGGGAAAGGAAATCCCCATGACAAAGGCACCAACAGAGGAGCCGAGAAATCCCCGGCGTGAGAGATTTAAAAGTTTTGCGTTATTTTGCGAAGAAGAAAGAGAGGGGGTTTTGCTCATAATACGCACGCTTATTTCTTTGCTTCTTCTGAAATGCCGGCGACATCACGAATGGCAGCCTTGATGGCATTATAAGTTCCGCAACGGCAAAGATTGGTCATAGCGGATTCAATTTCTTTTTCTGTTGGGCGAGGATTGTTTTTGAGAAGAGCAGCGGCAGCCATGACTTGTCCAGATTGGCAATAGCCGCATTGTGGCACTTGATACTTGACCCAAGCCTCGACAAGTTTTTTACCGAACGCATCTGCTTCGATCGTTTCAATTGTCGTGATGCTTTTGCCTTCTAAGGTTCCAACAGGGGTAACGCAAGATCGCATGGATTTTCCATCGATAAAAACAGTGCAGGCACCGCATTGCGCAAGACCACAGCCGTATTTTGTGCCTGTTAAAGCAAGATTGTCACGTAAAACCCAGAGTAAAGGGGTATCGGGGGTAACATCAAGCTGATGCTTCACGCCATTGACAATCAATTTCATAGTATACTCCTAAATTTATTTTACGAATGTGACTTTAACGGAGAGCGCACTGTAAATGAAGAACTTAATTCATGCTTTCCAAATCTTTAATTTCCAGAGATTTTACGAAGACAGAAAGGTTTTTTTGATCGTTTGGACGGAAGGGGTTTCGTCTGTGTGTTTTTCAATTATTTTTTGTATTTTTGTTCATTATTCTTTGATGGAGTCGTTCAGAAAAATGTGGATTTTCTCTTGAAAATCAGCGGATTTTTGCAGGAGAGTTTCCAGATTGAAATTTTTAAGAGAGAGGCCTAGCGTTAAGATAGGGTTACGGCGATATAAGACCGGTGATCGGGATCTACGCTGTGGCTCCATGATAAAAAAAGAGGGATTTTAATCATGGCAGAACAACAGACGGTATATTCTTCTTCAGTTCCTTATCTGTTGGCCTCTCCGAGTAAGTTTTGTATCGGTGCAGGTTTGCTTTCAAGGCTGGAAAATACAGTAAAAGATTTCGGAGATAATCTTTTTATTATTTCAGATGCGTTTATTTTACCCAAAATAGAGAAAGAATCTCTTCCACATTTGAAGAAAAGCAAGCTTCAGGTGCATGTAGAGGAATTTCAGTGTGAATGTAGCGAGGCAGAAATTAAGCGTAACTGCTCTCTCGCAAAGGAAAAAAAGGCGAATGTGATCGTTGGTATCGGCGGTGGAAAGACGCTGGATACAGCCAAAGCGGTTGCTTTTTATACCAAAAATCCAGTGATTTTATATCCGACGATTGCCTCGACGGATGCGCCCTGTACAGCGCTCGCTGTTGTGTATGGTGAGGATGGTAGTTTCTCCCATTATCTTTATATTCCACAAAATCCTAATGCTGTTTTGGTGGACACAAACATCGTTGCAGCGGCACCTGCTAGGTTTTTTTCCGCAGGGGTTGGGGATGCGCTCTCAACTTGGTTTGAGGCACGTGCCGTTTGGCGTTCCCATGGATTGAATTTGCTGCATCATCATTGCACGAGGACGGCATTGGGCATTGCAAAACTTTGTTTTGAGATTTTATCTGAAAATATTGAATTGGCGATGGAGAGTGCGGAATGCCATGTTCCAACCCCTGCTTTTCAGCAGGTTGTGGAGGCAACGATTTATTTAAGTGGTATCGGTGCAGAATCAGCAGGGCTTGCGGCGGCGCATGCCGTGCATAATGGCATGTGCATTGTGCCGGAACTTCATCATTGTCAGCACGGGGAAAAAGTGATTTTTGGTCTTCTGGTGCAGCTTGTACTTGAAAATGCCCCAAAGGAAGAAATTGAGGAGGTCGCAAGAATTGCTAAATATGCACATTTACCGCTAACGCTTGAGGCACTTGGTGTTAAAAAATTCGATCCGGAAATTTGGAGAGAAGTTGCAAAAATTTCCTGTGATGATGCCGATACAATGAAAAACATGCCAACAAAACCGAACGCCGAAGAAGTTTATGCGGCTATTTTAGCGGCGGATAAACTTGGCAGACGCTTATCAGTGTAATGTTTTTATTTTGTTGTGTTAAGGAGATTGATTTTTAAGAATTCTCCCTTCCTTTTCTTTAAAGGGAAGGGAGAATTTTTTGAAAGCCATGCGGTTATGAGAAAAAATTTTGCGTAGCGTTCGGGAAGTGTCGACAGCAGGCTGAAATGTCATATGTTGCGGTTTTTATAAATCTTCTTTTCGATCAATATCACGGATTAATTCTGGGGAACACTGAACGAAAAAAGCATTGTCCCGCAAAGAACGTGCCCCCCCTTCGCCTGTTTCTGGGAGTTTTTGAAGGTCTTTCAGCGCAAAAATGGCAGGCGGCCCTTTGTAATTTTCCGATTGGGTGGCAATGGTTTTTTTTCCGTCAAAAGCCTTTAGTATTTTTTTGAGATGCGCTTGAGAAATAAAAGGCATGTCAGCAAGACAGATGAAAAGATGCGTTATCTCAGGATGGGCAGATAAGACGGCTTTTCTCAGAGAGCTTAACATGCCGCCTACCGGATTATCGTTGTAACAAATCTCAAAATTTTCCTGCTGATAGCGTCCTGCCCATAAGGAACTTCTCCGACAGACAAGGATTTTTTGTGCCCATGAAAAATCTTTAACAATATCTAAAACATGATGGGCAACAGGCTTCCCGTCCAGTAAAGCGCCAAGCTTATCTTTGCTTTCACTAAATCGCCGCCCATACCCTGCCCCTAAAACCGCAAGGGCAATGTGAAGTGTGATAATGTTTGAGTTATTGAATTTTGTCATAAAGAGATCGAAGATAATATGTTTTTTGTGCAGTGACAGAGCTCTTCTATTGTGGCTAATGAATTAGTTTAGCCGTTAGTGATTTGAACTAAATTTTAAAGTGCCAGATGTCAGAAAAGATAGATTTTTATAAAGAGGAAAAACTCCTTTTAAATGTAGGAAACTTAATTGATTTGTCATGTAAGAAAAGGGATAAAGAAGGCCTGTTAAATGCTTTAAAATTCCTTCAAGAATTTTATACCAAATATGGTAGTACACCTCTTTCTGAGTATTTTCGCTCTAATGCCTATGGAGCGCTGGCAAATCTTGAAAATCAGGATATTTCTTTATGGAAAGTGCGCAATACAAACAAAGAGCGCCAACTTTTAAGTCTTTCCCGTGCAGTTTTTCATCCAGATTTTAAGCAACTTCCATTACACCGTAAATGCAATATTTTTACCAATAGAGGCAATACTCTTTCGCAGTTAGGGAGGTATCGAGAAGGTTTTCAGAACTGGGAGGAAGCTTTAAAGGTTAATCCCAGATTTGCAATGGCTTTAGGGGCTAAAGGAAGTATGATCGTTGGTAGATTGCTTCAGTTAGAGAGTTTTAGTTGTGTAGATATTCAATATTTAGCGAGCGTTATTTATCCAACTGTACTTGATATTTTAGAGCAAACCTTCTCTTCTGAAGGAAAAAAAACTTTGGAGCCTCATGCTGTTCCTTATTTTGAGTGGCATTTTGAGAAATTGAAAAGTTGTTTTCTTAGTGTACCCGATTCTGTAAGGGATTTTTCACCTCAGGAACTTTCTAGAACAAAAATAGAGTTATATTATCGTGAATGGTCTTTGAAAAAAGGATTGTTTTTAAACCAGTATGGCATTTTAGGTATGGATGGAGGGGATGCACTGGATGATCTTCGTTTGCCAGCGGTTATGACCTCCTCCCTTGAAGAGCTACCTTTAGGTATTAGAAATATCAATGGGGCTCCTCCTCCAATTTTTGGACTTTTTAATCAGATAAAGCAAGAATACATCACCGCTCGGTGGTTTCTTTACGAAGCTCAGAAAGGTCATAAGCCACATTTCTCAGATCGTTATGTCGAGATAGCGAATACGCTAAGTTTTCCATGCTTCTCACTTTATACAGAGATGTTGAAGACAAGTTTTCAGAAAGCGTATTCGTTACTTGATAAAATTGGCTATTTTATCAATGAGTATTGGGGGGTTTTTCGATCAAGAAAAAATACTTCTTTTAGAAATGTTTGGTACAAAGAGCGTGGACAAGCGGTACCCGAAAATGTCCTCCCAGTTTACTCAGAATCTAAAAATCCATTGTTACTTTCGCTCTTTTGGCTTTCTAAAGAAATTAGAAATCCAGATTTCTCTACAGCGACCTCATCACAAGCAGAAAAAATTGAGGATATTAGGAATGCCTTAGAACATAAGCATTTTCAGCTCCATGAGGGGTGGGCATTTGATATGATAAAAGAAAGTTTACCAAGTAATGAATTTTGTTTTTCGATTTCAAGCTCTGAGATGCAGGAAAAGACTCGGTATCTTTTAAGACTGACGCAGTCAGCTATTTATTATCTTGTTGAAGCAGTGGCGTGGGAAGAAGAAAGAAAAAAAGAGAGTAAGGCTGACGGAATGCTGGTTCCAACATTTTCTATTGAAAGTCTTGAAGATAAGTACAAGGTAAATCCTGATTATGGCAAAGAATAGTTATCGGCACTCTTCATAATTTCCGCCACGATGGAGACAGCGAGGGGACGGGCGTTGCGTGCTGGGCCGAAGAGGCCGATTGGGGCATGGATTTTAGCTATTTTTTGCGAAGAGAATCCTTTGTTCATCAAATGTTTTTTACGTCTTTCATGGGTCTGTACACTGCCGAGGCAGCCAATATAAAAGGCTTTTGTTTTGAGCGCTTTTTCAAGGATTGGCAGTTCTCGTTCCGGATCATGATGGAGAAGTGCAATGGCCGTATTCTCATCTGTCCAATCCTCTAAATGTCTGAGAATTTCGTTTGGTGTGTTTGTTGCGGGGTGGCTGACCTCAAATCCTGCGCTGTCCGCAATTTCGGCTAAAATTTCTGTCTCATAGGCACCGCCTGACAGAAACAAGCGGGTTGCAGGGCGGTAGGCGATGTAAAAATGATTGCCTGTCCAGCCGCTTTTTTCCTTGCCGTAAGTGGCGGTAAGGCTTTTCTCTTGTGGATGGTAGGTTAAAAAACAGGATTTTCTTTGTCTCAAGAAGGAAAGAATTTCCGTGATCGGTTTTGCGTCTTTTAAAAGATGAATGGCAAGTTTAATACCTCCGCCACAGGGGAGGACAATATCAAAATGGGGTGATCCTTTGCCGAAATGGCAGAAACGGTCTTTGTTTTCTGAGATTGCTGTAAGCGCCTCTTGAGCGACGGCATTCTCGACACAGCCCCCTGAAACAAAACCGCAATAAAGTCCATCTTCACGGACTGCCATATGTGCCCCAAGTGCTCTTGAGGAGCCTTGAATAATATCGACTAAGCTAATGAGGGTGCATTTTTGCTGCGCCTCAAACGCCTCAAGAATGAAGGTAAAGATCTCTGTCGGACGATCTGTTAGAAGCGCAGCCTTGGGATGGATTTTTTTTAGGCTTTGGGGTGACATTTTTTCCATGTTTCCAGCAGGCTTTTTTCATCCACGAGGGTATAAATTTGCGTTGAGGCAAGACTTGCATGACCGAGTAATTCTTGGATGACTCTCAAATCGGCACCATTTGAGAGGAGATGGGTGGCAAAAGAATGGCGCAACGCATGGGGGGTGGCGCTTTCTGGTAGTCCTGATTGCCGCCGCCATTCCCGCATAGATTTTTGTGCGATACCGGCTTGGAGGCGTCCGCCTTTGGCACCGATAAAAAAGGGCTCATCGGCATCGAGTCCTTGAAGCGGATCTCTAACTTCTAAATATTTGCGGAGCGGTTTAATGACTTCAGGAATGAGGGGAACAAGCCTTTCCTTATTGCCTTTGCCGATAATTCTTAAAGAAGTGCCTTTGAAATTGCGGATCTGTCCAATATTAAGCTTCAGTGCCTCGCCAATACGCAATCCAGCGCCATAAAGAAGGGAGAAAAGGGCAATATCACGCAAAATAAGTTCAGGTTTTTTTTGTCCGCTGGCAATTTCTTCCGGTGCGGCCAGTGCCTCTTTGACATTGAGCGGACGTGGCAGGCTTTTACTTAATCTTGGCCCTCTTAGGCGAAAAACAGCGCTGTTTTCGAGGTTTTTCTCCTGTTCTAACCATCTGAAAAAAGAGCGAAGGGAGGAAAGTCGTCTGGCTTGGCTCCGCTTAACGCCTTCTTTGCTATTTTGTGGATTCTTGGCAAAAGTTTGGTTCATTTCCCAAGCTAGCCAACGGTTGAGAATGGGTTTTTCAAGGGTTGAAAGCCTTTTGGCATCTATGGTACCGGGAAGATTTCCAAGAAAAAAACGCATCGCCCGCTCAACATCTTGCTGATAAGCTTCTAAAGTAAGGGGGGAGAGTTTTTTCTCAAGGGCAAGCCAAGCGCCCCATTTTTGCCATAAATGGCGTAAATCTGGCGTCAGTAGTGGAAGAGGGGAAGCATTTATATTCATGAAAAAGGATATTGCCCTATCTTTAAAAGAAAAAGAAGATGATCTTGGCCATCGTATTCATGTTTTGCTCCGACGCCCTTTTGAAACAGCGTTAGAGTATCGCTATGTGGTTCCTTTACCGCCGGGGCGTTTTGTCCGTGTGCCGCTTGGGCGCAGCGAGGTGATCGGCTGTGTTTGGGACCAGGGTTCAGATGTGCCCAAGGAGCTTGCGCCGATTGCGCCGAAATCATGGCCTATGAAAAAACTTCGTCCCATTTCGGCAGTGCTGGACTTTCCAGCTCTTCCGCTCTCTTTACGGCGTTTTGTGAATTGGGCATCCGCTTATTATCTGATGCCACCGGGGATGATGCTTGGCCCTGTGATTCGCATGGTTGAGTTTCTAATTCTCAATGGCAAAGGGGCAGAAAAAAGGGGCTGGCGGCAGACGCAAAAAATTATACCGCAAGATTTTAAAGTGACAAAACAACGTCAGGCCGTTTTGGATGTTGTTGCTGGGGGAGAAATTTTCTCGACAGAAACACTTTTGGCAAAATCAGGTGTAGGTGTTTCTGTTTTAAAGAAATTGGAGGACGCCGCTCTCTTAGAAAAAGTTGCTTTGCCGTCTCTCGGAGAGGTCGAGCTTGACCCCTTTTTTAAAAAGCCGAATCTTTCGCCAGAGCAGGCTGCTGCTGGCCATTTTTTGCGAGAAATGGTTAAAAAATCTGAATTTCAAACCGATTTATTGCAGGGGATTACAGGCTCAGGAAAGACGGAGATTTATTTTGAGGCGATTGCGCAAGCTTTAGAAGAGAAAAAGCAGGTTTTGGTTTTACTGCCTGAAATTGCGCTCACAGCCCAATGGAAAAAACGCTTTAAAGCACGCTTTGGAAGCGCCCCTTTGGTTTGGCATTCAGAACTCACACCAAGGGCACGTTCCAAAGTTTTTGAAGAGGCGCTTTCCGAAAGGCCCTGTTTGATTGTCGGGGCGAGATCGGCTCTTTTTCTGCCTTTTACCCATCTTGGTTTAATTGTGATTGATGAGGAGCATGAGGCGACATTTAAGCAAGAGGAAGGGGTGATTTATCATGGGCGTGATATGGGAATTTTACGGGCAAATCTTGAAAAATGCCCTGTTATTTTAGCCTCTGCAACTCCTTCGCTCGAAACGCTTATGAATGCGCAGGCTGGGCGTTACCATTGGCAAAAAATTACGGAACGTTATGGGGCGGCGGTGCCGCCTTCGATTGAAATGATTGATCTGAAAGAGGCTTCGCCGGAAAAGGGAGATTTTCTTTCTCCGAAACTTATCGAAGAGGTTAAGGCGACTTTGGGACGGGGGGAGCAGGCGTTACTTTTTCTTAATCGCCGGGGATATGCCCCGTTGACGCTTTGCCGGAAATGCGGTTTTCGGTTCCGGTGTGATTGCTGTTCGGCTTGGCTTGTGCAGCATCAGCAGCGACGCCGGATGCAATGCCATCATTGCGATCATGTGACAGCTGTGCCTGTTTCTTGTCCGGAATGCGGTTCGGAAGAGGATCTTGCAACAATCGGTCCGGGGGTGGAACGGATTGCAGAAGAGGCGTTTCGGCATTTTCCGGAGGCGCATCAGCTCTGTATGACGTCGGATTTAACCACTTCCCAAATGCAAATGCAGGAAATGGTAGGAAAAATTGAGTCGGGAGAGATTAATCTTTTAATCGGGACGCAGCTGGTTGCCAAAGGATGGCATTTTCCAAAATTGACTTTGGTTGGGGCGGTTGATGCTGATCTTGGTTTGGGCGGGGGGGATTTACGGGCAGGAGAGCGTACCATGCAGCTTTTAAGTCAGGTGGCAGGTCGTGCTGGCCGTGCTGAAAAGCCCGGAAAAGTCTATTTACAGACATATCTGCCAGAACATCCTGTCATGCAATCTTTGCAAAAGGGTGATTTTGAAAGCTTCATGCAGCTAGAGGAGGCTGCACGCCGTCCGGGATTTTGGCCGCCTTATGGACGCTTGGCCGCTATTGTGATTATTTCTGAAAATTTAAAACAGGCGGAAGATTATGCTTGGAAACTTGGGGCTTGTGCGCCGCAAGGAGAGGGGGTTGTTGTGTTGGGGCCTGCACCTGCGCCGCTGAGTTTTTTGCGTGGTCAGCATCGTTATCGTCTTTTATTGCGGGTGAAGCGGGGGATTGCCTTGCAGCCAGTTTTGCGGGAGTGGCTTTCAAGAGAGAAGATGCCAAAGCATCTTCGTGTGGATATAGACATTGATCCTGTTTCTTTTTTGTAGAAATTCACAAAAGAAATGTTAGAAAGAGAGTAAGTAAAGCATATTTGGGGAGGATTTACTTTGAAAATCCTTTCCACTTATTTGACTAAAGAGAAGGGTACAATGGCAGGATTAAATAAAGCATGCATCCTCGGTAATTTAGGCGTAGATCCTGAATCTCGTATGATGCAGAATGGCAAAAAAGTTGTAAATCTTCGGATCGCAACCTCTCAAAGCTGGACAGACCGTGCCAGCGGTGAGCGTAAAGAGCGTACGGAATGGCATCGCATTGTTATTTTTAATGAACGTCTTGGAGAGATTGCTGAGAAATATCTTCAGAAAGGGCGCTCTGTGTATGTAGAGGGAGAGCTTCGTACCCGTTCTTGGACAGATCAGACTGGACAGGAAAAATACACGACGGAAATCGTCCTAGATGCTTTTAGAGGAGAGCTTGTCCTTGTCGGCGGTAATGGTGGCGGTGAAGGTCGCTCCTCTTCTTATGGCGGTGATTTTGCATCTTCTCCACGTCAAGCGGCGGCACCTTCTCGCAAACAGGAATCCTCTTGGGATGTCCCTTCGGACAATCATTTGGATGATGATATTCCGTTCTAGGATGCCCTTTTTTGGAAAAGTCGGAATAAGAAAATTCCGGCTTTCTCTCTATGTGTTGGGGGAAGCGCTTTTATTGGCAGGCTGTACGCCACCGCCCCCACGTCATCCTGAAAATATTTGCGAGATCTTTACCGAAAGGCGGGCCTGGTACCGTACAGCGGTAAAGGAGGCCGAAAAATGGCAGATACCCGTTTCGGTGACGATGTCGATTATGTATCAAGAATCTGGCTTTCGGGGCCAGGTTGGCACAAGAAGAAATCGGCTTTTCGGTTTTATCCCAACGACACATATTACCTCTGCCTACGGTTATGCACAGGCTGTGAATGCCAGTTGGGCAGAATATCTCAAAACACAGAACAAGACCCGTAAACGAAAATCTTTTTCAGATTCTTTTGATTTTGTGGATTGGTATATTGCCAAAGCGTCGGAGAAACTCTCTTTAGAGAAACAGGATGCATATCATCAATATCTTGCTTACCATGAGGGAATTTCAGGTTATCGGCGCAAAACCTATGAGCTGAGGCCGGATATTCAAAAGGCCGCTTCCCTTGTACAGCAAAGAGCGGAACAATATCAGGAGCAATATCGGATTTGTGGCCCGCAGCTCAAAAATCGCAGCTTTATCCGCTGGATTTTTGAGGCGCTTTTATCCCATTTAGCCGGTTAAGATGTGAAATTAGAAATGCTGTTGTCGGCACGTTCCCACCAATAGCCGTTTTCTTTTGTAGGAAGGTTTGGCAGGATGTCTGCGGGATTGCCCTCAAACCTGACACTATTGGTCGGCGTTTCCTCAATTAAAATGGCTTTGGCTGCAAGCAGTCCACCGTCTTCTTTTAAAAATTGGTTGGCTTTTGAAAGAAGCAGGGCCGCAAGCATTTCTGTTGTCGGGTCACCGGGGGTGACCATAATACGTTGGAGGCGTTCCGGCTCTTTTTCTTTAAAGAAGTCCAGTAAGGGATCTTTATCGGAAAGCTGAAAGACATGATCGACATGGTTATCAATAAAATGATGCCAGCGTTTTTTTGCCTGTGCAAAAGGCATGAGCATATTTTCTTTTCCATCTAAGCGCTCCCCTTGGTGATTGGGGCCTTTTGTGAGAAAAAGCGTAACATATTCATTATGGCCATGCGGAATGGCACAAGCCTCACTTGTCCCCGTAATGAGACGGTGAGCCATTGCAAAGCGGCGTGTAAATTCAAGCGTGAAGTGAGAATGTATCATGATTTTTTTGCTCTATATTCTTGCCACCCTTGGGCACGGAGTTCACAGGCTGGGCAGGTGCCGCAGCCATAACCCCATTCTTGGCGTTCACCACGTTCGCCAAGATAACAGCTATGGCTTTCTTCATTGATAAAATCAACAAGTTCTTTACCGCCTGTTTTCTCTGCGAGTTCCCAGCTTTGCGCTTTATCAATCCACATGAGGGGCGCATGAAGGTGAAATTGTTCTGCCATACCTAAATTAAGCGTCACCTGCATAGATTTAAAGAAATCGTCACGGCAGTCAGGATAGCCCGAATAATCTGTTTGACAGATACCGGCAATAATATTGGAAATATTTCGTCTCGTAGCCAAGGCGGCAGAAAAGGTAAGAAAAATAATATTACGTCCGGGGACAAAGGAGCTTGGAAGTCCCTGCTGATTCAGCTTAATTTCTGTCTCACGTGTTAGGGAAGTTTCAGAAATTTCTCCCAAGGCGGAGAGGTCTAAAAGGTGATCTTCGCCAAGTTTCTCTGCCCATTCGGGTTTGATGAGGGGAAGTTTTTTGCGAATATTTTGGCGGCACTCCAGTTCAATCTCATGGCGTTGCCCATAGTAAAATCCAACTGTTTCGACACGATCAAAACGAGAGAGGGCATCGGCTAAGCAAATGGCTGAATCTTGGCCGCCAGAGAAAAGAACCAAGACAGATTTATGAGAGGAGGAAAGAGATGTCGACATATTTTCTAAAGGTATAAAATGGAAAGGGGGTATTCTTCATTCAATATCAAGGATTTTATGAAGTTGTAAGCCAAGTCGCCAATTCGGATGGGTAAGACAGTAATTTAGGGCTTGTTTGGTATTTTCTTTTTTATTTTCATTATCCATTGGTTGGAGAATGAAATGTTTAAACTTTAAATGCTGGAAAGATTCTGGGGTTAAGTGCGTTTGTGGGTAGATGAATTTCAGCTCATCTCCTGCTGTAAGCGCAAGTTTCTCTTCTTTAGGGCTGACGCAAATCCAATCCAGTAAGGTAAGAACGTCTTTGGAGGGCATGAGAGAGCCATTTGTCTCAAGAGAAATTTTAAAGCCATGATCTTTTAGAGCGCTGAGAAGGGGAGCGTCAAGCTGGAGTAAGGGCTCACCACCTGTAAAAATAACGTGTTTTTCAGCAGAGGATTTTGTCTCTTTTTCCCAGATGTCCGCAATGGTTTCGGCTAGATTTTCCGGAGAGGCATATTTACCGCCATAGGCACCATTCGTCCCGATAAAATCTGTATCGCAGAATTTACAAATGGATTTCTCTCTGTCTTTTTCGAGGCCGTTCCAGAGATTACATCCTGAAAAACGACAGAAGAGACTGATTTTACCGCTTTGTATGCCTTCACCTTGAAGGGACAAAAAAATTTCTTTTATGGAGTATGTCACAGAAAAAACTTTGATAGATAAAATGGGAGTTCTCGCACCATTCTAAAAATATTTTAGAATGGCGCGAGTGACGGGACTCGAACCCGCGACCTCCGGCGTGACAGGCCGGCGCTCTAACCAGCTGAGCTACACCCGCTTCTTCATGCTTGAAATTTATCTTCGTAAAGAAAAGCAAGCTGTGATGCATCAGGGTTTAGCAGTGCTGGAAATGAAAGACAAGTCGAAAAATGAGATTTTTTAAATATTTTCGAGTTTCAACTTAATTTTTCTGTGAATTTTTTAAAAATATCCCGGATTTTTCTGCTTTTGAAGAATGGTTTTTCTTTTATTTTTATCGTGTCGATTTTGGCTTTACTTTTGGAAAAAAAATTAGACAAACTACGGTAGTATTTCTCTTATAAAATCTTGTTTTCTGGGACTTTTTTAAAAGCGAAGAAAGAGATGACACACCAAAAGGCATATGATAGGATTTTTTCTATCTAAAGGCTGGGTGGCAGGGAACCACTCACGGGCGCTAAAGATGAAGAGCGTCAGAAGATTTTATCAATTTCCCGGAGAGTTTCTATGACAAAAAAAATTGCGACATGCTTGGGTTTAGCGGCCAGTTTGATGGCGGGCACTGCATTTGCAGGCACCAGTACAGATCGTGCTGGCGTTACAGCAGATAAATCCTATGATGGCACCGACAAAGTACCTGCATTGATAACAGATAGTTCTGCGCATATTATTGCAGATAATCAGAATATCAAAACAGCAGGTCAAGATGGTCCAGGCTTGATAGAGGATGCGCATTTCTTCGAGAAATTGGCACATTTTGACCGTGAGCGTATTCCGGAGCGTGTTGTGCATGCCCGTGGTACGGGGGCACAGGGTGTTTTTATTTCTGATGTTGATTTCAGTGAATATTCCCAGGCCTCTCTTTTCCAAAAGGGCAAAAAGACTCCTATCGTGATGCGATTCTCTACGGTTTTGAACCGACCAGGTTCCCCTGAGTGGATTCGTGATCCTCGTGGTTTCGCCGTGAAATTCAAAACCGATACCGGGAATTGGGATGTGGTTGGGATTGATTTTCCAGTCTTCTTTATTCGTGATGCGATCAAGTTCCCAGATCTTATCCATTCCAACCGTCCAGATCCTGTAACAGAAGTTCAGGATCTTGTGGGACGTTTTGATTTCTTTGCAAACTCTCCAGAAAATACCCATGCTCTGACATGGCTTTATTCTCAGAGATATGGCGTGCCAAAAGATTATCGTCATCTTGATGGGTACGGTGTACATGCGTTCCGCACGATCAATAAAGATGGCAAGCAGTTCTTCGTGAAGTTTCACTTTAAATCCCAGCAGGGCGTTGAGGGATTAACGGCTGAGCAGATTTCACATACCGACTGGAACTATGCGACAAAAGACCTTTATGGCAATATTCAAAAGGGCAATTTCCCACAATGGGATCTTTATGCTCAGGTCTTGACGCCGGAACAGGCGAAAGCTTTGCCCTATGATGCCTTTGACGATACGAAAGACTGGATCGGTGTTAAGGAAATTCGTTTAGGGTCTATGGTCTTGAATAAGATCCCAGATAATTTCTTCCAGTGGACGGAAGAGGCGGCTTATAGCCCAAGCAACATGATTCCTGGTATTTATGCTTCTCCGGACAAAATGTTGCAGGGTCGTATCTTCTCTTATCCAGATACACAGCGTTACCGTTTAGGTGTGAATTATCAGGATCTGCCTGTTAATGCGCCGTTGGTTGCCGTGCATAATGATCAGCAGGATGGCACAATGAGTGCGAAACCGCAAAAGGGTCATGCAAATTACCAGCCAACGAGCTTCTGGGAAGACCAATGGGCAACTGTCGATCAGACAAATCCGGGGAATGGTCATATTTCTGCTGCGGCGCCGAAAGATAGTCCGTATGCAAGTGCTGTTTATACTGTTTCCGGTAAGGCTGAGCAGCGGACGATTGCACCGATGGATGATTTTGCGCAGGCAGGTATCTTGTACCGCTCCTTCTCCGAGCAGGAAAAACAGGCCCTGATTTCCAATCTTGTCGCAGATATGAAGGGAACGCCATATCGTCAAAATCCACGTATTACGTTGATTCGTGACTGTGCTTATTTCTATAAGGCAGACACAGATTACGGAACGCGTTTGGCAGATGCTATGGGGCTTCCGATTAAAGATGTTAAAGCCGTTGCAAAAAGTCTTTCTGCCAATTTAGGTTAAAAGAAGCTTTTCATTTTTAAATCTGCGTGAAAATAAAGGGCGATTAGATGTCTATCTAGCGCCCTTTTTTTTGTTACTCACGTTTTCTTATATGTTATTGAAGCGTATATTAACCCAAATTGTGATGGTCTTAAAAAATGGAAAATATCGAGGCCATTTAGAAAGTAGGACTAGGAAAGCGTCATAAATATGAAATTGGTTGTGATTGGTGGGGGCTATGTTGGGTTAGTTTCGGCGGTTTGCTTTGCAAAGCTAGAAGCTGAGGTCATCGTTCTGGAAAAAAATCAAGAACGCCTAGCTGCTTTAAAAAGAGGGGAGTCACCGATTTATGAGCCGGGCCTTTCCGAAGCTTTAACCACGGAAATTCAAGCCGGTAGATTATCTTTTACAGATTCTTATCAAGAGGCTTTGAGAGCGGCGGATGCGGTCTTCATCGCAGTGGGAACGCCCACAATTGCCAATATTTCCTCCTCTCAAAAGGAAGATAAGGCAGACCTTTCTCAAGTGTTTGATGCCGCTGCTTCGATTGCAAAACATTGTCAGTCTGATAGGCTGCTGGTGGTAACCAAATCAACCGTGCCGGTGGGGACAGGGCGTGAGCTGGTGAAATTTCTAAAAAAAGAACGCCCAGATGTTGATTTTACATTGGCCTCTAATCCTGAGTTTCTAAGAGAAGGAACGGCGCTGGACGATTTTATGAATCCTGATCGTATTCTCATCGGGCTTTATGCGGATAAAGCGGCAGAATCTGATCGGATTAAAGCGCTTTTCAAAAAACTTTACGCTGGTCTTATACAGGATAAAGAAAGACTTTTCTTTGTTTCCTTAGAGAGTGCAGAACTTTCTAAATGTGCTTCGAATGCTTTTCTGGCGATGAAAGTTGGTTTTATCAATGAAATGGCCGATCTTTGTGAGGCGACAGGTGCAGATGTGCTTGAGGTTGCTCAGGCGATGGGGCTGGATGAGCGGATTGGCGCACGTTTTTTATCTCCAGGCCCGGGGGTCGGCGGTTCTTGCTTTCCAAAAGATTCTCGTGCCCTTGCGGCGACAGCGCGCTTACATGATTTAACAACGGAATTGGTTCAGGCGGCGATTGAAAGCAATGAGCGCCGTAAGCTTCAGTTAGCGAAACGGGTGCTGGAACGTCTTGGTGGAGATGTTAAAGGGAAAAAAATTGGTGTTTTAGGTGTCTCCTTTAAGGCGGGAACGGATGATGTCCGGGATGCACCGGCGCTCTCCATGTTACCTTACTTTTTAAAAGCGGGGGTTGTTCTCCAAGTCTATGATCCTTGCGGCATGGAAAATGCACAGGCTGTTTTCGAGCGGACAGGTGTACTTAAAGGGGGAGAGCAGGCCTTAAAATGGACTAAAACGGCTGAAGACGTTGCTGAAGGGGCAGATCTCGTGCTTCTCTTAACAGAGTGGGAGGATTTTAAATCGCTTTCTCCTGTTGCTTTATCCAAAAGAATGCGTGGAAAGAAAATATTGGATTACCGAAATTTTTTAGACGTGTTAGCTTTTCAAAGGGCAGGACTAGAAATTGAAGGTCTTGGGCGAGGAAATTTACTAAGGGAACAACAAAGATAATGTCCAAGAAAAAGTTTAATTCAGGGGTTTATCTCTCTCTCTTTCTGTTTACGGGATTTACAGGAATTTTTTCATTAGGGGGGTCGGTTAAGGCTGCGTCACCATCCCCAAAGACTTTCTACAAAGGAGAAGAGATAGATCTTCAGGCACCTTGCAGTATTATAAATATAGAGGTTGATCCAACCTTAACAAAGGGGATTAATCAGAAGGGTATTTTGCCTAAAAATATGACCCTTAATGTGGCTAAGGATGAGGCGCAAAATCGTATTCTGATCCGAGCCAATGAATGTGTGCCGGGTGCTGGGCTATCTTTACAAATTCCTACCAATTTTAGTGTGATCTATCATGATTCCCCCAAGGCTTCTTTGAAAATTTCCGGGGCAGTTGCTTCGTTTGAGGGGAATGTCACGGACGGTGGAGAGGTATCCTTAGGGCAGGTGGATTCCTTAGATCTAAAAATGACGGGCATTTCCAAAGTTTCTGTTGAGAAACTCCATAGAGCAGCACAGCTTATTGTTGCAGATGGTGCCTCTTTTACGTCTATGGATTCTGATCTTTCTGTTTTCTCCCTTTTTGGGAGTGCACATTCGGATGTTTTGCTACATTCAGGCCATATTGCAACGGCGCATTTTACAATGGCGGATGAGTCGCAGGCGCAAGTCTTTGCTTCTGTGGGGCATGCAGATGTTCGTACAAAAGATAAGGGGTTTGTTCGTCTCGGCGCTGTAGCGCAAGCACCAGAGATTACAGATGGCAGTATTATCCGCAAGGAGACAGTTCCAGCAGGCAGTATTGTGATTTCTCAACCGGATGTCGTCGTATCGCCACCGCCGGCGGATATTTTAGCGTTAGATTCAACAGAAATGCCATCGGCTTTCTCAAAAACGGTATCCGATAATGCCAAAGGGAGCGCTGTTCAGCCCGCTCTGACAGGGGATGCGGCGCTATCTCAGGGCGATGCGGCAACACAGCCGGCACCGGGTGTCGCTGTTACCGCAACGCAGCCGATTGCGTCAACGCCGGTTGCGCCTATTTCAGCACCGGTTCCCACTGCGTCAGCCTCTGAGAATGTGCCGGTCACAGATCAGAAGGCGATAAAAGAGGAAATCAAAAAAGAGAAGGCAGATTTAAAAGCGGCGAAAAAAGATGAAAAAAGAATGAATGAATTGGCGACAGCCTCGGCAAATACGTCCTCTAGTCTCATGGTTTCCTAAATTGTGAGAGAGGAGCAAAAGAAAAATATATTTTTGCTTTTATTGGAACCCGTTCATTTTCTCGGTGCTTCTTTTTTAGCTATGTGTCAAAGGGTGGGGCATCTTACCTTTTTTGCTTCTCAAGCCGCTATTCGGATTTTACATCTTCCTTTTTATGGGCGGATATTCTTTTCAACATTGCTAGAAATTAGTTTTTTGTCATTGCCGGTTATCGCTTTAACCTCTGTTTTTGCCGGCGGTGTGATTGCCTTGCAAAGCTGGATTGGCTTTCACCAATATCATGCAGAGGCCGCCTTGCCGGGAACGGTAATGGTTGCTGTGACAAGAGAGCTAGGGCCTGTTCTTACGGGTTTAATGATTGCAGGTCGGGTCGGCGCAGCGCTGGCTGCCAATATTGGGGCCATGCAGGTGACGGATCAGATTAGCGCATTGCGCTCGTTAGCCATTGATCCGATGCGGATGCAGGTAACGCCACGAATATTGGCCGGTATTGTCGGCTTGCCTATTCTGGTGGCGTTATCAGATATTTTAGGTGTTTTGGGTGGGTTTTCTGTTTGTGTTGGTAAGCTTGGCTTTAGCGCCGTTCCCTATATTCACGCAACGGCTGAGGCATTGAAATATAATGATATCTTTATCGGATTAGTCAAAGCAGCAGTGTTTGGGTTTATGGTAACCCTTTTTGCCTGTTATTATGGTTATAAATGCAAGGGTGGCGCAGAGGGGGTTGCACGTGCAGCGACAGCAACGGTTGTTGCCTCTTCCATTATGATTTTGGTAACAGATTATTTCCTAACGGATTTTCTTTTCGCCGCTTAGGGCAGGGAGGTCTTGGTGCATCGTTCAAAAATGGCGCCCTCTTTACGTATTCGAGGCTTAAAGAAATCCTTTGGCAATCGAGAAATTTTAAGGGGGGTTGATCTGGATGTGCCCTCTGGGACTTCGACGGTTATTATTGGCGGTTCGGGGACAGGAAAATCTGTCTTATTGCGTTGTTTGCTGGGCTTGGAAAAGCCGGACGCCGGCTCTATTGAAATTGACGGCGTAGATGTCCTTTCTTGTCGCCCTGCTTTAGCAGAGGCTTTAAGGGCAGAAATGGGAATGCTCTTTCAAAATGCGGCGCTTTTTGATTCTATTTCCATTGTCGAGAATATTATTTTTGCTTTGAATGCTTTGCCAAGAATTCAATATTTACGCCAAAAGGCAAGATATGCCTTGCATGACGGTGAAAAGCCTAAATTTATCCCTGCGCCCTCACGTGCTGCTTTGCGTGAAGAGGCCTCTATTTTATTACAGCGTGTCGGCTTAAAAATGGATGTCGTTCGGGATCTTTATCCTTCATCTGCTTCTGGTGGAATGCAAAGAAGGATCGGGATTGCGAGAACGATGGCTTTAAAACCGGGGATTTTGCTTTTGGATGAGCCGACAGCCGGGCTTGATCCTGTGATGGTGGCCGTGATTGATGCCTTGATCCATGAAGCTGGCGGTCATATGGGAACGACAACCCTCATGATTACGCATGATATGATTTCTGCCCGCCGTGTCGGGGATCGGGCCGCGATGCTTTATGAGGGAAAAATTATTTGGAATGGAAAAATTGATCGCTTGCTTTCGTCAGGAAATCCTGTTGTGGAGCAATTTACGCATGGTCTTTTAAATGGCCCGATCAATACAGATTTTGTTTCAGAACATAAGGAAGGCCTATAAAATCAATGGCCAGAACGCCTAAATCCTCAAAAAATCCTCAATTTATCTGCCGTGAGTGCGGCGAGACACATTCTAAATGGAATGGGAAATGTGACAAATGCGGCGCATGGAATAGCTTAGAGGAGCAAAAACATCAGGCTGCAAGTATTCTGCCGAATGTTTCACGTGGAACAGCGCCAAAATTGGAAATTTGCCGTTTAGACGGGGCAACACATCCGCCGCCTCGGATTAACTCAGGGATGGCAGAGTTTAATCGGGTTTTGGGCGGCGGCTTTGTCCCCGGTTCTGCTTTGCTTGTCGGGGGGATCCGGGGATCGGAAAGTCAACTTTGATGCTGCAGGCAGCACATGCTTTGGCCGTTGGAGGCGAAAAAGTTCTTTACGTCTCAGGGGAGGAGGCGCCAGATCAAATTCGCTTAAGGGCGAGGCGCTTGGGGTTGGATCAGCAAAAGAAAGCTCTGGATCTTTTGGACTTGGCCTCTTCTATTCAGGTGGCCTCGGTTTTGACTGCAATTGAAAAGGCGCAGGAAAAAGAAGCCCCGAAAGCGGTAATTATTGATTCCATTCAAACCATGTGGTCAGAAAATGCCAGCGGTGTGCCGGGATCGGTCAGTCAGGTGCGGGAGTGTGCTTTTGAGCTTATCCGTCTGGCCAAAGAACGTGGCTTTGCGTTGATTTTGATTGGCCATGTGACCAAGGAAGGGGCTTTAGCCGGGCCAAGGGTCTTGGAGCATATGGTTGATGCGGTCCTTTATTTTGAAGGGGAGCGTGGACACCAATTTCGTATTCTAAGGGCGGCCAAGAACCGTTTTGGCGCAACGGATGAAATTGGCGTCTTCTCTATGGAGGAGCAGGGGCTGATAGAAGTACCTAACCCGTCAGCCTTATTCTTAGCAGAACGTCGGGGAAATATTGCAGGATCAGCCGTTTTCGCCGGGTTGGAAGGCACACGTCCTGTCTTATTGGAAATACAGGCATTATTATCCCCAAAAGCCGGAGATGGTGCACCCCGCCGTGCGGTTCTGGGGTGGGAAAGTGCCCGTTTAAATATGCTTTTAGCTGTCTTAGAGGCGCGGTGCGGTTTTTCAATGGCTGGCAAAGATATTTATTTAAATGTGGCAGGGGGATTGCAGGTTAAGGAAGCCGGCGCTGATTTGGCCGTTGCCGCAGCACTTCTTTCTGCCGCTACCGGACAGCCTGCGCCACCGGATGCTGTCTTTTTCGGAGAGGTTGGTTTGTCAGGGGAATTGCGTCAAGCACCGCAAACCTCTCTGAGATTGAAGGA
The DNA here is from genome assembly GCA_004843165.1 of Acetobacteraceae bacterium. Lineage (NCBI taxonomy): Bacteria > Pseudomonadati > Pseudomonadota > Alphaproteobacteria > Acetobacterales > Acetobacteraceae > Acetobacteraceae bacterium. Next base: position 1,101,590 of record CP039459.1, read on the forward strand.
AAGCGCAAAAATGGGCTTTCACCAAGCTTTTATGCCCAAACAGCATGGGGCAGGTAAAAAAGATAAACCAGAGGAAAATATCAAACTCTTTCCGTTCGGCCATTTGAGTGATTTGGTGAAAAAATTTAATGAAATAGAGGCGTAAGATATTTTGAATGATGCGCTGTTTTTATGAAATCAGCTGAGCGCACAGAATAAATAAGATTTGTGAAAAACGATCTTTCTTAAACGAATCGTATGACAATTTAATAAAAAAATCATATTATCTTACATAATATTTTTAATTTATACTGTAAGATATTTTAGTGATGAAATCCGAATATAAGAAGAGATTTGGGAAAGCCTGCTCCTGCACGGCAAATCATCATCATACAGAGGATGTTTCCTTTGCCGCTGATGCCGTTGTTGTTTTAAAAGGCGCTGTTTTATGCGCCTGCCTTATTTGTTCGGGACGGGCAGCAACGGCAAGGGCACAAACAACTTTATCGCCATCCCCTGCTTATGAAAGAAAATTAGGCACAGAGTCTCAGGATATTGAGATTAAAGCCTTACTCAAACAGGAGATGACAACAGAGATGGGAATGTTGCATCCGTCTCACTCAAAGAAACATTATTGTTCAGCCCATCGGAATCATCAGTTTGAGAGAAAGTTGCATGCGCATTTCGTTCTCGAAGACGCGCCCCCCTCTTTGGAAAGAGAGGAAAAAGAAGAAGAGAGTGATAAAGGGTCAGATTTTCTGACACAGAATTCCCTCCCTCTTTTTGGCAATCATGCGATGACTTCAGAGGAGTTCTGGCAGAACTCTATGATGCAGGGATCTTTTCCTGCTGTGAATAATGTCGGGGCCGTGGTGGCCAGTGAATCTATGGGAGATTCCCAAAATTTAGATTCAGGCGATATTTTACATCGGGATGAAATGCTGGGCAGTCTGTTCGGTATTCGGAATTTACTGGGGCATTTTGGGGTAACTTTTAGCGTTTTGGATATTGAAGAAGTTTGGGGAAACCCAACAGGGGGCACCCCTTCGCAGGCAGATGGTTCCCCTGTCTGGGGTGGAAATGGTCACGGTTCAAGTCAATCTGCGGCTTATATTGGGGTAACGATGTTAAATTTACAGGCAGATTTAACGAAGATTCTTGGCCCGAAATTAGGACTTTTTAATATTAGCGGTATGCAAATTAGAGGGCAGGAGCTTTCTCAAGATCATCTTGCCGTTTTTAATCCTGTTTCGGGGCAGGAGGCGGATCGTTCTTTCCGTCTTTTTGAAATGTGGTATCAGCAGCCTTTATTTCATAATCGGATGGATATTCGTGTCGGGCAAATGGATTTAGATACGGAATTTTGGCTAAGCGGTTATGGGGGATTATATCTTAACGGGAATTTTGGCTGGCCGCTCCTGCCATCTGCGGATCTTTATTCTGGTGGAGCTTCTTGGCCGCTGGCTTCTCCGGGGGTTCGTTTTCGCTATCGTCCCTCTTCCAAAGTGAATTTTATGTTTGCGGCTTCGGATGACAATCCGCCGGGGAATCAGGATAATTCTTTTGCGATTCAAGATGGGGGTGATTCTGCAGATCCGACAAATCAAGATGCTGGACGCTCTGCCTCTGGTACAAAATTTAATTTAGGGACGGGGGCGCTCCTGATTTCAGAGCTTCAAGTCGGGATGAGTTTTGGTAAGCATCATGACTTGCCCGGTGTTTGGAAACTTGGCGGCTATTACGATACCGGCGCTTATCCGAGTTATTATCAAAATCAGCAAGGAGAGCCTTTAGGCAATCCCAATGATTTGGGTAATCCCAATATACCGGCATGGAAAAAAGGGAATTGGGCTGTTTACGGGATTACGGATCAGATGCTTTGGCATTCTAGTACAAATGCCAACCAGTCTGTCGGTGTTTTTTTCGAAGGGATGGGGACGCAGGGGGATCGTAATCTGATTAGTTTTGCGGCCAATGCCGGGATCAATTTTAAGGCACCTTTTCACAACCGCCCTAATGATACATTGGGTTTGGCGTGGGATATTGGGGTGGTCAGCTCCGGCGAGCGGCATTTTGACTGGGAATCCGGTGCTATTATGCAAACAACAGAAAATGATATGGAGCTGACATATCAGGCTATGATAACACCGTGGCTTAACCTTCAGCCGGATTTTCAATATGTTTTCCGTCCGGGTGGGGGAGCACAGGATTATGCTTATAATACGCTTCAAAGGGTTGGTGATGAGGCTATTTTAGGCTTGCATGCGGATATAAAATTTTAGGGCTTGAGGCTTAAAAGAGAATTTTTCTAATGGGCTAGCCTATAGTATGATTTTATTTTAAAAACATCATATATAAATGCGCCTTATGTCTCCTTTTTCTTATAAGATATTTTTCCATGAAGTCCGCTTATCAAAAGAAGTTTGGAAAATCCTGCTCTTGCCATGTGCGCCATGCGCATAAAGGCGGTCTTTCTTTTGCGCCAGATGCCGTGATTATTCTCAGGGGGGTCGTGCTTGGCTTCAGCCTTGTTTATATGGCCGGGGAAGCAAGGGCAGATTCCGCTGGGGAGGAGAAGCGCCCAAAAACAGTAGAGACGGAGCGTGTCCGTGTGAAAGGAACGCCGACTCCTGTTGCCAATCAAATCAGCGGTGTTAAGGCGGATTATTTGAATAAAGAGGCTAATTTAGGCCCTTTGGGAAAAGTAAAATTGGAAAAAGCGCCTTTTTCTGTCATGCAGACAGGGCATGATGTCATTGAAAATGAACAGCTGCGGACAATGGATGAGGCTTTTGAGTATATGCCCTCTGTTCAGTTGCAAAAATATGCAACCCCAAGTCCACAGATGGTGAATAGGGGCTATCAGGCGGATATTGTTGCCAATTCCAGAATTGATGGATTTAATGTGCGTTTAGGCTCGCCCTATACGACAGAGCAATTTCAATCCATGACCGTATTGAATGGGGCAGCAGGCGCACTTTATGGGCCGGAAAGCCCTTCCGGTGTTGTTGATATGACGCTGAAGCGTCCGACAAATAAGCCTTTTTTTAATTTTAATTTTGGATATGATTCAAATGGCGCCCCGCTTGAATCCTTTGACAGTTCTTTAGGACGTGGCCCTGTAAAAGTGCGGTTTAACTATTTAAACCAAACAGGACAATCTTATGTCAGCACCTCCGATATTTGGCGTAATCTCTATAGTGGTGACATGGATATTCAGCTTACGAAACGTTTAAAGCTCGAATTGGATGCTGGACAATATAATGTCGGCTATTATGGGCTGCCGGGAGCTTTTGCTTATTCAGGGACAACTTCTTTACCGGATGCGCCTGATTCTGCTGTGGCAGGTTATGGTCAAAATCAGGGGGGATATACGGCCTCCAGCACTTTTGGGATGGAAAAATTATTTTTTGATATCAGTACCCATTGGAAATTGAAGCTTGGGGGTGCCTATGACAGTAGTACAAGACATATTCATACGATTACGAATAATCTTTACAATGCCGGCAGTAATGATTGTGTCAGTGCAGGCGTTTCTGGCGCCTCTTGTTATACGCAGACGCTGGCAGCTTCAGGATCAAATAATTATGACGGCGTGTGGAGCAATTACGCTTATTTAAATGGGGATTTCCATACCGGCCCGATAACGCATCATATCAATTTGGGAACAAATGGGTATAATTCCACGCTGACCCAGCCAAATTTTACACAAAAATCAGAGAATTTGGATACAGCAGGCATCTATAATCCGGTGGTTGTGCCTTTGGGCTATGTGCCGAAACAATATGGCGGCAATCATGTGGGGAGTGTCACACAGCAGCAGGCCTTTATTTTTGGGGACAGTATGGATATTGGCAAGCAATTCACCGTGATGGGACAGTTTTCGGAAAGCTGGATTTTCACGAAAAATTTTGCCAAAAAAGCGCCTTATGCGCAAACAGGCAACAGTGAGGCCAATGGGGTATTTTCGCCTTCTGTCGGCTTTACCTATCATCCAAGCAATAATCTGAATTTCTATTTTAACTGGGGAAATTCCATTCAGCCGGGGCCGACTGCTTCGGGAAATGTTGCAAATGTCGGGCAGAGCCTCGCTCCTGTCCGTTCATGGCAATATGAAGGCGGCGTGAAATGGACGGCCTGGAAAAGATTGCAGATCAATTTGGATGGATTTTCCATGTCCCGCCCTTATGCGTTTGCAAACCCGAATGTGACCGAGGATGGTTTGCCGGTTTATGGTTATTACGGCGCACAGAATGATTACGGGATTGAATATCAAATGTCGGGCGCTGTGGGGAAAGATATTTCGATTTATGGCGGTTTTACATGGGATCATGCAAGACTGACCAATACAGGCAACCCTTTAACGTCCAATAAAAAAGTAACAGGCGTACCGGAATGGAGTACGGATTTTCTCTTGGATTTTCATCCGCAGGTACTGCGTGGTGTGGCTTTTAATGCCAATATTCATTATGTCGGCACACGACAGGCCAATGTCTATAATACGACAGCGGCGCCCGAATATGTCACACTCAACTTGGGTGTGCGTTATGCAACACAGCTCGCAGGGCATAAATTTGTCGTGCGAGGCAATGTTGATAATGTAACGGGGCAAAACTATTGGGATTCCGCCTTTGCCGATGCAACGGATGGTGCCGCAAAGGGTGCAAGCTATAGTGCTGTTCTGGGCACACCGAGAACATGGCGCATTACAGCCTCTGTTTATTTTTAGAAATTTTCGCCCTGTGGTGGTGAGACGTTTTAGAGACAAAAACAGAATAGTCATTCTAACAATTATTCGCAAAATTTACAAATATTTTTGACGATTCGCTCTGATTAAAAACATTAAAAATGCTTTTGGGAGCATTTTTTTTATGTCTGTGTTTCTTTGAAAGAATTTTCTGAAAAGCACAGAGAGGGGAAGGTTTTTTTTGCAAAAGGAGGTTGTTTTTAAAATCCGATTTTAAAATGAGATTAAAGATGCGCATTTTAAATCTATTGCTTTTTGTAAAAAATATAGATGAAATAAGTATTCGATTTTTCTTTATTTCGCTTTTTTGGACAATACTTTGGGTTTTCCTGTTCGTTGAAAGATTATTATTTACTGAAAGCAGGAAGAATGTGCCGTCGTCACATTTTTGCCATCTCTGTGATGTCTTTTGCCAGTCTATTCCCTTTTGAGAGGGCTAGAGCCCAACAGGTATGGAGCATTAACTCAAATGAGACCATTGGGCCGGGGGATGCGCATTCAGCCCCTGACGGTGTCCGTATCGCCGATGCCGGCCCGTCCTCGACAGGGAGTCTCACGATCACTGGGAAGGGGGCGTCTCTCACAGCGACGCTATCGCCAATAAACACTCCGAGTCCGGCATATACGATCGGCGTTGGGGTGGACGGCACAGGCGTGCTGAATATCGAAAATGGCGGAAGCGCCATCGCAACAGGAGTGCTCAATGGTGGTCAGGCTGGTCAGATTTGGGCTGGTGCCCGTGAGGGGTCGAACGGCACCATCAATGTGACCGGGCCAGGCAGTTCGATGTCCGCAAATTCGCGAATTGATGTTGGCGTTTTGGGAAACGGGACGTTGAATATCACAAATGGCGGTGAGGTAACCGGTGCAAACGATAATTTGTACCTTGGTCTTGGGTTTAACTATTGGGGTGGTGCAAATGCAAATGCGGCTGATCCGGGTAATGGGCAGGGCATTGTTAATGTGGATGGAAAAGATTCCCTTCTGGACATCTCCGGCCAAGGTAAAATTGGCTATTATGACAAGGGTACGCTGAATATTACAAACGGCGGCTCTGCGATTCTTAATGGCATGACTGTTGCGGAAAATAAGAGCGCTCAGGGGAGCGCTGTCAAAATTGATGATGCCGCTTTGAAGGTTACTGCTGGGGCTACGATTGGCAATGGTGGAATGGGCAGCCTGACAGCACACAATAAGGCAACAGCGATTTTTGACAGCGGGTTGATAATTGCCGACACGAAGGCGGCGAGCGGCAGTTCTGCCGATATTAACAATTCAAAGCTGAATGTTACCGGTGATACCGTTATCGGAAATCAAGGGCAGGGACTTTTAACAATTGAAAATGGTTCATCAACGACGCTGAATGGCGGACTCTCCGTTGCGAATGCTGCCGGCTCTGACGGAAGTAAAGTTGATGTTAACAAGGCGACTTTAACCGTTTCCGGTGATGCAGAAAACAAGATTGGCAATTCTGCAAAGGGTCTGCTAAGCGCCGAAAATGGCGCAATTGTGAATTTTACAAATACAAAATCTTTGGTCATTGCCGCAAATGCAGGTTCCGAAGGCAGTACGGTTCATCTGGATGATGCCGCTTTGACGGTTTCCGGTTCTGGCAGGACTGTTGTCGGTCAAGGTGCGATGGGCAGCCTGACAGCAGAAAATAAAGCAACAGCGACCTTTGGTAGCGGGTTAACGATTGCCGACACGAAGGCGGCGAGCGGCAGTTCTGCCGATATTAACAATTCAAAGCTGAATGTTACCGGTGATACCGTTATCGGAAATCAAGGGCAGGGACTTTTAACAATTGAAAATGGTTCAGCAACGACGCTGAATGGCGGACTCTCCGTTGCGAATGCTGCGGGCTCTGATGGAAGTAAAGTTGATGTTAACAAGGCGACTTTAACCGTTTCCGGCGATGCAGAAAGCAATATCGGCAATTCTGCAAAGGGTCTGCTGAGCGCCGAAAATGGCGCAATTGTGAATTTTACCAATACAAAATCTTTGGTCATTGCCGCAAATACAGGTTCCGCCGGCAGTGCGATGGATCTGGATGATTCAACCTTAAACATTGAGAATAATAACCAGCTTGGGTCTGTCACGATAGGTTCAAAGGACTCGGATGGCAGTCTGAATCTGTCAAATAAGGCTACGGCAAATATCCTTTCAACAAATGTTTTTGTTGCGCATGGCAGCCTTAATCTCGATAACAGCACCGCCACCATCTCCAAAGGGGGAAATCTGATTTTGGCTGAGGATTCCGGCAGTTCCGCTACTGTCAATCTGACAGATAATGCTATTTTGACAGAGGATGGTGATATTACAGCAGGGGCAGGAAGCTCCAAGATCAATGTTGGAAACGCCGCTGATAAAGGAAACTCAACGCTCAATATCGGCGGGAATGTCATGCTTGCTTCAGGGGGAAAATCTTCGATTGCGTTGGATAATGGCGTGATGAATTTCACGGGCGCCGGCAGTCAAAAGGAGGCGCTGGATGTTTCTCTGGCGGATCAGTCCATTATCGGCGTCACGCAAAAAAGCGCCTCAACCCTGCTTTCCGGTGTGGTTTCCGGGGCAGAAGGATTGCTGAGAAAAACAGGTCTGGGGGAATTGATCCTTGGAAATGACAATAGCTATGCCGATGGCACGGAAATTGATTCAGGAACACTGACAGGCCATGTCAATCAAGACGGCTCAGGCAGTTTCAGCACGGGGAATATTGCAGAACAAAGCGGCTCAACGCTTCAAATTGCCCAAAATAAAGACGGTGACTTTAAAAATACCCTTTCAGGCGCTGGCGACCTGCTTATCAATGCTAAAGGCGGAACAATTTCGCTTTCCGGCGATGAAAGCCAGCATACAGGGAAGACATTGGTGAATGAGGGGGGTGCGACCCTTTCCTCTGCCACTTCTTACGGCGGCGGTTTTGACATTGCGACAGGCGGGATCCTTTCCGGTCTCGGTTCAAATGGCACGGCGACCATTAAGGGCGATCTCAATAATAACGGCCAGCTTATTGTTGGCTCAGGCGATGCAAAACAGACAGGGACGCTCACTGTTGATGGAAATCTTTTCCTCGCCGGCGGTTCAAAAACAACGTGGGCGGAAAGCACGGCAACAGATGTTAACAATGCCGGCCTTGCTTCCGCCACTGCCGGAAATGATTTAATTAACGTCACAGGCAATGTCGCTCTTGGCGATAAAAATGGCGATGCCGTCATTAATGTTAAATCGGCCTTGGCAAATAGTGCGGATTTAGGCCCCGGTGCCTATCGTTTGATTAATTATGGCGGCTCATTGACGAGTGATATGGCAAAACTCGGCACGGTTTCTGTTGGGGCGGATCAGGTTGCCGTCATTGAAACCGGTGTGGATAAAGAAGTCAATCTGCTGATTACGGATGCCACGACAAAAGGATATGGCAATATCTGGAACGGCGGCGCCGCAACATCCGCGGATGGCACCTCTGTCGTTGGCGGCAGCGGCACATGGTCCAATTCCGATCTCTTAGGTTCTCCGAGCGCGCCTTCCTCTGTGAGTTGGGCTGGCGTTGAAAAAGACGGTTCAAAAACATTTCACGATTCTTGGGCAGGCGCCAATCCTGCTGGGAATACAGACGGCTACACAGCAATTTTTCAAGGTCAAGGCGGTACCGTCACGATCAGCGATACGACGTATCAAAATAACGATAACGGTCAGCAAACGGAACAGAAAAGTCAGGTGAAAGCGGCAGGTTTGGATTTTGGTGCTGACGGTTACACGCTGAAAGGCGATGCGCTCTCCGATAATGGTAATGGCATGACTATCAGGGTTGGTGACGGACAGTCTGATGGCGCTAAATATACGGCCAATATTGATAACCAGCTCTTAACCCATGCGATCACAAAAACAGATTCCGGAACTTTGAATCTCAATTCGGATGGAAATGTTGCGACAACCGGCATTGATGTCGAAGGCGGCACAATGAATCTGAATGGCAAGGATAATCAGTTTGGCGGAATTTCTCTTGTCGGGGATGGCGATCTGCTCAATACCAACGGCGCAGGGTCTTTGGGCACTTCCAACCTTCGGATTTATGGTGGCGGTCAGGCAGATATTGCCCTGCAATCCCTTTCGGATCAGGCGACCATTACCGATGAAGGGCGCTTGGATATCGGCGGTACGCAGAATAACGCAAAATCTGTTTGGAATGAGAGCGGCACTTTAGGAAATACGCTTTCCGGAGGCGGGGTGCTGAACAAATTCGGTACGGGAAATATCGCTATGACAGGTAATAATGACGGTTTTACAGGGCAAACACAGGTTAATAATGGGACGCTGGATTTCAACGGCGGCAATATGTCTCATTCCGCCGTATTGGTGGATGCCGGCGGTGTTGCCGATGGGGATGTTGTTCAGAAAAGTGCCACTTTAACGGCTGAGGACGGCGCCTCGGCGAAATCCATTACTTTAGCGGACACGGCAACGCTCAAAGATGGCTCACAGACAAGCAATCATCTTGTGGCCGCAGGCTTAACAGTGGCGGATAATGTTACTGTCGGCTCTGGCGATAGCGCAACGCTGAACAAAGCCAATAATGGATCTTCCCTTGATATCGGCAGTGATTTAGATGTTGCCGTAAATGGCGGAAAGAATGCCACTGTTACTTTAAATGACGGATCAAGCCTCAAAGCCGGGGGAAATATTGCGCTGGGGAATGCTGTTTTGAATGCAGAGAATGCCTCAATTTCGAGTGCTAAAAATCTCGTGATGGGCGGTGACCTCACGCAAAGCGGCAAAAACACCACGGTAACAGCTAATCTTTCCGGAACTTCCCTCGATGTCAGTAATTCAATGGCACTCAATAATGGCTCTTTGACAGCGGATAAAGGCTCAAAGATTACAGCCGGCGGCACTGCTATTGTCGGTTCCGGCAAAAGCAATGATGCCAAAATGAATGTAAAAGGCGGATCTTCCCTCTCTGCCGGCAATCTTGTTTTGGGTTCAAATAGCGGCACCGGCACATTGAATCTTTCGGATAACAGCCGTTTGAAAATAGCCGGTCAAACAATTGTCGGGATGGACGGTACAGGGACGATTAATGTTGGAACGAACTTAAATCCTCTAGGTGGGAATAAAGAGGGTAAAGCGTTTGTTATGAGTGCTGCTGATAGCTCTTCTTTGACGCTGGGCAATAATACTATTCTTGCTCAAAATGCGGGTTCCTCGGGGACAATCAATATGTATGAGGGTACGATTCTAAATGCCTCGGGACAAATTGTGCATGGTGACGGCACAGCGAACATGTCTTTTACCAATGCTTCTTTAAACGCCACAGGTGACTTGAGAGATGATGTCGATACAAGCCTGAGCGGTCAGAATACGATCAATACCAACAGCAATAATATTGATTTAGACAGTAAACTTTCCGGTGACGGCGGGTTTGATAAAACCGGTTCCGGTATTTTGCAGATTGATAATAAAAACAACAGCTACACAGGCGCAACCAACATCCAGCAAGGGATTTTACAGGGTGTTGGGACGATCGGCGGTGACCTTAACATGGCAAGCGGGACGACTTTAAGAGCTGGTATGTCTTCTGATCCATCTGTCCAATATGGAAAAATGCAGGTCAATGGCAACACAATAATGCAAGACGGATCGACCCTGACCTCTTATGTTGGCGGCAGCGGCAACAACCTCCAGTCGGGTCAAATTTACGACAAGGGCATCTTTACCATCGGGCGCAATAACACAACACTCGATATCCATGCCGCACCCGGCTCCGAGCTCGCCGTCAATCAAGATTACGAGATTGTCCATGCCGATGGCGGGGTGAACGGCAAGTTCAGCAATTATAATCAAAACGGCACGATCGGCGGTTCCGGGGCTTATGATTACGGCACGCTCTATACGCTGGGGCCTTATTACACAGAGAAAGACGTTCAGATCAAATGGCTCTTTGACAGCAGTAAAGGCCTAGGCTGGGGTGGTGACCGTAACCAGACAGGCACGGCTCAGAGACTTTCCCCTTCTGTTGATAATCCGAACAGTCCGCTTCATGGCATTGCCAGCATCCTCGCCGGCTCTGACAACGAACAGCGCCTTTATAATTTAACGCAGATGGATGGTGAAATCGCCTCCGATATGCGGACCGGCAATATCAATAACAATTTCTGGGTCAGAGATTCCGTTAATAACCGCCTCGACTGCCTCGAAGACACGTTCCGCCAGATCGGCGACGGCAAAGCCACAAATTCCAATGTCTGCGGCGTTACCGGTAAAAAGGTCAATGTCTGGGGCAATATGTATGGCGGACTTGGCGGACAAAACGGCCATTCCGGCTGGGATTACGCCGCAAAGACCAGAGATAACGAAGCCGGCTTCATCTGGGGTGTCGATGGCGAAATCGGATCTGAAGGCTATGCCGAGGATAGATGGCATGTCGGGATGATGATGGGCTATGGATCCGTCATGGAATCAGCCAGCGGCGTCTCCTCCTCCGGTGAAAGTAACAACGCCAATATCGGTATGTATTTCGGTAAGCAAGTTCGTTTTGATAACCAGAACTTCTTCACCTTCCACGGCCAGTTTGGCTATACATGGAATATTATGAGCTGGCACCGTTCTGTTGATCTCCAAGGAGCCGCCGCACAATATAATCAGAGCCTCCATGCCAATGAGCTTGGCGGTACAGCGCATATCAATGCCGAGATCGCTTATAAGCATGTCTTTAATCTCTGGGGCACTCCCCTTGAACTCGCGCCAACCGGCTCCATCACCTATTTGAACTATGAGCAGGGTTCCTACCATGAAACAGGCGGCAATCTCGCACTGCACGGCGCAGCCACCAATACCAATTTAGGCTATGGCTTTATGGGGGCAAAAATCGCAACCAACTTTAATATTGGTAATGTTGTCATTACACCGCATGGCAAATTCGGTTATCGCCGCTCTTTCGGGGCCAACCAATCTTATACCCATACAGGATTTGAAGCCCTCGGTGGCGGCACCGATGGACTCTCTATTGTTGGTGTACCGGTGGTACAGGATCAGGCGCTCACAGAATTGGGCTTTGATGTGCATCCAACCGAGTATCTTTCTTTTGGGGCAAATTATGTCGGGCTTTACGGCGGTCACTCCCAGACGATGTCGGGTGGGCAATTGTCAGCGAAAATCGCCTTCTAATTTTTTGGATTGTTAAACAGAGAAATCTGTCCTTTTCGATTATGAGGCTTAGCGCATGACCCTTTAAGGGGGAATGCCCTCACTTTGTGCATCGAATAAAAACAGATTTCTCATTTTTTCCAATTCTGCAAAAACAACATCTATTGAGGAGATGAAGAGAGAAAATGCGACATATGAAGAAATCTATGGCGGTAATGGGGCTCAGCGGCGTCGCACTGCTTGCCGCCTGTCAGATGCATCCTGTGAATACAAATGTTTGCGGCAATAGACCGACAGACGGGATTTGGCAAGAGAAGGTAAAGGCTGCGCTTTTAGAACAGCTTCCAATGCCCTATGGCGATAAGATGGAAGCGCCAAGCGGGAAAATCAAACCTTACCCGCAGGATGTCAGATATGATTTTGGCTCGCCGCATCGCTACATTATCAATTCAGACAGATTTTTCAGCCGCCCTGTCAAAGAGGCCGGCTATACAGTGTTTATCCGAATTGATGAAAAATTACCCGATAATAAATGGCAAGAGAATAGCCGTTATTATTGTTTCCTGCACAATGATCTTGTGACCGGCTGTGAGCGGGTTCATGCCGCAGAGCCGTGGAAACTTACCCATCTCGGGATCATCTTATCCGATGAGTATCCAAAGAAATAAGAGATATAGAGATATAACGATGCGTTTGGAGCGTAATTTTTTTTGAAAGAATCTTAGTAGCATGGTAAAGAATATGCTCGATATTAATGAGAAAAAACAGCTTATTTTAGAAGCTGCATTGAAAGTAATCGTGCATGAAAAAGGGATGCTGCCGACAAAGAAAGTCGGTGCGCAAGCAGGGATTTCCGAGGCGACGGTTTTTCATTATTTCAAGACAAAAGAGATGCTGTTAAAAGCCCTTTTGCATTATCTTATGGAGGATTTTCAGCTTCATTGTAAAAAATGCGGCCTTTATAATACTGATAAAGGAATGGATTGCATTGTGCTTAATATTCCCATACGGCAGAGGCTGCGAATTTTATGGGATGTTTATCTGGATTGGGGGATAGAACATGCGCTGCAATTTAAGGCGCTTCAGTTTTTGGATAAAGGGAAGGACATTCTTGTTGCCTTTTTAGAAGAGCAATTATGTCTTTTTTCCCGTTCCGAAGCGCTCTTTTTTCAAGAGGAACCCGACAAAGAGAATATTTTGCCATCCTGGTATTTTAAATTTGTAAGCGGTCTTTTTATGGCCGCAGTGAATACAACTTTAGAAACGATTTTAAGAATGCCTGAGCCATATGCAAGGCGTTATCTTCGGGAAATGGGGTTTTTGATTTTTGTCTCCGGGCTTTTGCCCAATGCTTCTGTAAATCCAAAAGAGCGTTCGCTTGAGGGTTAATTAGGTAAAATTGTTAAATTGCCGTGCGTCACGTGACGTTCGGCTTTGACATGGTCTGCCAGATGGCAGACTTCTTTGGTTTTGCCCTTTAAGATACTGACTTCTAAACAACGATTATGATTGAGATGGACATGGAGAGACGCTATGGAAATATCGTGATTTTCATGGTGGCTCTCGGTCAGTTTCTTAGAGATTTCCCGTGCCTCGTGATTATAGGTATAGCTCAAAACGCCGACACATTCCTCCAGAACATCCCCGTCCTTCAGAGCGGCTTGCTGGAGGCCTGAACGTGCAAGGTCACGCAACGCTTCAGAACGGTTTTGGTAACCTCTGCGTTGGATCATTTCATCAAGTTCTGCCATAAGATCATCGTCAATCGTAATCGTAATGCGTTGCATATGAGATCTTTCTTTTTAAAATAAGTTTCAGTCAGCCTAAACGTTGTCAGGATAGCCTTGAATATGTTTTAGGAAAAGGGGGCAGGATAGCTTCCCAAAGCTGAAATGAGGCGGGGTGGTGTAACGCTATCTTGCGCGCATCGATCTTTTCAACAATTTCTCCTTGATCCATGACGAGAATTTGATCAGAAAATTTTTTCACTAAGCGAAAATCATGCGTCACAAAGAGATAGCTAATGCCCTGTTCTTTCTGGAGTTTTTTGAGCAGGTTAAGGGTTTCTACTTGTAGATGGATATCCAGATTTGAGACGGCCTCATCAAGTAAAAGCAGTTTTGGCTCAAGGGCAAGGGCTCTGGCAATGCAAACACGTTGGAGTTGTCCGCCGCTGAGTTGAAAGGGCAAGCGTGTTTGGAAATCTTCCGGCAGATCCACCATCTGGAGAAGCGTTTTGATTCGAGATATTTTTTCTGCTGCGTTTAGCGAGGAAAGATAGTTCAACGGTTCTGCAATGATCTTTTCAACAGAAAAGCGGGGATTAACGGCAGAAAGGGAATCTTGAAAAATGAGTTGTACATTTTGATAAAATTCTCTCTTATCCGCCTTTTTCATTTCGGAGAATTTTTTCTCTTTAAAAAAGATCTCTCCTTTATCGGGGGATTCAAGTCCCATAAGAAGGCGCATTAGGGTACTTTTGCCACATCCGCTGCGTCCAAGAAGCGCAAGAGATTCTCCTTCTTTAATGGCAAAAGAAATCTCTTTTAAAATAGGTTTAAGCCCTGTTTTGATTTTATAATCTTTTGAAAGGGCACAGGCTTGAAGGAGGATCATGGGAGCTCTGCCATCCCTTCATAGAGAGAAAAATGGGCTTGGAGTAGATTTTGCGTTACGGGATGTTGCGGTTTGCTGAAAATATTCTGCACGCTTGCTTGCTCGATAATGCGGCCTTGATCCATCACGGCAACTTCATTGGCAAGTTTTGCAACGACAGAAAGATCATGTGTAATCAGTAAAACACCAAGATTGCGTTCTTTTACGAGTTTTTCAATGAGCGTGAGAACTTGATGCTGTACGATTAAGTCTAAATCGCTGGTGGGTTCATCTGCAATCAGGAAGGGGGCTTCACTGAGAAGGGCAAGAGAAATCATCATGCGTTGAAGCTGTCCGCCGCTCATTTCAAATGCATAAAGCGAGAGGAGTTCCTCTATATTTTCAAGTCCGGAATCCTGCATGGCCTTGAGGATTTTTTGTCGATCATTTTGTGTGTTCTTTCCAAGAGCTTTTAAGGTCTCTTTGGCATGTGCATACATATTTTTAAGCGGATTAAAGGCACTTCTCGGATTTTGCATAATACTGGCAATTTTTTCCCCTCGAAGCTGAGCAGGTTGGATGCGGGTACCATTCAAAAGAAGAGAATCATAGGTTGCCCTGATCCCTGTCGGCAGAGTGTCTAAGATCCCGGCACAGGCCATTGTTTTGCCGGAGCCACTCGCACCAAGGAGGGCAAGAATTTTTCCCTGTTGCAGTTCTAAAGAGAGGTTTGAGATAATCTCTCTTTTTTTGTCTTTAGATTGGGTCGTAATGGTGAGGTTTTTGAGAGAAAGTCTTTGTAAGTTCAAGGAATCTCTCCGCTTTTTGGTAGATGGGGATCAAGGTGATCGCGCAAGGTATCTCCAAGAATATTAAATCCCATAATATTAAGAAAAAGAGCGAGACCCGGCCAAAAAATAAGGAACGGTGCCGTCCGAATATAGGGAAGCGCTTCGCTAATCATCACGCCCCATTCAGGAGTAGGCGGCTGAACGCCTAAGCCCAGAAAGGAAAGTGCGGCCACATGGAGCAGGATATGTCCGACATCCAGAGAGGCAAGGACGATTAATTGTGAAAAGATCATCGGCAAAAGATGGGTTTTAAAAACCTGATAAGGACTGGCTCCGCTCATTTTAGCGGAGAGAAGAAATTCCTTATGCCGGGTCGAGAGAACAAATCCTCTTATGATGCGTGCGTACCAAGGCCAGTGAGAGAGAGCAATCGCTAAGATGACATTGCTAAGTCCTGTACCTAAAGCGCCAATTAAAAATAAGGCTAAAATAAAGGTGGGAAAGATCATGCAAATATCGGTTAGGCGCATAAAGATTTGATCAATCTTTCCACCGATAAAGCCTGCGCTACCACCGATTAAAAAACCTAATGTAAGAATAAGCAGCAAGGCGGCTAGAACAGCACTTAAAGAAAGACGTGCGGCAGCGATAAGGCGGGATAAAATATCCCGTCCGAGGAGGTCGGTTCCTAGCCAATGGTGTATGTTTGGCGGTGCGAGGCGGTGTAGGAGATCAATTTCTGTCGGTGAATAGGGAGAAAGCCAAGGGCCAAGCAGCGCAGAAAGAAAAAAGAGAAAGAGCGTGATAGTTGCAAAATAAGGCAGAAAATATCTTTTGCAAATGTAAAAAAGGCTGGCGGCTTTCATCTTTTCTTGTCCAAAGAAAGCCGAATACGCGGGTCAATCCAAGCGCAAAAAAGATCAACGCTTAGATTACAGAGGATAAAGATCATTGCCATAAAGAGTGTAAAACATTGGATGACGGGATAATCACGGTTTAAAATGGCGGAGACGGCAAAGCGTCCTAGCCCCGGCCATGCAAAAATACTTTCGATAACAAGCGTTCCTGCAATGAGTTCTGCAATATACATGCCTAAAGCGTTAATGAGGGGCAGGGAGGCATTTAAGAAAATATGGTGACGTTCAACTTGGGTTTTCCTTAGGCCTCTGAGCTTTGCGTAAAGGACGTGTCTTTGGCCTGAAATTTCCAACATACTGCCACGGAGTAATCTTGCATTGATGGCGAGGGACATAAAGGCGATGGCAATTGCCGGCATGAGAAGGCTGGTGAAGCCCTCTTTTCCGAGGGGCGGCAACCACCCCAAAGTCAGAGAGAAGAGCCAAATGAGTAAAATACCGAGCCAAAAATTTGGCATGGATACGCCGAGCAAGGCAATGAAACGGACAAGCTGATCCTGCCATTTATTGGGATGTCGTGCCGCCCAGATTCCAAGGGGAATGGAAAGAAGGAGTGTTAGGAGCAAAGCCGTGCCGGCAAGCTCCAGTGTGGCGGGTAAAAAATAAAGTAAATCCGGCAGAACAGGTCGTCCACTCGCAAAGGAAGTACCGAAATCGCCCCGAAGCGCTTGCAAGATCCAGTGTGTATATTGCAGATAAAGCGGACGGTTTAGCCCCAGCATTTGACGGGTATTTTCGAGCGCTTCTGCCGTTGGCGGAATGTTGGAAAGACGCAGATAATCCATTGCAGGATCACTGGGGCCCAAATGAATAAGGCAAAAGATAAAAAGAGAGGCACCGAACAGCATCAAAGGCAGAAGTGAAAGACGGCGTAGGGTTAGGCGAAGCATTTATGCTTTGCCCCTTTTCATTTGGTGAAAGGGAATTTCCATAATGGTTGCCCCAAAATTTATGTTTTTGATTTTGTCATTTGCAACGCCGATTGCGGTGACATAAGTCAGAGGAAGATAGACCGCCTCTTGATGAAGGCGGGTGAGAATATCTTTATAAAGCGCTTTGCGGGTCTGCTCATTGTGAGAGGTGAGGACTTTTTGAATTTCTAAATCAATTTCTTTTTTATCCGGCAAGCCAAGCTGTGCTTGATAATCAGCATGGGAGGGCGCTCGCATAGAGCTGAGCAGAGCTGCAGGGGCAAAAGGTGCGCCCCAGACCTCTTCAAAGATCATTGCAAAATTCCCCTCTCTTTGGCGAGCAAAGATACTGCTTTCTTCTTCACCGATGAGTTGGGTATCAATACCAATTTGGCGAAGGTTGGCTTGAATAATTTCCGAGATGGATTTCATAATGGTGTCACTGCCGACAAAGGCGAGAGCTAGGGTAAGTTTTTCACCATTTTTTTCACGAATGCCGTTTTTTTTAGGGGCAATCCAACCTGATTTTTCCAAGAGGCTGGCGGATAAGGCTGGGTCATATTCATATGTTTTTAAATCAATATCGGCATAAGGAATATTTTTAGCAAAAAGTGTCTCTGCCTTTTGCTGGGTATTGTACAGCACGCTGGAAAGGATGCTTTTTTTATCGACAGCATGATGAATGGCCTCTCGGACAGCCAATTCTTTTAAAGGACCCTTTTGCGTATTGAGAACGACCATTAAGGTTCCCAAAGGTGCTGAAAGATCTGTTTGATATTTTTTGGATTTTTTAAATTGTTCAAACATATCGAGCGAGATCGCTCCATTAGCCCCTTGGATTAAATCAATCTGTCCTGTTTCCAAGGCCATAGCCCGACTATTGGGATCGGGGATGATTTTGACATTAATTTGTTCAAAATCGGGCTTTTCTCCCCAGTAAAATTCATTGCGGGTAAAAATATCCTCTTCCCCCAATTTTGTTTTTGCGAGTTTCCAAGGGCCTGTCCCAATAGGAGAAAGGATACCGTCTTTGGTACCAGAATTTTTAAATTGGGAAGGGGCAATAAATTTGAAAGGGCGAGGAAAAGAAAGGTCTTCTAAAAAAGGATAATAGTTTTCTTTGAGGGTAATTTGGATTGCGTAGGGCGCTATGACTTTCACAGCAGTGATTTGATTAATGGATTCCAGCCAATTATGGCGTGAGCGATTGGCTAAAATGGCATCAAAATTTGCTTTAACCGCTTTCGCATCAAAAATCTCTCCATTGGAAAATTTAACATCTTTGCGCAGGTTAAAAAGATAGGTTTTACCATCTGCCGAAATCTCCCAAGATTGTGCCAGAAAGGGGTGAATTTTCCCATCTTTTTCAAAGCGGACTAAAGGTTCATAAACCATATCCTGCGCAAACATCTGATTAGGCGTGTAAAGATGCGGGTTTAGAGGGCCGACATTGACAGGCCAAGAGAAGTTTAAAACTTGACTGATCCCGGCGGTTGGCAAAAAAAATAGGCCTGCCGCAACGAGGAGAGGCTTGAGGGGAAAAGCGGGCATTTAGGTAAGGTTTCTATAAGAATATTAAGAGATAAATTGTATCGTTTTTATAAGAGAGCAGAAACATCATCCCATGAAAGGAAGAGAGGTTTGGGATTTTTAAAGCCCTTCTCTAACAGGCATGTAAACCGTTTCGTAGCGAAAACATAAAAGGCTATAGCAAGGTTTTAGTGCTGTTAGAGAAAGCTGTAATTTATCGATTAGTCTTTTTTAATCGCAGCGAAAATGAATTCCCCAACTTCTTTTATTGTATGGGCAATGAGGCAGTTTCCATCTTCAAAAGCGGCTGGTGCTTTATCCTCAGCGGCACGGAGCACAATGCAGCGCATACCGGCCCGAACGGCGGCAAGCGTTCCGGGATCACTGTCTTCAATCACGATACATTCTTCTGGACGAACGCCTTCCTCTTCTGCGGCAAGCAGGTAAACATCCGGCTGTGGTTTAGGCGAGCCGATATCGGCAGCAGAGTGGATATTCTCATCTTCAATATGGTCTTCTAGGCCTGTGGCTTTAAACTTTACCTGCATTTCTTTGGTGGAGGAGTTTGAACCAATTCTAAAAGGAATATTTGCTTCATTAAGTTTTTTAAGAAGGGCACCGGCACCGGTTACGGGTTCAGCATGCTCTTCCGCAAGCTTGATGAACATTTGTTTCAGTTGGGCAACGGAATCATCTGGGAATTTTTTACCGGAAAGGCGTTCAAGACTTTTAACAACTTGTGGAAGCGCATGGCCTAAAACATGCTCTTGCGCCATTTCTTCGGTCATTTCAAAACCATGTTGTTTTGCAAAGCTGATAATGGCTTTCATGGCGAGGGCCTCCCCGTCCACTAAAACGCCATCGCAGTCAAAGATAATAAGTTTGGGTTTTGGTAAGGCGAGAAATTTTGAGAGATTATTTTCAGTAGAAGACATAATGTGTGCTCTTTCCTTAATAGTACAGGCGCCTAAATGAGTCGGGACATTAGCGTAGAATGGAGATAGAAAATATATGTTATTTCTATAGAATAATCATACTTCTTTCTGCTTCTAAAAACAAATGTGATAGAGGGTATTTTAGGCGTAAAAGAGAAATAAAGCAAAGTAGTGTTAGCTAAACGGCTGGTAACGAACGGTAAAGAAAACCATGTTTTCTGTTGTATGCGGCGTAGTGGAACCGCCGCTCAAACTCATGCCGGAAAAGGCTGAAACATAATCAAAGGCGTATTGTGCACCGACCAGAACAGAGCCGTAATCGCCACTCATAGCGGTGTACCAGAAACCGCCTGTGACTTCGCCCAGCATATGAATATTGCTGCTGGCCTGACAGGTTGAGGCAGGGGCACCGGGGGTACTGCAACCGCTCATATTATAATTTGGATTGCCATAGCCATAATAATTACCGCCACTGTTAAAGGAACTGTTATGGAGGACGCTGTCCATCCCGGCATACCCATAGAGACGCAGTTTCGGCGTAACGTTTCCATACATACCAATCATAAGATTGGCTTCTTCCAGCGGATTGGGGCCGCCTTGGCGGTTAAAGGTGTAGTCAGGTAACTGGGTTGAGCCATAACGTCCAATACCATAGCCCCACATGCCATTGGCTTGGAAAAAGAGCCGGCGGGGAATAAGCGGAAGAAGGAATGCTCCGCCGACACCGCCGCCGATAGCGGTATGGTTTTGTCCTTGTCCTGCTTGGGTTGAGGCATCATATTGGCTGGTGCGATCGTGGAAAAAGCGCATCATGCCGTCAAATTCAAAATGTCCCCAGCCGGGATCTGCCGTGATTTTCGCAATCACATCGGGTGCAATATCTGTGGCATAGTAGGTATCAGGGTTATTGGTGCCAGTTCCTGTATGGCTGACTGTTGCGCTTCCCCAAGGGGTTTGAGACGTGCAACTGCCATTGCTGCTTTCGCCGTTTTGGCAATAGCTGCCGGGGACAACCGCTGAGGGGCTTTCGGCAGAAATACCAACCCCGAATTTATTTTTAGCAAACATTTTGACAATACGAAGCTGGGCATTTCTTGTCCATGTAAAGCCTGGCACCAAGTTCAGATCAATGGCTAAAGGAATTTGCTCATCTCTGGCCCACATGCCTTTGGCAGACATCGTAGCAAGTGACCAGTTTTGTCCGGCTAAGACATACCAGCCATTCGCCATGTCTTTAAATTCAGCATAGACGTTACGAACACGTGGACTGTAAGAGTTGCTCTGGCGGGAGTTTGCAGAAGATCCTGCGCCACCAAAATCCATTTCCAAATAGCCGTCAACTTCGATGTTTTTGGCAACCATCCCCTCGGCCAAGACCGCAATACGAGAGGCTCTTGCGGTTTGCTGATAACTGCTTGTATCCGCATAGGGGGAGTTGCCCCAAGGGATTGCGCTAAAGGCCGTCACGTTGGCAGATCCTGTGTCTTTGGAGCGCCAAATGCCCTCTTCGGCTAAGAAGCCGCCGAGCGTTAAACGGATACCGCCAATTTGCAACTGCCCACGCCGGAGAGGGCCGTAGAGGTCAGGGTGCGCATTGGGTGTCGCACTGACTTCCGCAAAAGCCGTGCTTGGGGCTTGTGGTTTTGCAAGTTCGGCAATTTCAAGGCCAAGGGAATCTGTCTGGTCGCCGGCCAAAATTTTATGGGGATGATTTTTGAGAAAGGAAGGGCCGCCTGCTCTATTGCTAACGCTAAAAGGATCGGTTTCGGTGTTGGCACCAGCATACGGATCGCTTTCCATCATGGCACGCTGCCGTTCAAGATCTGCCTTTATTTTTTGGGTTTCGATTGCTTGTTTCTTTTTTAAAAGGCCGATTTCATTTTCCATTTTTTGCATTTGCTTTTCCATCAGCAAAATTTGGGAGGCCGTCTCACTCGCCAAAGCGGTGCCATAGGGTAAAAAAGGAGTTAGGAAAAATGGCAGAGCATATGTCAGACGAATTATTCTTGATTTTTGTTTGGCGCAGGCACTAACACCCGATCCTTTTAAGGGGCGAGAGCGTCTGTTTGAAACAAAGGAAGAAAGAAACGTCAGAATAAATAATCCTCTCTAAAACTCAGTCACTGAGAATAATAAAAGCTCAAAAAGAAATCAAAAACCGTTTAACCTGCAAAAGCAAAAAATCATAGAATTATCCAAAAGGCATATAGCGAATATCAAAAAAGACCGTGTTTTCGTCATTTCGGGGTTTTCCACCGATACCGCCATAGGCTTGCTCCCATGTGTAGGAATATTGAACACCTGTTTTGATGGTGCCGTAATCGCCCTGAATCGGGGTGAACCAGATACCACCTGTTGCTTGGGAAATGTAATTTAAATTGCCTTCTGCCGGGCAATTTCCGCTTCCCTCTTGGTAACAGCCACTCATATTATAATTGGGATTGCCGTAGCCAAAAGGTTGGCCGCCAGCCTGAAAAGATTCCCGATGGAGTACTTTTTCCATTCCCCAATAGCCGTAGAGCTGTGCCCATTTGAGTGGGTTGAAAACAACGCCTGTAAGAACATTGGCTTCTGGGAGAGGACGGATAGAACCATCGGGGTTATAGGTATAATCCGGCATTTGGGCAGAGCCGTAGCGGCCAATACCGGCGCCAACAATGCCTGAGGCCATAAAGCTGAGTTTATTATGCAAAAAGGGTAAAATGAATCCACCGCCGCCGCCGCCGCCGATTGCGGTATGCCCTCGGTTAGAGCCGGTCTGATTTGCCGCATCATATTGCGTCGTTGTGTCATGGAAATAGCGCATGACGCCTTCGGCCTCAAAATGTCCCCAAGCGGGATCTGCGGTTGCCTTCATAATGAAATCAGGGGCATATTCACCGGCATAATAAGTCTGGGTATTATTTGTGCCTGTTCCTGTGTGGCGATCGGTGATGGTTCCGACACCGGGTATATTTGGGGTGGTTGAAGGCGCTGTCGCGGAAGGGTCTTCTAAAGAGGCCCCAATGGAAAAGCGCTCCCGGTTGCCATGAATGCCAAAGGCTTTCACAACACGGATTTGTGGCGCTCTGGTATAGGTAAAGCCAGGGACATAATTTGCATCAACGGTTAAAGGTACGGCTTCATCACGTGCCAGCATGCCTTTGGCATTCATTGTCATAAGAGACCAGTTTTGTCCGCCCAAAAGAAACCAGCCGGAATGGGTGTTTTTAAGCTCTGCATAGGCGACACGCATGCGGGGTGTATAGGGATTGCTGCCACGGCTATTAGACATGGAGCCAGAGGATTCAAAATCCATTTCGCCATAGCCGTCTATGGTTGTGTGTTGGCTGACTTGCCCTTCAACGAGGGCAGAGATACGGGAGTGTCGTGCGGTTAACTGAAATTCAGATGTATCATGGTCACTGGAATCCCCCCATGGGATATTGCGCCAATCCGAATTTTGATCGGCAGACATTTTGCGAGAACGCCAGAACATATCAAAATCAACAAAGCCGCCAAGCGTGATTCGGAGACCGCCCATTTGGAGTTGTCCACGACGTAGCGGGCTTTTTAAATCTGTATGTGCCGCCGGCGTATCGGTGAGCTCTCCAAAGAAAGTGTGCGCTGTATCGGGTTTTGCAAGAAGATTTGTTTTAAGATCATCTAAAGGGGCTGTACTTTTCCAAGCGGCATTTGTTGTATGCGCCCGATGTTCTTCAATTTGTGTAAATGTCGGGGGCGCGGCAAGTTCCGTAATTTTTTGAGGCGGATCAATATCAGCCCCTTGATAAGGATCGCTCTCGGTTTCTTCTCTTTCTTTGGTAAGCTCCACCCGAAGCTGTTCATTTTCCCGCTGTTGTTTTTCCTGAAGGAGCGTCAGGTCTCTTTTTAAACGTGACATTTTCGCTTCAAGTTTTTGGAGAGAGTTGAGGTCGGAAGCTTCACCAATTTCGGCGGAACGCACACGGTGTGGGTGTAAAAATCCACAATAAATCATCGCACTTAAGATAATAAAACGGGGGGGGGACGCACAGAGGCGTTTAGAAGAAACAGAAGTTTTTTCAGTTTTTTCTTCTTTATGCTTTAGGTTGAGATAGAATCTTAACCAAAATCTTTTTTTAGGGAGGCGGTCAGGCACGAGAAAGGGGAGGTACATGGTGGCGTAACCCGATATCTTTCACAGCAAGCCAAGTATAACATAAAGTAATACTGAATATTCCTTATCCTAAAGTGATATTACTTCTTGT
Organism: Acetobacteraceae bacterium; assembly: GCA_004843165.1. Classification (NCBI taxonomy): domain Bacteria; kingdom Pseudomonadati; phylum Pseudomonadota; class Alphaproteobacteria; order Acetobacterales; family Acetobacteraceae; species Acetobacteraceae bacterium. The sequence continues at coordinate 1,125,367 of CP039459.1, forward strand.
CTTTGGGAGTATATAACTTACCTTCTTTTTGCAAGAATTTTCCTTTTCTTCACGCTCTCTGCTATGAGTTTGACAGCTTAATTCTGTTTTCTCCATGAAGGGGAATAAAGTTAAAAAATAAGAATGAATTAAGATTAGAGGCAGAATGAATAGACAAAATCAAGATAAACTTGTTGAATCCCTTGCAAGGGAAATGCAATCAGCAGAGGCGCCTCCTCTCATTGTAGAGGAAAAAGCCGCCTTACCTGCGCTGGAAGATGTAACAAAACCTGTTAAAAAAGATTTGATCTTTGCTGTTGTTCTCGGTGGGATTGCGGGTATTTTTCTCGTATTTCAAATGGGCGCAATTGCCCGTTTGGTAACTGATTTGGCCTTTAATCAAAAAAATATTTTTGACGAAAAAAATGTCCTTCTTCTTCTTGGATTCTCCGTGATCGTCCGTTCCATTTTACAGTCACAGGCGGATACGTTCGGAGACAAGGCGGCGATCAAGGCTATTTCTTCTTTAAGAATTGAGGTGATGGCACATCTTTTTCGCGCTGGGCCTGTCGCTTTGGATCTCGAAGCCACAGGGAAGACGGCAACGGCGCTTTCAAACGGCATCGAGGCTTTGTCACCCTATATTGCACGTTATATTCCACGCCTTTCGGCAATGGTCATTTTGCCTTTGATTCTTTTAGGGGTTGTTTTCTCGCTCGATAAGATCAGCTTTATGGTTTTAATCATCACAGGCCCGCTTATTCCTGTCTTTATGGCGCTTGTGGGCTATGCGGCACAGGCGGTGATGGATCGGCAGTGGAACGAGCTTTTGCGTTTAAGCGGCTCATTTCTTGATTTTCTTCAGGGGATGACGACGTTGCGCTTATTTGGCAGAGCAAAAAAAGGTGCTGTTTGGGTGGGGGATATGGCAGAGGGACACCGTAAGGAAACTTTTAAAGTGATGCGGATTGCCTTTTTAAGCTCCGGCGTTTTAGAGTTTTTTGCTTCTATTTCCATTGCGATTGTCGCCGTTGTTCTCGGAGGGCGTTTGCTGGCGGGAACTTTTTCTTTCGAAACAGCTTTTTTTATTCTGTTACTTGCTCCTGAATATTTTTTACCTTTGCGGGTTTTCTCTACCTCTTACCATGCACGTCAAAATGCCCAGAGTGCTTTTGATCCTTTGGCAAAATTGCTGACTTTGCCTGAGTTGGCAGAGGAGGCTAGAAAACAAGGGCAATATTGCCCTGAACCAAGTGTTGATGTTTTTGACCCATGTGCGGTTGAAGCGCTTGTGTTGAAAAATGTTGCAGTCGGATATAATGAAGGCAAAAATGTTGTCGAAGATTTTTCTGCACATTTTAAGTCAAACCAGCTGACGGTTATTTCCGGTCCTAGTGGCGCTGGAAAAACAACGATTTTTAGGCTTCTGCTGGGAATGCTTCCTTCCCGATCAGGGGAGGTTTTTCTGCAAATGGCCGGTGGAAAATATGCTTCCCGTTCGCATTTGAAAGTAGGCTGGGTGCCCCAAAGCCCTTATTTTTTTGCAGGGACAATTTTTGAAAATTTAAGACTTTCAGCACAGGATGCTGATTTGGTGCAAATGCGGTGCGCTGCGCAAGAGGCGGGTGCTTTGGAATTCATTGAAAAACTGCCACAGGGTTTTGAATTTAAGCTTGGTGATCGTGGTGCGCCACTTTCCGGGGGGCAGATACGTCGTCTTGCCTTAACACGGGCTTTGTTAAGTGGAGCAAGTTTGCTGGTGCTGGATGAGCCCACGGCGGATCTGGATCAAGAAAATGCCCAGCTATTGGCCGAGGCGATAGAGCGTTCTGCAAAAGGACGGATTGTCGTGGCAATTTCACACCGTGAGGATATTGGTGCTTTGGCGGCGCAGAGTCTGCGCTTGGAAAAGGGCCGTTTGGTTTCTGAAAAAAAGCTTGAGGAGCGCAAATAATGAAGATTATGCGCTATATTATGGGGCCCTATCGTTGGCTTTTACTGGGGGGACTGCTTCTTTCCTGCTTGGCCTCAATGGCAAATTTCTGTCTGATGTTTCTTTCAGGCTGGCTGCTGGCCGCTGCCGCCGCTGCGGGGATGGGCGGATTGGTTGTGCGTAATATGTTTAATATTGCCCTGCCGGCAACAGGGGTTCGATTTTTTGCTATTTCAAGAATTGTCGCCCGTTATGGGGATCGTTTGCTTAACCACGATGCCGCTTTAAGGGCGACAGGACGCTTGCGCGCTTGGTGTTTTCAGCAACTCATTCCAAATTCCGTTCGTCTTTCACAAATGACGCGTGGGGGGGATTTCCTAGGTCGGTTTGTAACAGATACGGAAAAGATGGGGCAGGTCTATTTGGATGTTTGGCTGGTCGTTGGAACAGCTTTTATTTCCTCGATTCTTGCCGCTATTTTAGTGGCATGTTTTTCACTTTCCTGTGGGCTATTACTTTTCTCAGCGTTATTGAGTGTGGGGCTTTTTCTGCCGTGGCTTGCCGGTTTTTTTGCAGCAGAACATGTTTTAGATAATGTCAAAAATATGGAAAAACTTCAGGGAGAGCTTGTGGAGGATATGCAGGGAATGCCTGATATTCTCTTTTGCGGGACGGCGGACATGCGTCTGAAACAGGTGGAGAACATTCAAGCTCAGGTAAATCATTCGGCTTTAAAAGAAGTTTTTCGAGTCAATATTTTACGTCATTTGGTTCCGGTATTTGCAACCGTTACCTTGGTTTTGACAGTTATTTTGGCGGATCGGGACTATCTCATAAATAAAATTTCAGCGCCGCAGATTGCCATGCTGGCACTTGGGGCGCTTGCGGCGTTTGAGTTTGTGGCGCCTCTGGTCGATGCACGGCTTGCTTGGCATCGTTTTAAACGGGCAAATGAACGGGTTATGGCTTTGTGTGGTCTTCCAGAAAAGAAGTCTGAAACCGCTTATTTAAAGGATGGTAAATCTGTCACACTTGCAACACATATTAGTTCAGACATTGCCCTAAATCGTGATAATGCGCATATCCTAGTAATCAATGAGGTTACGTTATTCTATCCGGGACAGAAATTTCCTGTTCTTGATAGGCTTTCTCTTACCTTAGGTAAGGGAGAGCGCGTGGCAATAATAGGCCCTTCGGGGGCTGGAAAGACCAGTTTAGTCCGTCTTTTAGGTGGACTTATGCTCCCAAGTTCGGGACGTATTTCCGTAAAAGGTTCTCCCTTGGGAGAGGCTGAGGAAGGCGGGGCTTTTCAGTCTGTTGGGGTTATGGCGCAGGATTTTCATCTTTTTGCTGGAAGCGTGCGTGATAACCTACTTCTTGCTTGTCCCGGAGCGAGCAAGGAGGAAATGTGGGAGGCACTTGCTTTGGCAGGGCTGGCGGATGAGGTCAAGCAGATGGAGAATGGCTTGGATACGCAAGTTGGGGAGCAGGGGATTCGTATCTCAGGTGGGCAGGGGCGTCGGCTTGCTGCGGCTCAGATACTGCTCCGTAAACCTGAGTTGCTCATCCTTGACGAACCGACGGAAAGCTTACCTTCAGAAGTTGGCACGACTCTCATATCGTCGATTCTTAATGCTTTGCCTGAGGCTGCTGTTGTTTGCATTACGCACCGGCAGGAGCCACTGGCATTTATGGATCGTGTCTTGCGGTTACAGGATGGAAGGTTTTGTCCGGAAGAAGTTTCTTAAGCCCGGTTTCCTTGTGGGAGCCGTTCGATAACAGGCATATTTTCTTTTTCCTGAATTCAGGAGATTTATAGTGGATTTAATTAACCCGGTTGTAGTGGATCTATCGCGATTTCAGTTCGCGTTGACCGCTCTTTACCATTTTATGTTTGTCCCATTGACTTTGGGGCTGACATTCTTTTTAGCGGCATGTGAGACAGCTTATGTCATCACAGGTCGTGAACTTTACAAAGAGATTACCAGATTCTGGGGACTCCTCTTTGGCATTAACTTTGCTCTCGGTGTTTCTACCGGTATGACGATGGAATTCGAGTTCGGAACCAACTGGTCCATGTACTCGCATTTCTTCGGTGATATCTTTGGAACGCCTCTCGCCGTTGAAGGCTTGGTGGCGTTCTTTATGGAAGGAACATTCGTTGGGATCATGTTCTTTGGCTGGGACCGTCTAAGTCGTCCCGTTCATTTGGCTGTGACATGGATTGTTGCCCTTGGCTCCAACCTTTCAGCTTTGTGGATCTTGATTGCCAACGGAAACATGCAGGTGCCACGTGGCGGTTATTTTGACCCGCACACAATGCGTCTTCAGATGGACAGCCTAGAACAGGTTGTTTTCAACATGGATGCACAGGCTAAATTTGTTCATACCTCTGTTGCAGGTTACGTGTGTGCAGCGATGCTGGTGATGGGTGTGAGCGCCTTTTACCTTCTTCGTGGCCAATATCGTGATTTTGCGCTTCGTTCATTCCGTATTGCTTCTGTTTTCGGTATTTTTGCGATTGTTGCCGCAATCGTTGCCGGGGATGCGCTTGGTGTTTCCGATTATGAAGATCAGCCAACAAAGCTTGATGCGATGGAAGGTATCTGGGAAACAACGCAGCCACCTTTCGCACCTTGGGCTCTTTTTGCGATTCCAGATCAGAAAGCACAGACAAACCATTTTGAACTTGGGATTCCATATGTTTTGGGTCCATTGGTTACACATAGCTTCAGCACCCCTGTTTTGGGTATGCGTGAACTTCAAGTACAGGCAGATCCAAAAATCCGCTCCGGTATCTTGGCGCTTACAGCATTGCAGTCCTATGCAAAAACACAATCTCAGGATGATCTAGATCTGTTCCGTGCACATGAGGGTGACCTCGGGTACGGCTTCCTCGCAATGCCACATGCACCATTGCAGGATGTCTCTCAGATTACAGCAGATCAGCTTGATAACGTTGTTAAAGCCACACAGCCAGACATTCTTCCAAATGTTTTCGTGACTTTCTGGGGCTTCCGCTTCATGGTCTTCTTGGCTGGTTGGTTTATGTTGCTTTTCGGTATCGGCGCATGGCTGAGCTTGAAAAATCAAATCGAAAATTATCCATTGGTTCTCAAAGCGCTTGTTTACTCCATTCCGTTGCCTGTTCTTGCGACAGAATATGGTTGGGTTGTTGCTGAGTGCGGACGTCAGCCTTGGACTGTTTTCGAGAAGTTGACAACATTCGTTTCTGCTTCTTCCCATAGTGTCGGTTACATGATTTTCTCTTTGATTGGTTTTGCCGTGATTTACACAGCATTCATCATTGTTGAAATGTACCTGATGTTCCGTGTCGCTCGCTTAGGCCCAACAAATTTGTTGGAACATGCTTCAAGCGAACAGCACATCAGCCAATATAGCGAGGTCTAATATGATTATAGCGGGCTTTTCGGTCTATGTGGCCTGTAAACTGATTTGGGGCTTTTTGCTTACGGTTCTGTTAGCCATGGTCGGCCTTATGGTCGGTATGGATATGGGCGTGGGTACAATGCTCAATTTTGTGGGGCGTGATAATGATGAGCGTCGCACACTCTTAGCCATGATCGGCCCTCATTGGGAAGGTAACCAAACTTGGTTCATTCTCTGTGGTGGTGCCATTTTTGCGGCCTTCCCAACTCTGTACGGTACTTCTTTCTCCGCACTTTATATTGTCATGATTCTCCTTCTGTTTATCATGATTTTACGTCCTGTTGCGTTTGAATATCGTGGCCTTGTTGAATCCAACATTGCACGTACCTGCTGGGATTGGGCTTTCTTTGTCTCCGGCTTTGGTCCAATGATGATTTTCGGTATGGCTATCGGAAATGTCTTAGAAGGTATCGGCTTCCACTTCTTGTGGAATGGTCAGTACATTCAAGATGAATCATTCTTGGCTTATCTCCTCAACCCATTCGCAATTCTTTGCGGATTGATGTCTGTTGCCCTTAGCATTCAGCAAGGTGCCTCCATTATTATGGTTGACGGTGTTGGTGTTCTTTACAAAAGAGCTCAAGCTTGGGGTGTGATTGCTGGTCCTGTTGCAGCAGTTCTTTTTCTTGTTGGCGGTTTTTATGTCTTTAGAATGACAGGCTTCAACATGGTTGATGCTGATCCTGCAATGGCTTCCTATCCGCTTCTTGGACAGCATGCGGAAATGGTAAGAGGCGCATGGCTAAACAATTACAATGCACATCCAATTCTTTGGATTTTCCCTGCATTGGCGCTGTTTGCTATCCTTGCACAATCTGTTTTGATTAAACTTGAAAAAGCAGATATTGCTTGGTGGAGTGGTCTTGGTGTTTGGGCTGGTGTTATCGGCACCGTTGGTTCTGCCATGTTCCCATTCTTGATGCCTTCTTATAAAAATCCTGATCAGAGCTTAACGCTTTGGAACGCTGTTGGCAGTGAATATGGATTGACATGCATGGTTGTTTTGGCGGGTATCTTTATCCCTGTAATCCTATGCTACACATCTTGGTGCTACTGGGCGATGCGCGGTAAAGTGACCATTAATGATGTCATCAATAATGATCACGGCTACTGAGTCAAACAGGAAAGGAAGTATTTATGTATAAACAAAATTCCAGTTTGGCGAAGCTTTTCCTTGAATTTTGCGGCCTCGCTGCAATCGTTCTTTTTGCAACCTTGGTTGCAATGGTGACTTCTCATTGCGGTCCTTGGTATTTGATTTGGCTCATGGGCACAACGATGGCAGTTGTCATCGCTGCGGTCAGTGGTGAATATGTCGATATCCAAGACAAGGAAAGAGTTACAGAAGAAAGGAATAGCAATGTTTGAATATGTTGTTTTCGCCATTCCATTACTCTTTTTAGGAATTTATGGCACAGCTGCTCTTATTATGAAGAAGCTTTATCCATAATCCTTAAATATGATGCCTGCTCTTTTGAACAGGCATCATAGTGGAATAAAAAAAGCCTGCTCCATGAAATGGAGCAGGCTTTTTTGTGGTTTAAATTCTTTTAAAGCGAAGAGGGCTTTAAGAGAGAAAAAATTTCCTGGCGTTTTGCAAGATTCTCTTCCCATTCTCCTGCGACTTCAAAGGTCGTTGTGCAACTATGCGCAGCTCGAATACCTCTCAGACTCATGCAAGCATGTTCGGCCTCAATGATCACAAGAGCCGCTTTTGCCTCTAAATCATGGATGAGGGCTTCAAGAATTTGCTTTGTTAAGCGCTCTTGAAGTTGTGGTCTTCGTGCATAGCCATTGACCATACGTGCCAATTTAGAAAGGCCTGTGACTTCTTTTCCATTGGAGAGGTAGGCGAGATGAACTTTGCCTGTTACGGGCAGGAGATGATGCTCACAAAAGGAGATAAAGGGAATATCTCGAACGATCACAGGCGTTTTGCAATTTTCAGAGGAAAAACGGGTTTTGAGATGATCCCCTGGATTCTCATACAGCCCACTAAAGAATTCCAGCCATGCTTTTGCCACACGTTTGGGAGTCTCTTGCAAGCCTTCACGTTCTGGATTTTCACCCAGCGCAAGCAGCATTTCTTTGACAGCTTTTTGCATACGCTCTTGGGCATTTTCAGGCAACGTGATTGCCTTGTTAAGATTGTCGTTCATTTTTTATTTCGATCTATTTACTTGTTACAGCGTTGTTTATTTTTAAAACGGAGTCATGTTTTTAAATGACCAAGTAATTTTTTTACAGTATTTTCGCCAATTTTTAAATTAGGATCAATTTCGGCAAAAGGTTTGAGAACAAATTCCCGCAAGGCCGCCTCCACATGTGGAAGGTTTAAGGCTGTACTTTTAATTTTAAAATGACTGTAAAAAATAAGGTCAATGTCAATATGGCGAGGCCCCCATTTTTTGGAGGGAACACGGCCGATTTCACGCTCCAGCTTTTTCAACGCCCGCAAAAGTGCAAAGGGATCAAGAGTGGTTTGGCCTGTTAAACATTGGTTGAGGAATTTCCCCTGATCTGTTTTCCCCCAAGGTTCCGTTTCTAAAACCGGAGAGGTTTTAAGCACCTCAAACTCGTCTAAAAGATTTAAGCTGTTAATGGCTGCTTCTAAAAAGGCTTCTCGTTCTCCTAAATTGCTACCGAGGGCAATTCCAACGGGATAGATTTTAGTCGCAATATGGCTGATCTGTACCTGCTTTTGCAGAGAGTTCTCTCCAAAATGAGAGGGAAGGGGTGCCTCTGGTTTTTTGATGAGGATTTTTACCTGATTGAGATTATCAAAGGCTTCGAGCAGAGCGCTTCCAAGTTTTTTAGAAAGTGTTTCAATTAAATTAAAACAATTTTTTTGAACAAAATTTTCGACAAATTGACAGAGATTGGCATAGCAAATGGTTTGGGAGAGGTCATCTTGAGCTGTCATGCCAAGCCATTCTGGCGGGGTTACGGAAAGGTCTAAGGAAATAAGAAAGGGCTGAGGGATTGTTTTTTCATGGGCAAGTACGCCATGACAGGCCATGATTTTTAAGTCCTGAATTTGAACATGGATCAAAGGAGGGGAGATCATGGTGCAGTAGATTCCTGATGGTATAAGGCCTGAAAAAGGTGAAGAAAGGTTTTATGGGCTAAAATATCATGAACCCGTAAAATATCTGCTCCTTTAAGGGCAGCAAAAAGATCAGCACTTAAAGTTGCGGGAAGGCGTTCAGATGCAGCCTGTGGATGCGGACTAAATTTTTCTAAAAATCTTTTTTTAGAAAGACCAATCAGGACAGGGAGATGATAGGTCTGTTTTAAAAAAGGAATGAGGGAAAGACATTCCATATTTTGCTCAGGTGTTTTTCCAAACCCGATCCCCGGATCTAAAATAAGTTTTTCTTGAGGGATACCAGCTTTTTTTGCAATAGCGAGAGATTTTTCAAAGAAAATCTGAAATTGTTCCTTTAAAGGGAAAGAGGCGTTTGCCTGGGGAAGAGATTGCATCACAACAATAGAAGGGCATTGCCCGGTGCTTTGTGTATGTTTTGTAATGGCAAAAGCCATATGCGGATCTGTTTGGAGGCCGCCAACATCATTGATGATTTCTGCGCCATAAGAAAGTGCAAAAGAGGCTGTCTCAGATTTATACGTATCAATGGAAAAGGTAATGTTTTCTGCTTTTAAAAGGGATAAGACAGGTCGGAGACGTTCAATTTCTTTTTGAGCAGAAAGCGGTATGAAATGCGGACGTGTTGATTCAGCGCCGACATCAAGAATATCCGCCCCTTCAAGGAGAAGATTCTTTGCTTGCGCCAGAGCCGTTTTGGGTGAAAAAAAACGTCCCCCATCTGAAAAAGAATCCGGAGTGACGTTTAAAATTCCCATCAATTTGGGCAGGATAAAATCCTGCCCATTGATTAATTTTTTTAGCATTGGGTTTTAGGAAGGGTCTGTTGGTAGCTCTTTAGTGAGATCATTCATTTCTTTAAGGCTTAAACCGCCGGGAACAGGCAACTGGCCAAAGAGGAAATAAGGGGTGCCTTCCATACGGGCCAGACGGGAAAGATGAATATTTTGATTCATTTCCTCAGTGACTTTCTTGCTGGAGAAATCAGCATGGAAGCGTTTTTGGTCAAGTTTGAGCTGGGTCGCAAATTTATCAATCTGCGCTTCATCTACCGTAGAAGCTTTCATGATTAAATCACGCATTTCTTTGTATTTTCCCTGCTGTTCCGCAGCAAAAATAGCCTTGACCGCATATTGGCTTGCATCTCCCAAAAGCGGAACTTGTCGTTCAATGAGGCGAACATCTGGGTGTGCTTTGATATAATCGGCCAGAACAGGCACCATCCGTTTGCAATAGCCGCAACGAGGATCAAGAAAAGCTGTTAGTGTTTTTTTAGCGTCTTTATTTCCCCAAATGCTTTGTGGTGTGGCTTTGAGAAATAGTGCCCAATTTTTCTGAATGCTTTGTGTGACTGCCGTACTGTTTTCTTCATCCGCCTTTTGACGCAATGACATGAGGGCATCTGTGAGGATGGAAGGGTCTTTTTTCAAAGCATTCCGAACAATCTCAATAATGGCTGTGCGTTGTTTTTGGGAAAAAACCTGCTCTGCCGCCGTTTCTTTACTGGAGGGAGCCGCCGCATTCGCAGCGGAAAAAGAGGTGAGAGCAATGCCGGAAAGAAGGGCAAAACAGCTTGCTGTTTTGAGAAGAGAAGATTTTGAAAACGGATTCATAGACAGAACTTTTTAAATGAGTTTGAAGTTCTTTGAATATAGGTAATCTCTAAATAGAGTGAAAGAGCTGGTAGAAAATCCCGTCGTTTTGATGAAAGGTGTGCTTCTGTTATTTCAGCGTAAAACCGCTTATAAAATGGGGACAATTATTCTTTAAAGGGTGAAAGCGAACATATGGCTTGGATATATTTATTGCTGGCGGGCGTAACGGAAATTGGCTTTACAACATCAATGCGTTTTATTCAAAGCTGGCGGGATATTGGCTGGATTTTGAGTGTAGTCTTTTTCTCGGTTATTAGTTTGACATTGGTGCAGATGGCCTCACGTACTATTCCAATGGGAACCGCTTACGCTGTTTGGGTTGCATTAGGTGCTGTTGGAACGGTTTTACTTGGCATGATTTTTTTTGGAGAACCTGCCTCAGCGCTTCGTTTTTTATGTATTGCCGGTATCGTTTTCTGTGTGGCAGGCCTCAATTTGACAGGTGGCTAAGCATTTTAAAAAATGATTAGAATATTTTATTTATTGAAAAAAGGCTTTCCCGTTCGTTTATGACATTATTAAATTCCCCCTCCTCTGATGTGCTTTTAACACCTCCAAAAGCACGTAAAGAAGATCATTCGATTACCCAACTTGGGCGTACAAGAAACGATCCCTATGCGTGGATGAAGGATGAAAACTGGCAGGAACTTTTGACAGATCCCACAAAAGTTCGCCCAGATATTAAAGAACATCTTGAAGCAGAAAATACCTATACCAAAGCTGTTCTAAAGGGGACAGAAGCGTTGCAAAAAACGCTTTTTGAGGAAATGAAAAAACGTCTGCCGCCGAAAGAAAATGGTGTGCCGCGTCCAGATGGGGCATACGCCTATACGGCACGTTTTGAAGAGGGCGCACAGCATCCGCTCCATATTCGCCATAAGGTCGGTACAGGCACAGATCCTTTGGAAAATATGGGGCCAGAAGAAATCCTTCTGGACGAAGCCAAAGAGGCAGAAGGCAAAGCTTTTTACCATGCTGTTGGGTTTTGTCATTCGCAAGATCATCGCTTTTATGCGTGGGGTGAAGATACTCAAGGGTCTGAAATTTATCAGATTAAAGTCCGAGAAATCGCAACGGGAGAATTTGTCGGAAAGCCTGTTGAGGGGAGCACGGGTGATTTTATTCTTACGCCGGATAATCAGTGGATTTTTTGGATTTGGCGGGATGAAAATGGTCGTCCGAGAAAATTGTTCCGCCGTCGTTTAGGCGAGGATAATGACATTTTGGTTTTTGAAGAGGAAGATCAGGGATTCTTTTTGCATCTTTCTTTAACTTCTTCCAAACGTTTTATTAAGCTTGGGCGTGGCGATCATGAAAGCTCAGAAACGCTCTTAATTAAAGCAGATGAGCCGGAAAGCACCCCTTTCTCTGCGGCACCTTTGATAAGGGGGGAGCGCTATGAAATTTTTGATTGGCAAGATCGTTTCCTCATTCTAACCAACCGAAATAATGCCGTTGATTTCCAGATTTTACAGTCTAAAAATCATCAAACGAAGAGAGAAGCATGGGAGGCATTTCTGCCGCATGCGCCGGGGCATTTCCTTTTGGGACTAAATGTTGCTCAAGACTGGATTGTCTGGACAGAGCGTATTGAGGGCAACCCAACTTTGCGCTTTATCTCTTTTGAAGATGTAAAAGACAGTCAAGATATTCGTACGAAATCAAAAGAAATTGCGATTTCAGATCCTGCTTATGATTTAAGCTCTTTGGGCTTTTTGGGTTTCAAAAGTGAAACGATCCGTTATATCTGGCAGTCCCCCTCAACAGCGCCGCATTGGGTGGATGAAAATATTGCGACAGGGGAGAAGAAGTTAAGAAAGGTTTGGAAATCTCCTGTGCCTTTTGATGCAGACCAGTATGAAACAAAGCGTCTTTATGTCAAAGCGACAGATGGTGAAGAGGTACCGGTTACCTTGCTTATGCGTAAAGGCACGCAACAGAACGGAGAAACGCCTCTTCTTCTTTATGGTTACGGCTCTTATGGTATTCCGATGGAGGCTGATTTTAACCCAAATATCTATAGTCTTATTGACCGTGGCTGGATTTTTGCGGTTGCCCATATTCGGGGTGGAACGGAAAAAGGTTGGAATTGGTTTTTACAGGGACGCAAAAAGAACAAACCAAATACCTTTACCGATTTTGTGGCTGCTGCCCGCTATTTGATTGCGGAGAAATATACATCGGCAGATTATATGGTCGCTCAAGGCGGTTCTGCCGGCGGTATGCTGATGGGCGCAGTTGCAAACCTCGCACCAGAACTTTTTGCAGGTATCGTTGCGCAAGTACCATTTGTCGATGTGCTGAATACGATGTCGGATGTGGATTTACCGCTGACACCTCCCGAATGGCCGGAATGGGGTAATCCCCTCAAGAGTGAAGAGGATTATGATCTGATCGCCTCTTATTCCCCTTATGATAATATTCGTCATACAGATTATCCTGCTATTTTGGCGATGGGGGGACTCTCTGATCCAAGGGTTACCTATTGGGAACCTGCAAAATGGATTGCTCGTCTCAGAGATGAGGCCAAATCAGGGCAGTTTATGTGCCGGATCAATATGGAATCAGGGCATAAAGGTTCTTCCGGACGTTTTGACCGGTTGCATGAAGTCGCTATCGTCCAAGCCTTTGCCATGTGGGCGGTTGCACAAAAGACAGGTAAAATTTGATCTGAGATGGCAAAAAAGGCAAAACCGAAAGAACAGAAAAGCGAACTGGGTGAGGGGGAGAAATATGTTCTCTCCCAACCTTGCGAATCTGTTTTGGAAGTTAAAAAAAGCGTTTTTTTAGCCTATGCCGCCCCTGTAGCGGATGAGGCATCCGCCATGGCATTTATTGCCGAAAAATCCAAAGAGGACGCTCGGCATAATTGTTGGGCTTTTCGGGCAGGTGGGGCGGCACGTGCCTATGATGCTGGCGAGCCGACCGGCACAGCAGGGCGTCCAATCCTTTCGGTTATTGAGGGCAGAGAGCTGGAAGATATTGCCGTTCTCGTTGTGCGTTATTTTGGCGGGATCAAACTCGGCGCAGGCGGATTGATGCGGGCTTATTCAGGTGCCGCCGCAAACTGCCTGAACGAAGGGATTTTTGATATTTTCGTCCCGATGCAAAAGGCGGTTTTTACCTGCCCCTTCGAACTTTTTGATTTTTTTTCGGCGAGTTTGGACATATGGGGCGGTAATATTGAGGTACGGGAGTTCGGTGGTGAGGGTGTCCGCCTAACCGTCAAAATCCCCCAAAAACATTTTGAAGAGGCGGAACGCTGGCTTGCCGACCACTCACGTGGAAAAGTGAGCTTTGAAACGGAAAATTAAGGAAAAGCAGGCGTAATTTGGTCTAAAATACGTTATGATCTGCTGAGTTCATCATAAGGGGAAGCCAGTTATGAAACCTACAAAGATTAAAAATATTTTCGCCCTTTTTTCGGGGTTTTTCGCTGTTTCTGCGCTCCAGATCATGCCGGCTGCGGCGCATAGCAACAAAGACCCCGCCCTTGCACCCTCTCCCGATTGGCAGAGAGCGGCCGAAGTATTGATTAGCGCAGGTTTGGAAAATCCCGGTGCGGTGCATTTCATGCCGCAAACACCTATACAGACCTCTTTTGCACTTGAAAATAAGGCCTGGCAAGGTTGGCTAGCCAATATCCCTGTTCAGCGCCAAGATTTGGCAACGGCACCAATTGTTAATTATGCCTGTGCGCTTTCCACTGTGAAAAAAGTTCCTGAAAAGAAGCTTTTCGGCAATTATCTTGTGCCTGCCTCGAAAACAGATTTTTATACGCTGGCCTCTCAGGATTGGCTTAAAAAGCAAGCTTTTAATCATTTTTGCGGCGTAGATGGTAAAAAATGCATGTTTGACAATGATAAGCTTGCCGCTACGTTAAAGGCCGAAAATCTAGCAGCTAATCCTGATACAAGTGTTAGAGGGAAGGCGATGGGACAGCCGGAAACATGGATTGTTTGTGCCGCTGGTCAGCTTAGACATTAAATAAAACGGCAAAGTAAAGTTTAAGGATATTCTCCATGCTCGAAGAAAGAAGAATTGGTAAGGCGAAGGTAACAGCATTTTTAGATGCGATTAATCTGATTACGCCGGACTTGATCCCAGAGGCAGATTGCGAGGAGGGGCATGAAATTTATAGACTTCATGCGCTTTCTTCAAAAGAGGCTATTCCTTCGCCGATGCAGGCTTTTCTTTTGGCAATGCCTGCGGAAAAGGGCGGTGAAAATTTTTACTTGGTAGATGCCGGCTGTGGCGGACATATGGGGCCACGTTTTGGTAGGTCTTATAAATCTTTTGTTAAGGCAGGCTATGATCCTAAAGCGGTCTCAAGGGTGTTTCTGACTCATTTCCATCCGGATCATGTCGGGGGCGTTATTGATTTAGAGGGGAAGAAACTCTATCCGAATGCAGTTTTAACCATGTCACGTTTAGAATTCGCCTTCTGGAATAATGAGTTTAATGCCTCTAGATTTCCGGATTTAAAACCCTATTTTGCGGCAGTTCAAAAAGTTCTTAAAGCCTATGAGGGGCAAATCCAGCCGGTCGAGTGGGGGGAAGAGGTCGAAAAAGGCGTTAAATTAGTGGCCTTGCCAGGTCATACGCCCGGACATAGCGGTGTTATGCTTGAAAGTGACGGTGAAAAGCTTTTGATTTGGGGCGATATTATTCATGCCGCAGAATTTCAGTTGCCCTATCCGCATTGGTGCATCGGCTATGATTTGGATCGAGAGACGGCCTTAAAGACCCGTCTTGAAACCCTAAAGAAACTTTCGGAAAGCGATATTGTCGCTGCTGGGCCGCATGTTTTTGGTTCTGGCGTGATTCGCAGCAACGGCAAGGGCGGTTATCGGATGGAAGATACTCAGGAAAACTGAGTCTCTAGAAAGTTCTTTACCAAATGCAGGAAGGCCTGAGGCTGTTCCGCATGGAGCCAATGGCCTGCATTTTCAATGGTTTTAATTTCCGATTTTGGAAAGAGGCGGAAAATTTCTGCCTCACTTTTGGTTGGAATATAGTCAGATTTTTCACCACGGAGAAAGAGGCTTGACTTTGTATAAGGCGAAAGATTTTTTTCTTTTGGCCAGTTTGCGACATTATCAAAGTCTAAAGCGATTTGCGCAATATTTGTTTCCCAATAGGGATATTCTCCGGGCGCGAGATTTTGCGTGAGCCAAGCGGCAATCGCAGGGTCTGTCACCTCAGGAACATTTTCCAATAGAAAATCGGCGGCCATGCGCCGTGTTTTAAGGGCTGGAAATTCCAGCCGAGCCAAATCGCTTGCCATATTGCGATGGGAAGAAGTGAAGGAAATGGGAGCAATATCGGCGATAATCAGCGCCTTTAAAATGTGATGCCATTCCGCAGGATGATTTTCTGTCTCTAAAGCGGCAGACATGGCGACTTTACCGCCCATCGAATGGCCTAAAAGAATGACTTTCTCTAATTTAAGGGAGAGGCATGTATCAATGACATCTTTTGCCATCGCGCTAATTTCTAAAGGACCGGGAGGTGCTGTGCCATGGTTGCGTAAATCCAGCGTCATACATTGAACGTCTTTGGAGAGCACCCGTGCGATCTGCCCGAAATTCTTTCCACGCCCAAACACCCCATGCAGTAAAATCAGCACTGTCTGTGACGGATCTAAGGAATCTTGAAATTCTGTAACAGGTAGAAGCATCGTGGTCTTTTCTGAAAATATTTAAGAAAAAAGAGAATACAGACTATAAAGAAAAAAGAAATAAGAAGGGAAGTTTAAACGAAATTTTAATACGCTTTAGGGGGCGGAAAGATGTCTGAGAAAAATATTCACAATAAAGAAGAATTTATTCCACCCTTTGATGCCATAAAAGTCGCCTATTACAGAGGTATCGGCTCTGAACAGATTATCGGCCCTTTAGGACAAATGAATGTTTTTATTGGTGAGAATAATGCTGGAAAGTCTACAGTTTTAAATTTTATAAATGATTATTTGGATGATTTTAGAGCTATACGGATTGCAGAGTGTGAGTATTACGATAGGTATGGCCCTGATGCCTCTTCGGAAGGCCTCGAGCCTCCTAGAAATTTAAGAGGAGAGGAGTTCCATTTAAAAAAAGGGGAGTTTTATTTTGAACTGGGATATTTACGTCAGGGGCTAGGTTTTTCTTTGGAGAAACACCGAGAGTATATTCAAAAAATAATTTTAGAAATTCAGGATGCTTTGGATAAAAAATTGGTATTGGAAGATAAATTTAAAGATTTATTAGAAGACAAATACTGGTGGTTAGAAGGCTCTGTAAACGGTTATGAAAAGAAACTAGAAGGGATTCTGAAGGATTTTCTAAGCTCTTTAGATGAAGTGAGTTTAAAGTTCCTCTTTCTTAAGTGTGGTTATAGCGAGGATGAATTCGAGGAGGATTATGTAAAAAAAGGAGACGGTCGGGCTAACTGGATTCTTCAAAAACTGAAATCTAAGCAATCAATAGAAGAGATTCTATCCGAAATGAAAGATGAAAAATCTAGATTTCCAAAAACAAAAAAAATACGTTTAATCTCAGCAATTAGGGATGTTCAAGCTGATGTTCAGGGAGAAAAAATATCTAAAGCTTTAAGTGGTAGAGCTTTGCCTAGTAAGTTACTTGAGTTATCCAACCCTACATATAAAAACTTAGGGTTAAGTAAAACATTTAGAAGAATAAATAACTTTCTTCAAAATGTTCTTGGAAACGATAATGCTGAAATCAGAATTGCGTATAACGGTGAGAACTTAGATATTGAGGTGGATATTGAAGGAAAAATTTTACCTTTAAAATATCTAGGCACAGGCATTAAAGAAGTTGTTATCATCGCTGCTTACTGCACAATTTATGATGGGGATATTATCTGTATTGAAGAACCAGAAATTCATCTTCATCCAGCACTTCAACGTAAACTTGTACGTTACCTAATCGAAAATACGACCAGTCAGTATTTTATTGCGACCCATTCCAATATTTTTATAGATATAAAAGAGGCAAATCTTTTTAGAGTGAGGAATGATGGAACCGAAACGCATATAGAGCATCTTCCAGATGCGTTACAGAAAAGAGGTGTTCTGGATGATTTGGGTTATCTGGCCTCTGACCTTTTGCAAACGAATTATATTATTTGGGTTGAAGGGCCTTCTGATCGTATTTATCTGCGTCATTGGATTTCTCTTATAGATGATGGTCTACAAGAGGGCATAGACTATTCCATCATGTTCTACGGTGGGGCTTTGATAAAGTATCTTTCACTCTCTGATGAAGAGAATGAGACGATAAATGAGCAAGAATTTTCTGATTTTATTAAGCTTTTACAAATTAATCGAAATATGACGATTTTAATGGATAGAGATTGTCCGCATGATGAGGAAGACTTCAAGCCAGCTGTAAGACGCATTAAGAACGATCTTGAAAGAGAAGAAAATTCAGAAGCTTTTTGGGTGACTTTTGGAAGAGAGGTCGAAAATTATATTGATAAAGATAAGTTACAAGCAGCAATTAAATTTAATCACAGTAAGTCTTACGAAGCAGAGCCGACGGATTTAGAACAGCTTGACCATCATCTTTTTAAATACATTAAAAAAGATAAAAGTGAAGCTGATGCGAATAAGGTGAAGCTAGCTAAAAAAATCTGTGAGGATTCATCTGGTTGGGAAGAATTTTGCCTAGATGGTGATTTAAAGCAAAAAATAGAAACACTAGTTAAAAGAATTAGAAAGGCAAATGGCTTGCAAGAGTAAATGTTTCACGTGGAACATCTTCTGACGTAAAGAGGGAATGTAAAAGTGATTTTCTTTTGCTATAAGCAATTATCTAATTTTAGAATATTTTAGGATTTTAGTATGAGTGAAAATACGCCCCCAGATCGCCTTTCCATTTGGCCGGATTCTTCCTTTTTTAATGAGGAGGCTTTGCAGAAAAATCTTCGTGTTCGTTTTAATGGCAAAGAACGCCATGATGCCGAAGAATATTGCATGTCCGAAGGCTGGATCCGTGTTGCCGCAGGGCGTAAATCTCTTGACCGTTTTGGCCGTCCAATGACTTTGAAACTAAACGGAAAAGTCGAAGCCGTCTTTGATAAATTCGATGATGAGCCAGAAGCATAATTTAGAGATTCTCTTCTAAATTTAAAGCACAGAGGGCGAGGTTGCGGTAGCCTCGCTCTTGGTGTTCTAAGGCCTCTTTTGTAGCTAGTGCACCTGTTTCACAGAGAAAAATAATTCGCCGATGATCTTGTTGTTCGGGGCTTAGATTCTTTGGAAGTTCCCGTAAGGCGTTGTTTATTTTTGGCCATGAATTTTTAGGACGGAGGTCAATTAACAGATCGTTTGCCGTGATTTCTTTTAAGGAAATAACAGGATAGTTTTCTGTTTTTTTAATCGGCGCATCATAGAAAATAATCGTTTCCATGCGCCACTCGTCACCTTTCCAGACAAAGAGTTTTCCTAAAGGGGAAGGGTCTAAGCCTAAAATCAGGGAAATGGTGATTTGCGCCTGAAGCGCTCCGATGACACCGCCGGCTGCGCCTAAAATTCCGGATGTTGCGCAATCTGTTCCTTCATTTAGGGCCGGAAAAATATTCCGATAGGCTGGAGCGTTTCCGTTAAAAGCACCGACATAACCGCCAAAACGTTCTGCCGAGGCGCTCACAAAGATTTTACCAGCAGATCTGCATAAATCATCGAGTAAAAAGCTCGTGGCAACATTATCGGCACAATCAAGAACCAAATCGGCTTTTTTTATCCAGTTTTGGGCACTTTCCCGTGTCGCATATTGCGTTTCTGCGATGAGATTTAAATGCGGATTTTGTCTTTGTAATGTTGTTTTGGCAGAAAGAGCTTTGTTTTGTCCAAGCTCTGCCTCGGTGTAAAGCACTTGGCGGGCAAGATTATCAGGCTCTATCCTGTCTGGGTCAACAAGACGGATTTCGCCAATCCCGGAGGCAACAAGCCACGGTAGGCAGGCACAGCCTAAAGTCCCAGCGCCGACAACAAGGATTTTTGCCTGAAAGAGTTTTTCTTGTCCTGATAGGCCAATATGCGGCAGGCGGATTTGGCTTGAAAATCTTTCTTGGAAAACGTTATCCGGCAAGGTATTTTTTCCACTCTTGAATCGCTTCGGTTGGATTTTTGGTTTTGAAAACCGCACTGACGCAGGCAACAGCATCTGCACCTTGTTCAAGAGATTTCTTGCCACGTTCAGGCGTTAGTCCACCGATCGCCACAAGAGGAATTTCCGTTGGAATAAGATTGCGCCATAGAGAAAGGCGTTCTAAACCTTGCGGCTGCCATTTCATTTTTTTGAGTGTGGTTTCCCAAATAGGGCCGAGGGCAATATAGGCAGGATTAAGCGATAAAGCACGGAAAAGTTCCGTCTTATCATGGGTGGAGATGCCGAGCCTGATCTTTTTGCGCCGGAAGGCTTCTTTGTCTGAATCGTCGAGCGTATCTAAATCTTCTTGGCCAAGATGTATCCATTCTGCCCCTTCTGAAAGCGCTTCTTGCCAGTAATCATTAATGACACAGATCGCTTTTGCATCATGGCAAATTTTAAGAGAATGGCGGATTTCCGTAAGACGCTTTTCCGGTGCGCCTTTAAAACGGAGCTGAATAAATTTAGCACCAGCTTGAACGGCTAAGGCAATTTCTTTTGAATTTTCAGCGATTGGATAGAAAATATCGGGTAATTTCATTCGTGAAATCCTCTATTTTCGAGAGGGGTTGAAGCGACGGCCTCTTCGTAAATGCTTGTCGGGTTTGCCATATAGGCATTTCTGCCGGCTTGAATACCAAGTGAAAAAGCATGCGCCATTTGGATAGGATCTCCGGCTCTGGCGATCGCTGTATTCGCTAAAATACCATCATACCCCCATTCCATGAGGGCGGCGGCCTCGGACGGCAAGCGTAATCCCGCATCGGCGATCAGGATCGTTTCAGGGAAAGTGGTGCGTAGGCGTTTCATGGCGCTAGGGTCATTGATGCCTTGGCCTGTGCCGATCGGGGCAGCACCTGGCATGAGAACCTCACAGCCGGCACGCAATAATCTTTCGGCAATGCTTAAATCCGGTGTTGTATAAGGATAGATTTTAAACCCTTCTTGAGAGAGAAGGCGTGCGGCTTCCACGAGGGCAATAACATCGGGCTGAAGGCTATTTTCATCATGGATGATTTCTAATTTTAGACGGTTTGTACCAAAAATTTCCCGGCTCATCTGGGCGGTTGTGATGGCTTCTGCAATGCTGAGGCAACCGGCGGTATTGGGAAGAACCGGTAGGTTCAAATCCTTGATAATTTCTTGAAAACCGCCCGCATTTTGTCGTTGTGGTTTTTGGCCTTTGCCAATCATTTCTCGCCTTAAAGAGACGGTAATCATTGAAGTTTGAGAAGATTGGACGGCTTGTTTTAAGCAGCTGGGGGAGGGATAACGTGCGGTGCCGAGAAAAAGGCGTGAGGCAAAAACTTCGCCGTAAATTGAAAATTTTGTATCTGACATTTTAACCGCCTTGCATGGGGGTAAGGATTTCAATGCGATCACCTTCTTTAAGAAAGGTTTCGGCACGTTTTTCTGCGGGAATAAATTGATTATTAAGCGCTGTTGCGACGATTTTATCTTGGAAATGGAGCTTTTTGAGAAGTTCAGAAAGAAGAGTTGGAATGGCTTGGCTTTTGCCATTTACAATGGCGTGGATCTCTGTCGGTTGTGCTTGGGAGGCTTTTTTTGTGCTTTTTTCTCCTGTGTACTGCTGTACTTCTTTTAACACTTCCTGCCCCGCCCAAGGGGAAAGCAACCAGCCATGCCGGTAAAAACCATTCAGGTAAATGACAC
The DNA here is from genome assembly GCA_004843165.1 of Acetobacteraceae bacterium. Lineage (NCBI taxonomy): Bacteria > Pseudomonadati > Pseudomonadota > Alphaproteobacteria > Acetobacterales > Acetobacteraceae > Acetobacteraceae bacterium. The sequence goes on from CP039459.1 coordinate 1,146,319, forward strand.
GCCCCTCACGGCTGACATGGGGGAGATTATCGGGAAAGGCAGGACGGACACCAGCGCCGAGCTCAAGGATTTCAGCCTGTCCAAGTGCAGGGTGAAGGCGTTCGCAGGCTTCTAAATAGCGGGCGGCGGTGCGAACGGTGACGGGGCCGTCCCAATCTGTTTCAATAGAAGAGGCTCCGACCATTATTTCACCATTTTTACGGGGGACAATATAGATGGAATCTCTTAGATGAAGGAGACGGATGGGGCGTGAAAAGGAGACTTCGTCGCTGCGGATGCGTAGCATTTCGCCTCGAACCCCTCGAAGCTTTGGTAAATCTTCCCGTGCCGCCAATCCACGGCAATCAATGATGAGGTCTTCTTTGAGATCTGAATGTTTTACGGCCTTGCCTGTTTTGATGGAAACAGATGCTTGTTCCAACTGATGTGCAAGAGATGCTAGGGCTTCCCTTGGATCAAGATGTCCTTCTTCGGGATAGAATAAACCTTCGTCAAAAAGATGGGAAAGAGCAGGTTCAAGTTCGGAAATTCTTTTTTGATCCGCCATTTCGTGGCCGGAAGTATGTGTCCTATAACGTGCGATTTCGGAATAATCATGCTTAGAGGAAAGAAGCAAAGAACCGTTGCGAGAAAAGCCTATAAAATGATTCTCCCACCAATCCAGTGCCATAATGCCTTTGCGAAGAACTTCTGGGTCTGTATCGGCTCTTTCACACCAAGGGGCAAGCATTCCGCCTGACATAAAAGAACAGCTTTCAGGACCGATAATCTTCGATTTTTCGTAAAGGGTGATTTTATAGCCGGCTTCGTTGAGGATCATTGCCGTAACGAGGCCACCGACGCCAGCACCGATGACAGCGATTGAAAGAGGATTTTGAGGAGACATAGACAGACCTTATCAATTTAGACATAAGGACCCATGATGCTCAGACTTAGAGGGAGAGAGGAAAATAAATTGCAAAATTTAGCCGTTTGATTTTCTCTCAAAATTCCGTCCCTTCGCCAGCATGATCTGGATCAGGTTCAAGGGTTTCGCTTAAAGCGCTCTCAGACCTGCATTTCAGCAGGTCTCCCCTCGGATCTGTTATTAGGATGAGCTTTAAGCATGATTCCTGTCAAGGTTTTTGAAAGGTCATGTCTGTCGTTAATTTATTTCATGAATCAGCACCATGGATGATATCAAGAAAAGGTGCGGCTTCTAAACAGGCACGTCCAACCAGAACACCATCCATTTGAAGGCTAAAAATTTCTTTTGCCTGTGCGCCATTTTGCACCGCCCCCCCATAAAGAATGGGCGGAAGTTCAGCCGCAAGATAACCGGAAAGCAGTTCAGAAATCATCTCAAAAGCATCTCTGATATCGACGGCGGTCGCCATGGCACCACTGCCAACTGCCCAGATAGGCTCGTAAGCGACGATGCCTGTAAAATCGCGACGAAGGGAAGTTGTGATTTGCTTCTTCAAAATGGCATATATCTGTCCAGCCTCACGTTCTTCAAGCGTTTCCCCAATACAGACGATAGGGGTTAAACCAGCCTGTGCCACCCATTCTGCTTTGGAGCAGATGAGATGATCCGTTTCATGATGGCGAAGCCGGCGCTCTGAATGGCCTAGAATGACATATTTCACGCCCATAGAAAGCAGCATTTGGGCAGGAACATCGCCTGTACCTGCATCCCGTGCACTGCAATCTTGCGCCCCTAAAAAGACATTTGGCAGCTGAGCATTGCGGAGAATTTCTCCAACAGTATAGAGATGCGGGTAAGGCGGGCAGATGATAATGCGACAATCCTCTGCACTCGGATTTTTGTGAAGGCCTTCAACTGTTTCATTTACAAGTTTGAGTGCGGATTCACGGGTGGTGTGCATTTTCCAATTGCCAACCACATATTTTGTTTTGGTCATGACGAGAATCCTTTCGTTCTTTTAAGCGTTTGAGGTATGGGTGCCGTTTTCATGGGCAAGGGCTTCAAAAACACGTGCAACACCTTCGGCACCTGCATCCGGAACACCAAGAATTTGTTCTGGCGGGACATAAGAGGCGCGACCAATTTGGGCCTTCATCGTTTTTGTCGCTTCTGCGCCTGCCCGTGCAAGCTTAGCCGTTTCTTCAATCGTGCCGCCTTTAGCAAGGCATTCCACTGCGGGACGTAAAACATCTAAAACGGTGCGGTCCCCAGGCTGGGCACCACCATATTCTTCCATTTTCTCAACACCACGTAATAGGCCTTGGCGCCAATCTTTATTTTCTGCTGCATTTGCAAAAAGAATGGAGAACAGAGCACCACTGCTACCGCCCGAATAACGTGACAGTAAACGTCCAACGGCACCAAAGAGGGCAGAAATATCCGCAAAAGGGAGATCTTTGTGGCAGGTGGCGATCCTTCTGGCGGCATCCGCATAAGTTGAGCCGCAATCCCCATCCCCTGCTTTGGCATCGAGGGAATTTAGAAAAGCCTCGTTGTTCTCTAAGGTTGTGGTGATGACCTGCATCAATTTTTCTATTCTGGGATTAGCACTCGCTGTTGCCCGTGCATTTGTTGGTAAAATGGGGACAGGCAAAGTCACAGGAGAGGTGGTGTAAGGAACCGGGCTTACCCAATAAGGTGCTTTGGTTGGTGCAGAAAGGAGCTCTAGGAATTGCGCTTGAGCGGGCATGATGGTCAGAGAGACGCCTGACATATCAAGAGACGTGCAAAAGGCAGCAGGCCCAATTAACATTTTTACCCTTTTGGAAAGGGGGGTGAGTGCCAGTGAGGAAATAATCGCTTGCGCTTCAATGATTGGCGTAATGCCAAGAATATTGACCAAAAGAAAAAAATCCCCCTCAGGCGCATTGGAAAGAAGGCGTTTTACCAATGTTTCCATAAGAGAGGTGAGGGGTTCGTAGGGAATAATTGCTGCCCCAGCTTCGCCGTGGATACCGATTCCGACCTCAACTTGATTTTCGGCAATACGGGTGGAGGGCTTGGCGTCATAAGGTGTACAACTCGTGAGCCCTAGACCCAGCGTATGTAGGTTTGCAGCAGCATTTCTAGCAATTTCTGCGACTTCCTCTAGGGATTTTCCAGCCTGAGCAGCCGCACCTGCAATTTTATGGATCAGGACAACACCTGCGAGGCCACGGGCTTTAGTGCCACCACCGAGGGCAATGTCATCACCGACAAGCACCATTTCGACTTTAAGCCCAAGGGCACGTGCTTCGGAAACGGCACTCCCAAAATTAAGGCGATCCCCCATATAATTTTTGACGATGACCAGACATCCTGCATCACCTGTTACAGCTAAAATGCCTGCAAGAATATCTTGTGATCCAGGGGAGGCAAACAGGGCACCACAAATAGCACCTGTTAGCATTCCCTCCCCGACAAATCCAGCATGCATTGGCTCATGTCCACTGCCACCGCCAGAGAGGAGGGCAACCTTTTTTTTGTCCAAATTTTTACGGAGAACGACACAGCTTCCGCCCTTGTTCTCAAGCATAGCCAGTTCGGTGCCATGAGAAGAGCAGAGTAGCCCTTCAACAGATTCTTTAACGATTGTATTTCGATGGTTGTAAAAACGTTTCATCTCTATAACTCCTGCTGCGTAGAGAAATTTCAGAAGGTACGAGGCTGATTTTTTTAAGATTTAAAGTTAAGAAAATGCAGGTATTTTCTCATCAGGGACTCGTTTTCTATAAAAAAGTTTGCACTTAATTTTTTTATTTGAAAATAGTTATTTTTTATTTTTTTAATCACTTTATTGATTTGTTTTTATCTCTTTCAAAGGATGGTGCAGAATGTGATAGACTGTGCGTCTATTGACCATTACGTCACTGATTATTTTGTTACTGGTAAAGCTTGAAAGTTAATTCTGATGTCTTCTCATTTCGCTCCGTCAGCCTCTTCTTCAAGTAAAAATCTGCCGAAAAAGGGGGGCAAAGAATATTTAAAAGGCCCCTGCATTCGGGTGCGGGGGGCACGGACGCATAACTTAAAAAATGTGAATGCCGATATTCCTAGAGATACTTTGACTGTCATCACGGGACTTTCCGGTTCCGGAAAATCTTCTTTGGCTTTTGATACGATCTATGCCGAAGGGCAGCGGAGATATGTCGAAAGTCTTTCTGCCTATGCCCGTCAGTTCCTTGAATTGATGGGAAAGCCTGATGTTGATTCAATTGAGGGGCTTTCCCCAGCTATTTCGATCGAGCAAAAAACAACCTCAAAAAATCCTCGCTCAACGGTTGGCACTATTACTGAGATTCACGATTATATGCGTCTTTTATGGGCGCGTGCCGGTGTGCCTTATTCGCCGTCGACAGGTCTGCCAATTGAGGCGCAATCGGTGAGTCAGATGGTGGATCGGGTGATGGCTTTACCAGAGAAAATCCGTCTTATGCTCATTGCGCCCGTCGTCCGTGGACGCAAGGGGGATGGCGCAAAAGATTTAGCCGAGTTGGCACAAAAAGGCTTTTCCAGAGTACGGGTCGATGGTGAAGTTTATGATATGGCTGATGTGCCGAAATTAAATCGCCGCACCCGTCATGATATTGATGTCGTTGTTGATCGTTTGGTTGTGCGAGAAGGGATCGAACAGCGCTTGGCAGATTCTTTAGAAACGGGTCTATCTCTTTCAGATGGTTTGATTTTTGTCGAAGAGGTACTGCCACCCTCTGCCCATCCGGAGGAGGGGAAAGAGCTTATTAAACTAAGCTTTTCCGCACGTTATTCCTGTCCGGTTTCAGGTTTTATGATTGAATCGATCGAGCCACGGCTTTTCTCTTTTAATGCCCCAATGGGAGCTTGTCCGACCTGTGATGGTTTAGGAACAGAAACGAATTTTGATGAAAATCTCATTGTGCCTGATGAGACATTGAGCTTGAAGGAGGGAGCGATTGCGCCTTGGCGGGATAATGGCTGGGATAAGGGCGATTTTTATGCGCAGACCTTAGAAGCGATTGCCAAACATAAAGGCGAAAAAACCTCTACAAAATGGCAAAATCTCAAAAAGGAAACACGTGATTACATTCTGCATGGGGGGGATGATCTTATTAAAATCCCTTATGTGGAAGGGACGCAAGTCCATATTGTTCGGCGTGTTTTTGAGGGGGTTATCGGCCAGCTAGAGCGCCGTTTGGCTAGGACAGATAGCAATCACATTAAAGAATATCTTGGGCGTTATCAGTCACAATCGCCTTGCCCTACGTGCCAAGGCGCACGTTTAAAGCCGGAGGCACTTTGCGTCAAAGTGGCTGGGGAAGATATTGCAAAAATTTCTGAAATGACCATTTCGGATGCTTTGAAATGGTTTGGTAGCGTGGAGAAAACGCTTACGCCACAAAGGGCTGAAATTGCCCATCGCATTTTAAAAGAAATTATTGAACGTTTACATTTTCTAGAACGTGTCGGATTGGATTATCTGACCCTTTCCCGTGGTTCCGCAACTTTATCGGGCGGAGAAAGTCAGCGTATTCGTCTGGCTTCACAGATTGGTTCCGGTTTAACAGGCGTGTTGTATGTTTTAGATGAGCCTTCAATTGGATTGCATCAGCGTGATAATGACCGTCTTTTGGAAATGCTGCGGCGTTTGCGAGATCTTGGTAATACGATTTTGGTGGTGGAACATGATGAGGATGCCATTCGCCAAGCGGATTATCTGATTGATATGGGGCCTCAGGCGGGTGCTTTAGGTGGAGAATTGATTGCTGCGGGCACACCAGGCGAGGTAGCGGAAAATCCGAAAAGCCTGACAGGGCAGTGGCTTGCCGGCAAGCGTGGGATTAAAGTCCCTGAAAAAAGACGCAAACCAAAGGGTTGGCTAACGCTAAAAGGCGCTTCAGGAAATAATCTTAAAACGGTGAATGTTAAATTTCCGCTGGGCGTTTTTACGGTTGTCACGGGCGTTTCGGGAAGTGGTAAATCAAGTCTTGTGATTGATACACTTTATAAAGCGCTAAGTCGGCGTCTCATGCGTGCCTCTGCGGTGCCGTTGGAATATAAGAGCCTTGAGGGGCTGGATCAGATTGATAAAATTATTGAAATTGACCAGTCGCCTATTGGGCGGACACCTCGCTCCAATCCAGCGACTTATACGGATTTATTTACCCCTATCCGTGAATGGTTTTCAGGATTGCCGGAGGCCAAAGCACGGGGATATAAGGCTGGACGTTTTTCCTTTAATGTTAAAGGTGGACGCTGTGAGGCCTGCCAAGGCGATGGGGTGTTGAAAATTGAAATGCATTTTCTGCCGGATGTTTTTGTGACCTGCGATACCTGCAAGGGGGCACGTTATAATAGGGAAACTTTAGAGGTGCGTTTTAGAGGTAAATCTATTGCGGATATTTTGGCGATGACTGTGGATGAGGCCTTGCCTTTCTTTGAGCCCATTCCTCGCATTCGGGATCGTCTCGCAATTTTACAACGTGTCGGACTTGGATATATCAAGCTTGGTCAGCAGGCCACCACGCTATCTGGCGGGGAGGCGCAGCGTGTGAAACTGGCAAAAGAGCTGGCAAAGCGGGCAACGGGAAAAACTTTTTATGTCCTTGATGAGCCAACAACGGGATTGCATACCGAAGATGTGGCTAAGCTGTTGGGGGTTCTCCAAGAGCTCGTGGATCAGGGCAATAGTATTTTGGTGATTGAGCATAATTTAGATTTGATTAAATCGGGCGATTATCTTATTGATGTCGGCCCTGAAGGTGGGGCCGGAGGCGGTGAAATTGTTGCTGTTGGGACGCCGGAGAAAGTGGTGAAGGTGGAAAAAAGTCATACAGGACGTTTTCTTGCGCCATTTTTGACACATCCTTTTAAGGGGGAGGAAAGTTAGGCTTTCCTTCCTTCCTAAAAATCTGTTATCGGTTCATCTGTTACATTTGCTTGTAAGGGTGCGTGTTTGCGTCGCCGCATTCTGCTGGCCTCGCTGGCTTTTTTGAATCCTCTGAGAAGTAGAGAGGTTTTATGAATCATGAAAAAAATAAACGGCCTGCTTCTTTGATACAAAAAGGCACCAAAACGCCTATACCGCCACCGGGGGCCTCTGTTGTGCCGGCAGCTCCGATACCTTTTCCTCTCCCTTTGTGGGCTTGGCAGGTGCATGGTGAAAAAGTTCAAAAATATGCTTTTAATGCTGAAACGCCTCTAGAACAGCTGGCGGAAGATCTCGATGCAGAAGGGCTATTGCCGACCAAAGCAGGGGATTGGGAGTCAGAAGTCAATCGCTATCTGTCTTCTTCCGAAGATATTGAGGGAAGTGAAGAGGAAGAAAGGTGGTGGTGGATTCATTTTCCGACCATCTCGCCTAGAATTGTACAGAAAATAGAAGAGGTAGGTCTTTTCCCAGAAGACGTCTCCTTGGTCTTAAGTGAGCCGGAACCTGGTGTCGCTTTGGAAGTAGAGGAAGGGGTCGTTTGGGGGGCGTTTCCTGGATTTGATGCAGAACAATCGCCCGATGATGGGGATTTCGCAACATGGCGGTTTGTGATGAATGAAAATCTTCTTATCACAACGTCTGATATGGTTGTCCCTGAATTGGAAAAAGCAGGGCGTGGTCTTTCCGCACGTCATGCAAGCCTCGTTCCCTTTACACCAGCAGAATTAGTTGACCAGATTTTACGAGAATTTGCGCTTAGAGTGCGCCGCCAGATTGATAAATTAGATGATTCTCTGGATGAGCCGGAGGTGGATCTGGTTGTTAAACATCGGGAACAAAGAGGCATCCGAACGGCTTTAGGGCGTATTCGGCGGCGTTGTACGGAGCTTCGCCGTGTTCTTTCACCGGTGAGCCGTGTGTTGCAGGAATATGATTTAAGATTGCCAAAATGGGCAGATTCTTTGCAAGAGCAGGGGGAGCAGCAGGTTAAAACAGCACTTGATGATCTTCAAGCTTTGCAGGATCGTTCACGCTCTTTGCAGGATGAATTGGCCTCTAATCAGGTCGCTGAAACCAATGATCGTCTTTATATTCTTTCCGTGGCAACGACTTTGATGGTGCCTGCGACCTTGGTAACAGGGTTTTTCGGGATGAATACGAGCGGAATGCCCTTTGCGGAGGGAACCTTTGGAACCGTTTATGCAGGTCTGACATGCTTTTTCTGCATGGGGCTTTTCTGGCTCCTCATTCGCTTAAGCAACCGTAAATTCTAGGGTATCCAGCTACTTGACTTTTAGCGGGTTTTTTTATTATAATATTGATACTGAATTATAGAGACGGAGATTGGCACCGTTCTGTTGTTTTTTTTTGGCGATGATAGTTTGTCCTTTTATCTGTCCTCGAGCCGCCCCTTCTTTAATCTCGTCTATTTCAAATTTTGGAATAAGCCTGTTAGCGAATTATGTAAGTAAATTTTCGGAAGAAAGGGAGAATGATATGAGTGCAAAAGATAATAAAAATTTGGTTGTAGGGTCTATGGGGGCTTGGTGCAATCAGATGGATAGATTTGTTGGAGCAAAAAATTAAATAGTCTGTGTGCCAGCCGTATAGTGCCTTATAACCATGTAATACCCCACCAGTTTTAAGCCTTGCCTTCTATTAAGGAAGACAAGGCTTTTTTATGTGCTTATTTTTTAGGCGTCAGGCTTGGGAGTGTGTCTTTGTATTTATCCCAATGTTTGACGAGTTCTTTGACGACAGGTTCACCGGCACGTTCGTTATTGTCAAAGGCGATAACTTGCCCATCTCCCTCATTGCCCATAGAGATTTCTGCTGAAATGCCTTGAGGTGGTAAGCAGAAATTACTACCCGAACGTAAGACCATGACACGCTGAGGATCAATTAAATCCTGTTTGGCCAAGCGGCGCATTTCAATTTGATTGGTCTGGCTTTCCTCATTGGTCATCACAAAGCGGCCTTTTTGATTTGTCCAAAGCTTGACCCAATCTCTTGCCCATTGCGTTCTTTCCTCGCCATGCCAGTAACGAAGCGCCCCGAGGGTTTCGCCGAGCATAATTTTAGGTGCTTTGGTGGCCTCTGGGTAATTTTTCCATTGTGCTTTCTCCGCATCCGTTAATTTCAGAGAAGACAGTTTTGCACTTTGACTGATCTGATAGGCCCAGTCGGTTAGTGATGGATTAAGAGGATAGGCTTTGGAAAGCTGTGCCACATCGGTTACAGAGCCATAATGGTTGGGGTCTTTTGGAAGCGTGTTCGGCGTGTCTGCGCCAATCGCCCAGAGGCCATAAGGCCAGCTTTTTGGGATTTTACGGTCATCAATTTCACGTAGCGCATCGCCATCGACAACCCATCTTGCCCAAGCAACAGAGCCGACAGATGCTTCTTTAGGGTCAATTCCAGAAATGCCAGTGAAAATCCAATAAGTTTTTTTCAGGTCAAATTTCGGATCTAGAGCAAGAGCGGAAAGATCGAAAATACCGTCCTTTAAAACGATACCGTAAACGCCCTCTTTATTACGACGAAGGACTTGGGTTTTAACCCCATGAATAGGGACTTTCTGATCTAAATGAAGGCGCTCCACCCAGAATTGATATTCTCCTGGTGCATCGCCGATATCTTTGCCATTTTCCCAACCGGCAACAATAATGACTTTGGGAGTTTGGATATTTTTTTTATTAGAGGAATCTTTTGATGAGAAGCTATTGCTTTCTGAGATTGTACCAGCGTTTGATTTTGAATCCGAAGTTTGGTTAACGATAATTCCAATACAGGAACTTAAAAGAAGGAGAGCGCTGAGAGATAAAAGTTTTTTCATGATTTTCTTTTGTCTAATATTAAGTTAGTTTTCGCATTCAAGCCCATCTTTTTCTATTTTTTTTAAGGTTGTTATTTTTTCATCGCAGAAAGGAATATTTCCCCATTCGGGGGAGGAAATCGCCTGATGGACCCAATCCTTTGCACGGCGGCAGTCTTTTGCCACGCCTACGCCTTTTGCATAGGCTTGCGCTAAATGGATTTGCGCACAGAGATTATTTTGCAGGGCGGATTTTTCAAACCAATCAAAAGCCTGTTTTAAGTCCACCTGCTTGCCGCCCGCCCCAGAGGCATAAGCCAAACCGAGATAATCCTGGGCTCTTGATTCACCTTTTTTAGCGGCCTCCTCAAACCAGATGACCGCTTGATAATAATCTTGCCCAATAAGTTTTTCATCAGCTTGGATTTGGGTTTCTGTCAGAATTAAACCACCATTGCCACCGTACCAATAATGTGTGCCAAGATATAATTGCGCTTCTGTATTTCCGGCCTCTGCCTGCTCTTTCAAGGCAGAAAGTTTCCAATATTTGTATGGGCTTAAACTTGAAAAAACCAGTGTATCCTGAGCCTGGGCTGATTGGAAGAATCCTAACAAAAACGGGATCCAAATTATTTTTTGCCATTTCATAAAATGCCCCTTGTTCCTGTGTAGAGAATCGTTTCAAGCTGGAGGTGCTTCTTCAAGCTTTAACAGGCTTTAACGAGAATGAAAGGAAGAAAAAAATGGTAAGGGAGCATATGACTGACGAACCGGAGGAGGAGAGCGGTGAGATGATCCATGTTCGCGGACAGAGGCCAAATGGCGGTGGCGGTATTCGACCGAATAATCCGGGCTTTATTCCGCCGGCACCGCATGTCAATTCGGGGGTGTCCAGACCGGAATTGGGTGGAGGCGGCAATGGTTTATACCAAGGAGATATTATTAAAGATATCGTCCCGCCCCCTGCAAAAGATGGCAAAGCCTATATCATTGCCGGCACAATTATCGGTGGTGTAAGAACGGGTACACAAGAGGATGAAACGATTACAGGCGCAACGATAGAAGATGCAACGATTATTATCCATCCTGATTCAGCCCATCCGCAAGCAGGTGGAAAAACCGTTCACACGAAACTGTCACATTGCATATTTCACCAAAAGTAGGCACGATTACACATTATACCGTTGCGGATATAGGAGTACCTGTTTCAGATGAAGCGGGAAGCGCGGATGGCGGTTCTCAGAAGAATACCCATCCCTTTGAGCCGATGAAGACAGGTTTGCCAACCGATATTCTGATTGATCCTGCTACTTTTTACCCTAAACCCGGGGAACCTTTATCGCCACCGGTATCACTGGAAAAACCTGATCCAGCGCCACAGCCTGCACCGGCGCATCATAAAAGGCATCACCATCATCACCATAGGCATCATAAACATTGAATTACTGTGATTTAAAACGAGAAAAAGGCGGATGAAATTTCATCCGCCTTTTTTAGAAAAATTTTAATCTGTGCATTCAATTCCTTCTTTTTCTATTTGGTCTAAGGTTTTAGATTTTTCATCGCAAAAAGGAAGCCATATCATGGGTTCCCATTCAGGGGAGGAAATTGCCTGATGGACCCAATCCTTTGCACGGCGGCAGTCTTTTGCCACGCCTGCGCCTTTTGCATAGGCTTGCGCTAAATGTATTTGCGCACAGAGATTATTTTGCAGGGCGGATTTTTCAAACCAATCAAAAGCCTGCTTTAAATCCACTTTCTTGCCCGCCCCAGAGGCATAAGCCAAACCGAGATAATCCTGGGCTCTGGATTCTCCTTTTTTAGCAGCCTCTTCAAACCAGATCACCGCCTTGTAATAATCCTGTTCAACCATTTTTTCATTGGCTTGGGCTTCTGTAAGCGCAATTAAGCCATCGCCCCCATACCAATAAACCCTGCCAAGATATAATTGCGCTTCTGTGTTTCCGGCCTCTGCCTGCTCTTTCAAGGCAGAAAGTTTCCAATATTTGTATGGACTTAAACTTGAAAGAACCAGTGTATCCTGAGCCTGGGCGGACTGAAAAAAGCCCAACAAGAACATGATGAAAATGATTGTTTGCCGTCTCATAAAATCTGCCTTGTTTTGATTAAGGGAATTATCCCAAGCTGGAGGTGTCTTTTAAAACTTTAATTTGATTTGATAAAAATAAAAGGCAGAGAATTGCTTCTCTGCCTTTCCAGTTTATACAGGTATTTTTTAGAAAAACCTTATTTTGCCTCACCGGCTAAAAGATCAGAGATCATTCGGGTGAAGCTGGTTGGGTCTTTAAGATGTTCGCCATCCTGTAAACGTCCAAGGCTCATCAGAATTTCAGGATAGTGGCCGAGGTCTTCGCCTTTTTCAGCTTTTTTCGCCAGCATCGCAATCAATGGGTGGCGTGGGTTAAGCTCTAAAGTAGGCTGAGAAACCGGGACTTCCTGACCTGTACGGCGTAGAAGCTGCTGCAAAGCGGCATCTGGCCCCCCATCAGAGCTTAGAATCAACGCACTTTCGCTGAGATTATCGGTTGGACGCACTTCTTTGACCTGATCACCGAGAAGTTCTTTGAGGCGTGTATCCAGCACCTCTAAATTTGCAGCTTCACCCTCTGGTTCAGGAGCTTTGATGTCTTTTAAATCTTCATCGCTGTCGGTAACGGATTTTAATTTTTTGCCTTCGAATTCATGGAGGCGTTCTGGCCAGAAACTATCGACAGGATCGCTTAAGAGCAGAACTTCGATGCCACGGGCACGGAATTTCTCCAAATGAGCGGAATGACGCAAGGCATCATGTGATTCCCCTGTAATATAATAGATGCTCTTTTGACCTTCTTTCATACGGCTGACATAGTCGGAAAGTGTCGTCCAGCCATCCGGATTTTCGGTCGAGTGGAAAAGAGAAATTGCCGCAATTTTAGAACGGTAATCGGTGTCTTCCCAGATACCTTCTTTGAGGACAGCTCCGAAATTCCCCCAGATTTTCTCAAAAGAAGATTTTTCCTCTTCTGACTTTTCGTTATCTGTGGCGATTTTTTCAAGCGCTGAGAAAGCTTTGCTTGTAACGGCTTTCCGAATACGGGCTAAGGTTGGCGTTGCTTGGAGCATTTCACGGGAAACATTTAGCGGTAGGTCGGATGTATCGACCACACCGGCATAGAAACGTAGCCAAGCCGGTAGAAGTTCGGCCTCGTCTGTAATGAACATGCGGCGGACGTAAAGTTGGATTTTACTTTCACGTTCCTGACGAGAGAAAAAGTCGAAAGGACGCTCGCTCGGTACAAAAAGAAGGGCAGAAAATTCTGTCATTCCCTCCGCATGCCAATGCAGAATTTCCGCAGGCTTGTCAAAATTATGGGTTAGGCCGTGGTAGAAGGCAGAATATTCTTCATCTTCCACTTTACTTTTAGGCTGGCTCCAAAGCGCTTTACCTTTATTAAGGGGGGTAAACTCGGCTTTGCCGTCTTTTTCCTCTTCCAAGGTGACCGGCCAAGAAAGGTGCGAGACCCATTTATCTGCGATTTCATGGATACGGCCTGTCTTTAAAAATTCTTCAGCATCTTCTTTAAGATGAAGGATAATTTCCGTTCCGGCTTTTTCTCTGGTGGCGGGCTCGAGCGTATAAGCGCCTTTACCATCGGAATGCCATTTCCAAGCTTCGTCTGTACCGGCTTTTTTAGAAATCACATCAACAGAATTTGCAACCATAAAGGCAGAATAGAAACCAACCCCGAATTGGCCGATAAGGTTGGGACGATCCTTGCTGTCGGCATTGCGAAGTTTTTCCTCAAAGGCTTTTGTTCCGGAGCGAGCAATTGTTCCGAGATTTTGTGCAAGCTCCTCACGGCTCATACCAAGTCCTTGATCGGAAACAGTGAGGGTTTTGGTTTTTTCATCGGCTTTAACAATGATGGGTGCTTCGGCAGGTAAAGCAAGGCTGGCATCGCTTTGCGCTTCGAAGCGCCGTTTATCGGTGGCATCTGCCGCATTGGCAAGAAGTTCACGCAGGAAGATTTCCCGTTCTGAATAGAGGGAATGAACAACGAGATCGAGCAAACGTCCAACCTCGGCATTAAATTCATGGCGTTCAACAGTATTGTCAGCCCCTGTAGAGGCTTTATTGGTTTTTTTTGAATCAGTTGTAGTCATGTTTCATCTCTTTAGAAAACAGGCGGGAATGCACGTTATCAGAGCCGCCCAACAGTCTTTGTCTTTACGAGATGGGGGGTGAAGTACTTAAATTCAACAGGTGGGTTTTAGGAGAGGTTATTTAGGTATAAAGTAAGCTGGAATTCATTCGAGATTCTTTAATCACAGTTTCTTCTAGATAGAAGTTTTATTATGAGATAATAGATGGAGCTGTAACGAAAATCCGGGTTTCTTAATTTAAGGATTGAACAGAATTATGTCTTATACCGTTGGACAATATCTAGCAGATCGCTTGGTTCAAATTGGACTTAAAGATCACTTCGCTATCGCCGGGGATTACAACCTCGTTCTATTAGATCAATTTCTGAAAAATAAAAATTGGAATCAAATTTACGATTGTAATGAATTAAACTGTGGTTTTGCCGCTGAAGGTTATGCACGTGCCAATGGGGCAGCCGCTTGCGTTGTGACCTATACAGTGGGTGCAATTTCTGCCATGAACTCCGCCCTTGCTGGTGCATATGCAGAAAACCTACCTGTTCTTTGTATTTCAGGTGCACCAAACTGCAATGATTATGGTTCAGGCCGTATTCTCCACCATACCATTGGGAAGCCGGAATTTACACAGCAACTTGATATGGTCAAGCATATTACGTGTGCTGCGGAATCCGTTACACAAGCCAGCGAAGCGCCTGCGAAAATTGACCATGTCATTCGCACGATGTTGCTTGAACAAAGACCAGCCTATATTGATATTGCCTGCAATATTTCCGGTATGGAATGCCCACGTCCAGGTCCAATCGAAGACCTATTGCCACAATATGCGGCAGACAATAAATCTTTGACAAGCGCCATTGATGCGATTGCAAAGAAAGTGGCCGCTTCTGAAAAAGTGACTCTTTATGTCGGTCCTAAAGTTCGCCCAGGAAAAGCAAAAGAAGCTGCAGTTGCTCTTGCAGACGCACTTGGCTGTGCGGTGACAGTCGGCCCAGCTTCCATGTCTTTCTTCCCCGCAAAACATCCAGGTTTCCGTGGAACCTATTGGGGTATTGTTTCTACAGGCGATGCCAACAAAGTTGTTGAAGAAGCAGAGACATTGATTGTCTTAGGGCCAAATTGGAATGACTACGCAACCGTTGGTTGGAAAGCATGGCCAAAAGGTCCGGGTGTTGTCACAATTGATGAAAAAAGTGCACAAGTTGACGGACAGGTTTTCTCTGGCCTCAACATGAAAGCGCTTGTTGAAGGTCT
This sequence comes from Acetobacteraceae bacterium, assembly GCA_004843165.1. Taxonomy (NCBI): domain Bacteria; kingdom Pseudomonadati; phylum Pseudomonadota; class Alphaproteobacteria; order Acetobacterales; family Acetobacteraceae; species Acetobacteraceae bacterium. The sequence goes on from CP039459.1 coordinate 1,161,403, forward strand.
TGCTAAAAAAGTTTCTAAGAAACCAGCAACCGCAGAATCAAGCAAAGCACCTCATTTTGAATATCCTGTTGCTAAGCCAGATGCAAAATTGACCAATGCAGAAATGGCTCGCCAGATCATGGCTCTTTTGGATGACAATACAACATTGCATGCAGAAACAGGTGATTCATGGTTCAATGTGAAAGACATGAACTGGCCAAATGGTTTGAGAATTGAAACCGAAATGCAATATGGTCATATCGGCTGGTCTATTCCTTCAGGATTTGGCGGTGCGATCGGTTCTCCAGAGCGTAAGCACATCATTATGTGCGGTGATGGTTCCTTCCAGCTAACTTGCCAGGAAGTCAGCCAGATGATCCGTTACAAATTGCCTGTGACAATCTTTTTGATTGATAATCACGGCTATGGCATTGAAATTGCTATTCATGATGGCCCATACAACTACATCCAAAACTGGAACTTTGCGAAGTTGATGGAAGTCTTCAATGGCGAAGGCGAAGAATGCCCTTATTCCCATAATAAGAATGGGAAAAGTGGTCTCGGCTTAAAAGCAACCACACCTGCAGAACTTGCAGATGCGATTAAACAAGCAGAGGCAAATAAAGAAGGCCCAACTTTGATTCAAGTCGTCATTGATCAGGACGATTGCACCAAAGATCTGCTAACATGGGGTAAAGAAGTTGCAAAAACAAATGCACGTTCCCCTGTCGTTACAGACAAGGCCTAATTCCTAAATAAGATAATCCCACCCCAACAGGTGGGATTATTTTTTTGAATATCCGGGAGATAAAATTATGAAAGCTGTATGTTGCGGTAAAGACCATAGCATTGTTATCGAAGAGAAGCAGCTTCGTCCGATTAAACCAACAGAAGTTCGCCTTAAAATGGAGCGTTGCGGTGTCTGTCATACAGATTTGCACGTTGCACATGGGGATTTTGGTGACAAAACAGGTACCACTTTAGGTCATGAAGGCGTTGGTAAAGTCGTTGAAGTCGGCCATGATGTTGCTGAAATGATGGGGGAAGGCGCTCTGAAGATCGGTGATCGTGCTTCTGTCGCTTGGTTCTTCCGTGGGTGTGGTCGTTGTGAATATTGCGTCAATGGGGATGAAACTCTTTGCCGTCAAGTTGAAAATGCCGGCTTTACCGTTGATGGCGCTATGGCAGAAGAGTGCATTGCACCTGCTAACTATGCTGTGAAAGTGCCAGAGGGTCTTGACCTATCTGAAGCATCTTCTATTACCTGTGCAGGCGTCACAACTTATAAAGCCGTTAAAAACTCCAAAGTGGCTCCGGGTCAATGGATTGTTGTTTTTGGTATTGGTGGTCTTGGAAATCTTGCCGTTCAGTGGGCTAAAAATGTTTTTGGTGCCCGTGTGATTGCCGTTGACGGAAACCAGACAGCATTGGATTTTGCAAAAGAATTGGGTGCAGATCATGCGCTTAATGCTTTTGATAAAGATCTCGTCACCCAAATTCAGGATCTTACAGGCGGTTCTAAACCAATCGGACATGGTTTGGTCGCTGGTGGTGCCCACGCAGCAATCGTTACAGCGACAGCTAAAGCCGCCTTTAATGCCGCTGTGAACTCTGTACGTGCTGGCGGTACCGTTGTCGGTGTCGGTCTGCCTGTGGAAACGATGGATCTTTCTATTCCACGTTTGGTTCTCGATGGGATTAAGATTGTCGGTTCTTTGGTCGGTACCCGTGAAGATCTTCGTGAAGCCTTTGAATTTGCTGCTCAAGGCAAAGTGAAATGCAAAACAGAAGATCGTCCGATCGCAGATGCACCAAAAATCTTTGAAGAAATGCATCAGGGTAAAATTCGTGGCCGTATGGTTATTAATTTCGACCTATAAGCTTTGAAAAAGAAGCTGCCTTTTTAAAAGGCTAAAATGGAAAGGGCGCTGATTTTTCAGCGCCCTTTCTGATTATCTGATGAAGTCGTTTTATTTTTGAATATTGATGAGTTTCATATTCATAAACTCTAAGATTCCATCATGTGCGAGATCACGCCCATATCCTGAATTTTTGACACCACCAAAGGGCGCATTTGGACTGGTGAAAAGCGCGCCATTTACAGAGAAAGAACCGCTATCTATTTTTTTTGCGATTTCAATCCCACGTTTTTCATCTCCTGTTTGGATGGAACCAGAAAGGCCATATTCGCTTTCATTGGCGAGATCAATGGCTTCCTGATCTGTTTTGACACGGTAGAGATGTGTGACAGGGCCAAAAAATTCTTCTTTGCGAATTTCTTTCCCTTCAAGACCTGTCATTAAGATTGGCTGAAAGAAATAGCCTTTTTTTGGAACCGGCGCACCAATGGTCTCAACGGTAACACCTTGTTTTTTGGCCTCTTCAACCTGCTGGTTTAAGTGCTCTAAGGCGGCCTTACTGACAAGTGGCCCTAAGGTTGTTGTTTGATCTTTTGGATCACCGGCTTTTAAGGATTTTACGGCTGCTTTGTAGCGAGTGAGAAATTCATCATAGATTTCATCCATGATAATCATTCTTTTTGGCGAGATGCAGATTTGGCCGGCATTAAAGTGACGGGCAAAGACAGCGGTTTGGACAGCTTTTTCTAAAGAGGCATCTTCTAAGACGATAAAAGCATCTGCGCCACCAAGCTCTAAAGTTGATTTTTTAATATATTTAGAAGCGATACCCGCAACAATAGAGCCTGCCTTGGTGGAGCCAGTGAGGGCGACACCACGTATTCTTTGGTCTTTTAAAATCTCTTCTGTCTGTTCATTGGTTGAATAGATATTTTGAAAAACACCTTCTGGAAGTCCAGCCTCTCTCATAAGTTTTACAATCATTTCTGCACATTGCGGCACACAGGGCGCATGTTTTAGCAGAACGACATTTCCACCGGCAATTTGAGGTGCTAAAATTCTAAAAACTTGGAAAAAAGGCACATTCCAAGGCTCAATGGCCCAGATAATCCCTTGAGGTGTTGGGTAAAGAACGGAATCTCCTTCGTTCTCCGTAAGTTTTTTGATCTTTTGCGGCTTTAGAATTTCTTCAGCATGATCGGCATAGTAATCGCAAATATTTGCACAAAGAGTGATTTCCCATTCCCCTTCATGAAGAAGTTTTCCGACTTCATCGGCCATAAGCGCTGTATAATCATTGAGATTTTCTTTAAGGAGAGAGGCTGCTTTATGAAGAATTTTAGAGCGTTCGGCAAAGGACGTTTTACGCCATTTGAGGAAAGCTTCATGGCCTTTGTTTAGAATGACTTTAATATCTGTTGCTGTCGCATCTGGAAAAGTTTTTAATGTTTCTTCTGTGTAAGGATTGATACTGGTATAAGACATAATGGCTTCCTTTAGGTAACTATATCAAGATAGATGCTATCTGAGATATATTGCGTTGGTAAAGTGATATTTGCCGATATGTAACGCTGTCTGAAGCGTGGGATTTTTAATGGCAGAATGGGCAAGCATGCTTTCAAAAATGAAATCTTATCTCTCGCAGAAAATTTGGCAAACAGGGGAGAATATTGTTGCCGTAATTCCGAAAGCTTTGGATGTTTCTGTGACCGATTATTGCAATGCCGGTTGTAATTTTTGCGGTTTTAATAAGCATCTTAAAAAAGGAACAAAACGCCATTTTCTAGAGGCAGAAAGCTTTATTGCCAGTTTACCTCTTTTAAAAGAGAATGGTTTTTCTTTTATTAATTTCCAAGGCGGTGAACCTTTACTCCATCCTGATATTTTACAATTGGTGAAAGAAGTTACCAAAGCTGGTATGAAGGCAGATCTTATTACCAATGGTTGGAAGTTGCCGGAAATGGCAGATTCTTTAATTGATGCGGGCCTTCATTGTCTTTTTGTTTCCTTGGATAGCGATGTCATTGAAAAACATGAGCAAAATCGGCAATTAAAAGGTTTGGGAAAGCGTTTAAAACAAGGCATTTCTATAATACTGGCAGCCGGTATTCCTGTGATTGCCTCTGTCACAGTTTCTAAACTTGTGAATCCTTTGAGGTTACCACCTCTTTTAAAAGCGTTTGGTTTTAGCGGTGTGACATTTTCTTATCCACGTCAAAAACCCTTTGCTTCAAGTTCGCTAGTGTATGGCGAACACTCGGATCTTGTGTCTTTTTCACAAGAGACGTTGGATGATTTTTTAGAAAAGATGAAAGCGCTTAAAAAACTTTTCCCGATGTTAAATCCGATTGCGGGAATTGAGGATATTCAGCGCCATATTGCCAATAAAAAAGAATATTTTCCCTGTATTGGCGGCTTTAAATATTATTATTTAGATTGGAATTTAAATCTTTGGCGCTGTGAAGCTTGGCATAAACCTTTTGGAAAATTAACAGATTTAAAAATCATTCCAGAGGATCGGAGTCATTGTACCAATTGTATGCTTTCCTGCTATCGTGATCCAAGCGTTTTAATGTATGCGCCCTTACTTGCAGGCGATGCTATGAAAGCTTTTGCTTTGCAGCATAAGATAGAATCTCTGCGTTTTATTTTTGCATGGAAATTTTGGATTTCCTTAGGTGCTGGATTACAGGATTCTTTGCTTTATTGGCGTATTTTTCGAGGTCATCAGAGAAAGAATTGTAAGAGAGTATGAGAGTCTTTTTTTCTTTACGTCCCTTTTACTTTGTGAGTTTTTTTGTTGGGGCAGGTCTTTTAGCCGGGTGCGCCAAAGTTTACTGGCGTGAAGGACCATGTGATACGAAATCAGGCAAACCGGAAATGCGTTTTGATTTTTCAGGTGGCTTAAAAAAGGCAGAGCGCCAAAAAGATATTGAGACAGCATCCTGTGAACAAAATCGTCTCAAAATAGAACGTAAAGATCGTGAGAAAAACGCACATCTTTCTGAAATTTATCCTCGTCTTCAGCCTTTGCCGCAGCCAAGTGAAGCCCTCGAATTATTAGAGGGAAAAATAGACCGTCATTTTTATAGTGAAGATGGTGGTTTACTGGAAATTAAAAATTGTTCGGAGGGTAAATGCGCCCCAGAGGATAGTCGTCGTAAGATTAATCCTAATCTTTATGAAGTCTATAATGGCAGTCAGAATGATTCTTTTTCTATTCTTTATAAGGACGCTTCAAAAAGCGCTTTTGAAAATTGCCCCTCTGGACAATATGCGTATTGGAATATTCAGATTGAGCGTTATGCGACACCTTTTGGTGATATGCAGAAAGCACCTGCTTTGGTCCGCTTAGGATGTACGGCGAATTGGTCAGACCCTTTTGCTGCGCCCGAAACAGAGGAGCGAGTTTCTGTACAAAATCTTTCTCTATCAAGAGTACCGTATCTGTCGGGCGATAGTTCTGCGAAAGCATTGCCACAACCGCAACATCCTTCTTCAGAACCTGAACCTGTAATTAGTCCGCATATCCAGTCTTTTTTTCCTGATTCTGCGAAACCGACCCTTCATAATAAAAGGGCTAATAATCTTTATAAGGATTTGCGCCCGGAGGAATAGGTTAGAGACCCGGCCAATGGGCAGGATTGAGCTTGCTATTGATTTCACTCTCAGACACACCGGGAAAAAGGCCGATATAGCAAAGATTTTCGATTTCCTGCACGCTGCTGGAAACACAATGCAGCGGGGCGGCATTATTGCAAATCACAGCCGCCGTCCCTTGGCGGGGAACATAAATAATTTTCCAGATTTTTTCAGGCAGTTTGGCACGGTTTTTGCCAAAAAACTGTGGGGAATCGCCAAAAATAACACCGGTTAAGACATTTAATCCACCATATTCCGTAACAATTTTACGGGTATTCTCTTCAATTGTTTTCCATGTTTTTTGTTTTAGTGTGGGATCACTTGGGATGATATTGCTGATAAAAGCACTTTGCTGCTTCGCTTTCGGGCTAGACATATCCTCCGTTGGGGCAAGCGCAAGGGGTTTCCATGGGCTGTCCTGATAATCTGTTAGCGCGGCGCTTTGATTGAGTCTGGGGTCTTTCGTAATGCCTATTTTGGGCATATTGGCATTTTGAGAAGCTTTTGCCTGTTCAGGTGTTAAATGTTCTGCGGCCCAAAGCGGTGAACGCCGAGAGCTGGAATAGCCAACAGCATAATTATCGTTGCAGATGACTTCACCAGCTGTTGGAAACTCGCCAGCAGCAGCAAAACGAGGGCATTGCGCAAAGCTTTTATGGGACAGCAAAAGAAGAAAAGAAAATGTAAAAAGACAAAATGAATGGGCACGAAAAATAGAAAAAAAGGAGGAGTTTTCGGGCATCTTGTTTCACTGAGCATTCAAAGAAAATGTTATTTCTTTTTAAGGGGAATCTTTTGGCACTTTAGCGTTATTTTTTCGGAGAATGAAGGGGAATGCTTGAATCTCTTTCTCAGAAGCCTCATATTTTTTGAGAAAAGAGAAATTTTTTAAAAATTTAAGAAAAGAGATCTTAAGATGCGCAATAAGTGGATGATATATGGTGCCAATGGCTATACAGGAAAGCTTATTGCCGAATTGTCAGAAAAAATAGGCCTCTCTCCTGTTTTGGCAGGGAGAAACGTAAAAGCGCTGAAGACATTAGCGATTAAGCTCGATCTTGAATATCGGGTTTTTTCTTTAGATCAGCCGCAGGAAATCATCCATGCCCTTCAAGATATTAAGGTTGTTCTAAATTGTGCAGGGCCTTTTGTCATTACCTGTGCGGAGATGGTGGCAGCTTGCCGCCAAACCAAAACACATTATCTGGATATTACAGGTGAAGCAGGTGTTTTTGAACAGGCGTATGCGGGGCACCAAGAAAATGAGACTGCGGGTATCGTTGTTTGCCCCGGTGCAGGCTTTGATGTTGTTCCAACGGATTGTCTCGCTTCTGTGCTCAAATCAGCCATGCCGAATGCAACGATGCTTTCGCTCGGTTTTCAAACGGAGATGAAACCTTCTCGTGGCACGTTTCTAACGATGTTGCAGGATTTGGGTAAAGGGACAATGGTGCGCCATGATGGGAAAATTGTCCGTGTCCCCTTTGGTAAAATACAGCGCATGGTAAATTTTTCTCAGAATCCGATCAATGCTGTTTCAATCCCTTGGGGCGATGTTCAAACAAGCTATTATACGACAGGGATTCCAAATATTACGGTTTATGTTCCAATGGCTCCGGGAAGGGTTAAGTTCATGGCTTGGCTTGAAAAGAAGAATGGCTTTTTAACCAAGACAGGCATTAAAAGATTTATTGCAAATTATGTAAAAAGGAATATGAGCGGCCCAACGCTGGAACAGCGGGGTAAAAATCCTGCCTATATTTGGGGAGAGGTGCGAGATGCTGAGGGAAATAGTGTCATAGGACGTTTTAAGACACCTAATCCCTATACGTTGACACTTTGCTCTGCGCTGATGACGGTGCGTTTTTTGCTGAAATATGAGGGAAAAGGCGGCTATTTTACCCCCTCTCAATTGATGGGAGAAAAATGCGTTGAAGCCTTGCCGGGGGTCACACAAATGACATTAAAAAGAATCGAAACCTCTGGGAATGGGTTAAGTTTTTAAAAGCAAAGGAAGAAAATAAAAATTGTCTTCCTTTGCTTTTGAAGAAAGTGCTTAGCCTTTATATGCAGAAATGGCTTCGTTCACACGATTGAGCAGAAGGCTACGATCATGTGGGGTCATTCTTGCAAGGGCACGCTGTTGATTCGTTTCAGGTTTTTTGCCATCAGCCAGTAATTTAAGGTCTGATTTCATCTGAAGGTCTTGCTGATGGCGGACTTTTGGGTCAATCCGTACAGGTGTTTGCAGAGGTTTGCCATTTTTATCGAGGCGGACGGGACCCGGTGCAAGCACGACACCTGTTCTGCCGAGAAATTTTGGTTCATTATCGGCTTTCACGTCCTGCTTTTGCTGGTCATTTGTTTTTGAATCTGCTTGAAGTGGTTTGCCATCTTTGCCAAGACGTACTGGCCCCGGTGCGAGTGCAATACGTGTTTTGCCAAGAAATTTTGGAGCATTATGATCTGCTTCGGCCTGTTGCGCTGTTGGCTGAGCAGAGTCTGCGGCATAGCTACTTCCGGCGAAAAATGCGCCCGAAGAGGCAATCATTGAAATAGATGCAAGCAAGAATTTATTCATTATTGTTTTCCCTTCTAAATTTGGGGCGAGGATAACCCAAAAAATCAGACTTCAATTATACGCTTAATCTATTTCTTCGTATAGCTACCTTAATACGGAGAGTTTTAGAACTTTTAGAAAGAAAATATTCTTGGCTGGATTGAAAAAATTAGGTTTGGTAGAAGTAAGACGCAATATTTTAAAATAGAGACTTAAAATAAGATTATATTTTAACATTGATCTTTCTTCTTAATTAAGGGAGCAGATGTCATCGCATGGAATTGTTCTCAAAGAAGACTGTAGAAACACTAGGCCCTCAAGATATTTCTCTTGAAATGTCTCATTTCTCAATTTTTTATAAGCAGACATGTGTTTTTAAAAAAGATTCTTTTAAGACCTCTTTGTCAGGCTGGACATGGCTTCATGGGGGAAATGGGAGCGGAAAAAGTACGTTTATTCGTGCAATGCTTGGGCTTTTGCCCCATTGTAAAGGCCAATTGTGTTTATTGGGGAAATCGCCTCAAAAAGCGCGTTGTCATATTGGCTATATGCCTCAAAAACGTGAGGAGAATGCCCTTTTCTTGCCAACTTTAAGCCATGTTGAAAGTGCCATTCCTGCAAGATTTGGTTTTTTTGGTGCTGCGCAAAGAAAGAAAAAAGCAGAATCTCTTTTAATGGAATGTGGTGCAGCCCATTTGGCCAACCGGCCTTTAAAAGTGCTTTCTGGGGGAGAGCGCCAGAAAGTGGCATTAGCACAGGCCATTGCAGGAGACCCTGCCTTATTGATTTTAGATGAGCCTTTTATTGCCTTGGATCACAGGGCACGAACAGAAATTGTTGATTTGTTGCTTTCCCTTGAAAAAAAACGGCATATAGGCATTTTCTTAGCTACCCATGAGGGGATGGATCTTCTCCCTAAAATGCGCCGAGATCTCTATCTGAGAGAAGGAAGTCTCTTTGATGTCCCATGAGTTGATCTTTAATGCGCTTCTTGGCAGTTTTTTTATTGCAATGCTGGCCGGTGTTTTGGGTTGGCTCATGTTGTTGCGTGGACAGGCTTTTGCGGCGCATGCCCTGCCAGATATTGGTTTTAGCGGTGCTTCTGTTGCTTTAGTCTTTGGTTTTAATCCTATTATTGGCCTTATCCTTGCATCGTTGGGCGGAGCGTGGATTATGGAAGGGTTGGGTTTTTATGAAAAAAAACGCGATATTACCATAGACCAAAGTGCGGCAGACCGTTTAACAGGTCTTGTTCTTGCTGGAAGTTTAGCCGTGGGGATGGGGGTTCTTGAAGCTGCGCACGCCCCAGAAGCCGATACGATTGAGCTTCTTTTTGGTGGACTTATGCATCTTTCCGTTGAGACTTTGTGGTTTCTTGGGGGGCTGAGTCTTTTTTGTCTTGCGGGTTTGTTTTGTTTGTATCGTCCGCTGCTTTTTGCTGCAATTTCTCCTGAAATGGCAACGGCAAGGGGTGAAAATGCTTGGTGGGTTGGCGCAGGTTTTATGACATTAGCGGCGCTTGGTTGTGCTATTTGTGCAGAAATTTCGGGCGCATTGCTGGCATTTAGTTTGATTATTGGTCCGGCTTCGGGGGCTTTTATGTTGAATCTTTCACCCTTCAAAGGGATGATTTTTTCAGTGCTAGGTGCTTTATTCCTAAGCTGGGGAGGGATTGTTTTATATTGCCTGACAGGCTGGCCCCCAGCCTTTTGGATTGGGATTGGTGCCAGTTTTTGTTATGGGTTGGGATTGTTAGGGCGGCAATATTTTGGCCGGAGCATAAATTTAACGCATTAAGCTCTTGCATCGGAATCCTAAATGGCGTTAGGAAGAGACATTCTTGCTGTCGGAGCGTAGCTCAGCCTGGTAGAGCGCTACGTTCGGGACGTAGAGGCCGGAGGTTCGAATCCTCTCGCTCCGACCATTGCAAGGCTCAGGCCTAAAAAGAAGCTCTTATTTTTTGAATTAATTTTTCCAAGAGATCAATACTTTCCTGAGAATCATTCAGGCAGGGAATAAGTGCAAAATTCTCGCCGCCTTCTGCCAAGAAAATTTCTTTTATTTCTCTTCCCAATTCGTCAAGCGTTTCAAGACAATCTGAGAAAAAGCCAGGCGCCATGATCACAAGATGTTTTGTTCCTGTTCTTGCAAGCTCTTTGACGACATCAATTGTATAAGGTTTGAGCCATTCTGCCGCCCCGAAACGGGATTGATAGGTTAGGATCATCTGCTGTTCGCTCATGTGCATTTTTTGGCGTAATTTTTGAGCCGTTAAGGCGCAATCTGTTGGGTAGCGGTAATCTTTGATAGCCATTTTACGTGGAATGCCATGGAAAGAAAGCAGAATTTTTTCCGGCGTAAAAGTGAGTGAATTCAATGCACGTTTAAGGCTTAGCGTAAGCGCCGTAATATAATCCTCATCTCCAGCAAAGCTGGGCATCGTGAGGATTGCCGGCTGATTGGTCAGCGTGCGTAAATATTTAAAAATAGCATCTTGGGCACTTGCTGAAGTGGAGGCAGAATATTGAGGGTAGAGTGGCAGAAATAAAATTCGGTGGCACCCTTTAGCTTGCAACGCTTTAATCTTTTGAGGAATGGAAGGCATGCCGTAACGCATGGCCCACTCAACCTGCACCTCTTCATCAGGAAATCTTTGTTTGAGAAGTTCTGCTTGCCGTCTTGTAAAAAAACGCAAGGGGCTGCCATCTTTTGTTTCGTCCCAAATGCGCTGATAATTTTTTCCCGTCACAAAGGGGCGCCGAGGTAAGATCATCAGGTGAAGAATGATCCGCCAAAGGATGGGATTGATATTGACGATACGCCGATCAGAAAGAAATTCTTTCAAATAGCGTCGAATAGGGAAATAGCCTGTGGCTTCAGGCGTTCCTAAATTGATTAAAAGAATACCAACTTTTGACGGACGAGATGACATAAAACCCCTATTTTGATTTTAGGGGGAGCTTTTTTTCTGCCAGCAAATATTCAGCAATTTGAATCGCATTGAGTGCCGCCCCCTTGCGTAGATTATCAGAAGCGCACCAAAAAGAAAGCGTGTTTTCAGCGCTCGGATCAAGGCGCAGGCGAGAGATATAGACTTCATCTTCCCCAACGACGTCAATAGGCGTGATATACCCGCCATCTTCGAGACGGTCCATGACGATGATACCGGGCATTTTTTTAAGGACATCACGGGCTTTTTTAAGGTCTGGCTTTGATTTGCAGGTGACATTGACCGCTTCGCTATGGCCGATAAAGACGGGTACGCGGACACATGTTGCATGAAGGCGCAGATCCGGATCCAGAATTTTACGGATTTCGACTTCCATTTTCCATTCTTCCTTGGTGCGTCCGTCTTTTAGAAAATCGTCAATATGGGGAATGAGGTTAAAGGAAATCTGTTTTGGAAAAATTTCGGCTTTGATCTCATCATTGACGAAGGTTTTTTTTGTTTGATTATAAAGCTCATCCATTGCGGCTTTACCGGCACCTGAAACAGATTGATAGGTTGAGACAACGACACGTTCAATCCCAAAAGCATCATGAAGTGCTTTGAGAGGGAGGGCAATCTGTGCTGTTGAGCAATTCGGATTGGCAACAATATTGCGAGGAATTTTGTTTAAAGCCTTTGGATTAACTTCAGGGATAACCAAAGGTATGTCATGTTCCATTCGGAAATGGCTGGAATTATCAATGACAAGACAGCCGGCTTTTGCGGCAATTGGGGCATATTTGGCAGAGTCCTGTGCGCTGGTTGCAAAGAGGGCAACATCCCAGTCGGAGAAATCAAACTTTTCAATATTTTGAAGCGTTAAGACATCGTTTTCGCCAAAGGAGACCTGGTGTCCTGCGCCACGGGCAGAACATAAGGCGGCGATTTTCCCGATGGGAAAGTCACGTTCAGCAAGGATTCTGAGCATTTCTCTGCCAACGACACCACGTGCCCCAGCAACCACAACATTTAATTTCACGTTTTTTTCCTAGAATTATTTTTGTTAATGATGAGTTTAATTAAAAGGGAAGATTAAGATTTTCCCTTGTGGAGAACGAGTTCAGGCGAGAGTTCGAGATCACTGCTTTGCACAAGATGTCCGTCTTTAGGATCAGGGGAGTTATGGCTGACGAAACTTCTGGTAATTTTAGGCAGGTCACAGGACTGACCCATATCAATATGTCGGGCAAGGCGATCCATTGGATTAATCACAGAAAGCAGATGTTTGTTTGAAATGTCAATTTCGTCAATATCCGTATAGGCCTCGCAATCAGGTGCAGCATGACCTTGATGCCGAAGATAGCGCAAATAAGAGTGCCCGTAGAGAATTTGCGGAATTTTCCGAGGATGTCCTTTTTTGTCATATTCAAAATAGAGAACATTGACGAGCCAATAGTAATTTTGTTGATCCGCCTTTAGGGGAAGCCAGAAATCCCGGTTACTAAAGGCTGCACGGGTGACATGGTTATATTCTTGAGAGACTTTGATAAGGCTACGTTCTTCATTCCATGAAAGATGAACAGCATTTACATGGATATTGTCGTCATCATATTCTTTGTCAAAGAAATCCTGCTCGTCTTTCATGCTGGGGCGGAAAGGAATATCACTCAGCCAAGTGAGAACGACATAATTCCCCTCACTGCTGTTAAGTGTGGATTTTAAAATATCCGCTTTTGCGGGCACACAAGTGCCAATAGCGAAAAAGAAGCCTGCTAAAAAAAAACTCGAAAGGCTAGATGTTTTATAGAGAGGGAGAAATCTTAAAAATTTTAAAAAAGAGGCCATATTTCTAGCTTTGTTTAAAGGGTTAGAAAAAGAGTTTTTAAGCACGATGCCATTTTTTCCATTGTGCAGAAAGAGCATGGCGCTTCATTTCGAACCATGCCTTCCAAGAATGGTGCATATAGTTGAGCTGGATAGTTCGGCGTTGTCCTTCATAAGGGAGGTGGCCGTGCCAGCTGTGATCTGTATTGGGAAAAATAACAAGAGTTCCCCCTGTCGGCACGATCATTTCATTGGGAGAGCAGGGCGTTAAAAGATTTTGAGGATGGGGGCCATTTAAAAAACGCAAACATCCTTTCCCCTCCTGCCATTCCTGTTCCGGTGCATTGAAATAAAGCAGAATAGTTACGGCTTTACTTTTAGAGTCACAGTGGATTTTTCCATCGCAAGCACGTGTCTGTCCACGAAGCGTCAAAAGTTTTGGGGGATTTTTCAGAGAAAGGTTAAATTTCTTGAGAATTTCCTGCTGAAGCTTTTCTCCCTGAAATTCCAAAAGCATCTGTTGGAAAAGGGGGGGATGACGAAAGGAAAAGGCAGGGAAGGAACCACCAGAAGAAATTTTTGGGAAAAGGGGTAAAAGTTTTTTCAAATATGGCGGTTTGATAAAATCTTTTACGATAAGATGAGGGGTGGGATGTGTGCGCAGTTGCGCAGCACGTAGGGCATCATAATTAAACATTGTTGAGACTAAGCACAGGTGCAGAATTTTGGCATAAAATGCTTTTACTTCTACAGCCTAATGTTATGATTTTTCTCCATATCTGTGGGCATGTGTCGGCAGTTTCACAAATTATTTTTAAATATAGGGGAAAATAGAAGGAAAATAAAAATTTAATGCTAATATATTTTAGAACCTTTTCAAGAAGCGCAAGGGAGGAAGGTCATTTTGACAAAAGTGGAAATGCAAAAACAGCTGAATATACCCAAGAAACCAATTCAGCCTTTATCTTCTTCCGCCGAAAAGCAACCGAAAAAAGAGATTGATCTTTTAGGAGGGGCAAATGCGCTTTACCTTGAAAATTTAGAATCTGATTCTCAAAATGATCCTGCTACTTTTCAGCCTTTTCCCCCGATTGCACCGCAAAGAAATATTTTCCAGCTGCCGCAAGCCTGTATTGAAAATGATGTCGATATTTGGCGGCGCTATGGCTGGCGAACGGTTCAGCTTGATCCTTTAGAACGTAAGAAGATACCGGATGTCCTTTTGCCTTTGATGGAAAAGGCTTCTGCTAATCTTCAACATTCAGATTCTGCCCTATTGAAATTGCTGCGTAATGCCTATGGGAAATATATTGGCGCAGAATTTATGCATTTGGAAAATCCAGAGGAACGGCAATGGTGGATTGACCGTTTTGAGTCTTCTTCCCAAAGAGAAGTGCCGCTTCTTTCCTCAAAAGAAATTTATACCTCCCTTTACAAGACAGAGTTTTTTGAAAAATTTTGTCATAGGCAATTTCCTGCATTGCGCCGTTTCTCTTTGGAAGGAAGTGAATCTCTAGCCGTTGCCATTCAGGCTCTCATGAAAGGATTTACACTTTCCGGCGGAGAGGAGCTGATTGTCGGTCTCTCTCACAGAGGGCGGGTTAATTTGCTAGGCGGCACTTTAGGGGCCGGGTGGGAGTGTATCTTTGGGGAATTTCTTTCAAAGGAAGCGCCTGAAGGTTTTGCTGGCGGAGGCGACGTTAAATACCATCTTGGCTTTCAAAGTGAGATTGGTTTTGAGAATCTTAAAGAGACGCTTGCTGTTACGATTTTGCCAAACCCCTCCCATCTTGAGGCTGTCGATGCGGTCAGTCTTGGATATGTGCGGGCAAAACAGGATTTAAAATCTGTTAAAAGCAAAGAAAAATATGCGGCTTTATTGATTCATGGCGATACCGCTTTTGCGGGGCAAGGCGTTGTTTATGAATCTTTTCAGATGAATCAGCTTTCTGGCTATAAGACCGGCGGTACGATTCATGTGATTGTGAATAATCAGGTTGGTTTTACGCTTTCTCCGGAAGAGGCTTATTCAGGCTCAAGCTGTGCGAGTTTGGGGAAGGCTTTTGAAATTCCGATTTTGCATATTAATGCGGATCATCCAGAAGAGATTGTGAAAGCCATGCAGTGGGCTGTTGCATGGCGCCAGACTTATCAAAGAGATATTATTATTGATCTGATCGGTTATCGCCGTTTGGGACATAATGAAACAGATGACGCTTCCTTTACTCAGCCTTTGGCTGTTGAGGCCATCCGCAATCATCCAGGTGTTGTTCAAAAATATGCACAACAGGTTTTTGCGACAGGTGCTCTCTCAGAAAATGAGGCAGAGGTGATTAAAAGCCATGTGTGTAAGGCTCTTGAAGAATCTTTAGAGGCGGCCAGAAAAGCGGAAAAGGAAAAAGAGAGAAAGCGCTTATTTCTTACGCCATCCTATGAGGGAAGTGCCAGCATGCGTGATGATAGAGCGCCTCGTATTCAGCCGATGACAGGAATTCCTTTCGAACGCATTCGCCGAATTTTAAGTGTTTTTGATCCTGAAAAAATTGCTGAAATCTGGCCAGGAAGCCGTATCTCTCCTCGTCTGTCTCGTTTTTTGGCGGAACGTAAAACAATTAGAGATTCCTTAGAGGTGAAAGCGTTTCAAGGCGAAATGAGTGATGCCATTACTTTAGATTGGAGCACAGCAGAGGCATTAGCTTTAGGCAGTATTGTGCTAGATGGGCATGGTGTTCGGCTGGCAGGAGAGGATAGTGCCCGAGGCACTTTTAGCCATCGTCATTTGCTCACGACAGATCAAGAGAGCGGCGAGCGTTTTTCATTGCTGGGAAAACTAGGATACCAGCAAGGACGTGTTGAAATTGTCGATAGTTTGCTTTCTGAATATGCTGCGATGGGCTTTGAATATGGTTATGGGTTAGGGGACCCGAATATTCTTGGCATTTGGGAGGCACAATTCGGTGATTTTGCGAATGGTGCACAAATTATTATTGATCAATTTATTGTCTCTGGCGAAGAAAAATGGAATCAGCTTTCGAGTTTGGTACTCTTGCTTCCGCATGGCCATGAAGGTGGAGGGCCTGAACATAGTTCAGCGAGGATAGAGCGTTATTTACAACTTGGGGCACAGAATAATGTTCGGATTTGTATGCCTTCAAGTCCAGCCAGTTATTTTCATCTTTTGCGTCGTCAAAAAACACGGCGTTGCCCGAAACCGTTAATTTTATTCTCGCCGAAATCTCTCTTGCGCCGTAAGGCCGCCCGTTCTGCTTTAAGAGAAATTGGTCCGCATACACGCTTTGAGCCAATTCTAAGAACGCAATCAGGAGAAAAACTCAAGCAAAGCCGCCGCTTGATCCTTTGCAGTGGTAAAATCTTTTATGATTTGGAGGAGGCTTTAGAAAAAGAAAAAATAAAAAATGTCGGCTTTTTGCGTTTGGAACAGTTTTATCCTTTTCCGTTGCAAGATTTAATTACGGCATTACAAGCGTGTGATGTTTTACAGGAAATTGTTTGGGTACAGGAAGAGCCTGAAAATATGGGGGCACGTTCTTTCATTCTGCCTTGGATTTTAGAAGCGCTGCAACGAGCCGGCAAAGAAACAGTAAAGTTGTATGATGTTGCCCGTACACCGACTTCCGGGGTGGCTTCAGGCTGGATAGAAACGCATCAAAAAGAGCAGCGGGAAATTGTGGTCAAGGCCTTTGGGAGATTTTCGCCCTAAGTCGCAGCAGATAAAAATTTATCAAATTCAGCATAATCTTTTGCACGCTCACTTCTATTTCTGTGGGTTAGCGGATCAATACTAAACTCTTTAATATATCTACTTCATTTGCCATAAGTATTACTTAAAAAAATAGCGTCCTAATAGACGCTATCTTATTGCATTTTTTTATTAGCAAATATTTGCTAAAAATTCTGATGAGACAAATTCTGATATTTCAGTTTTTTGATCTGGTTTCCGCTTTATTAGCTTATCTCTCAGATCAAAAATCTTATTTTGAGCCTCAAAAACATCAATTTTTCCCATTCTAAAATCATAAATTACATGAGACATCTGGTTCATTTCAATATCATTATACATTAATACCATTATCTTTTTACCTCAAAAGAAAGAAAGGGCAGGAAAAACCTGCCCTTTTAGAGATTGGATTTTTAGTCTGCTTTTAGAGAAGGTAGGTATCATCCTCTGCATGTTGTTTCCGCAAGCTTTTTAGGGACAAGCCGTAAGAGAGAGCCACAAAGCCGAGCATGAGGAGCTCAAGTGCAATTAAAAGCCCTAAAAATTGCAAGCTGGCACCGTTAAGATTGAGAAACAAAACAACACCAAGTAAGGTCGTAACAATTCCCCCCACGAGAACCCAAAGATGACCAGGCGCATGACGGGTATGAATGGCCACAAAAACCTGTCCGATACCGGAGAAAATGAAAAGTGCTCCGAGGCAGGCCGTAACAAAAATAGCGCCGTCAACAGGCTGGACGCACATAAGTAGTCCACCGATGAGCAAGCAGGCACCTGTTAAAATGCTTTCCCAGCGCGGATGATGCGGTTTGAGATGATAGGCAGCTGTATGCACAAATCCTACGGTTAGTTGAGCAACCCCGGCAAGAATGAGGAAAATACCGAGAAAAACGGTACTTGCGAGGGTTAGGCCAACAGGAGAGGAGAGTGCAAGAAGGCCAAGAAGGCATAAAACGGCACCACTGCCGATAAACCAATTAGGATTCACTTTGATCATGGAGGCAATTTCTGCCTTAAGCATGTCGGCGTGTGCGTCAGAATTGTTAAGAAGGGTCATCAAAAACTCCAGAGAGCAGGTTACAAAGCAGATGCTCTTTAATAAAAAATGAAAAAGCAGAGCCAATATTAAAGAGGATAATACGAAAATGAAGTAAAGAAAATAATTACGGCTTTTTATGAAAATAAAAATAAATTTTTTGTAAGACAGAGCAGAACAAAGCCGCCGGAAATGCATATAGAAGAATAAGGGTAAAAGCTTTAAGACCTGCAAAAATAATCCAAGCGAGCGCTACAAAACAAATCAGTGCGATATAAAAAAAATGAAGTAATGGCTTTTTTGATGAAATAAACGGAGAGAGCTTTTTCCCATGCCAAAGTGAGAAAAAAAGGACCCATCCGATAAAAATAAAAAAGAAGATCATTCTTTAATGTAGCCTTTTTACTTCTTTTTTAAGAAAATGCCATTGAGATCTAAACTATAAAGCCCGATCCTGAAAAAGAGAACTCTTCTTTCTAAGGGTGGGAATTTTAGATGTATATGCATAGACTCATTGTCTTGGACTCATTGTCTTGTTTTACTTTTAATCTCAATAGATCTTGGGAAAAGGGAAAAGGCAATGAGGAATGAAAATTTTAGGCTTTATCTGAATTTTATTGAAATTGACGGAAACGATTCGATAGCGCATGAGGAACGTATTATGTCGCTTTATGCGTGGAGACGGATTGAGAAAATAGTGAGAATACAGGCGGCTTGTTGCAAGCTGTGATTTTAAGCGACAAAGGAGAGAGAATTTTTTACAAAGAGGGTGGTTTTTAGCAACAATTAGGAAGAGGGTTCTTTCCCTTTTCTGCACTTTTGGCTATGGTGCAACTCCATATGTAAAATTTTCGCACGGTAATTTGGTTAGAATTCAGGGTAATTTTAATACAAGTGAGTGACGTGCAAATGATCTGTAAAACGGGAAAAAGGCTGGATTTAACGGATGACATGGCTAACTGAATATGTGCGCCCAAAGGTAAGGGGCTTGTTCCAGCGTGATGTGCCTGAAAACCTTTGGACGAATTGCCCAGGCTGTTCGCAAATGTTGTTGGTCAAAGATCTCGATCGCATTCTTAAAGTATGTCCACATTGCGGCCATCATTTAAAAGCGAATGTCGAGGAACGTCTCAAATGGACTTTTGATAAGGGCGAATACAAACTTGTTGAGCTTCCGGATGCGCCTTTAGATCCACTTGCTTTCAGGGATTCCAAAAAATATACAGATCGTCTGGCACAGGCGAGAGCGAAATCGAAACTGAAAGATTCCTTGGTTGTCGCAACGGGTGAGATTTCAGGTGAAAAGGCTGTTGTCGCCGTCATGGCGTTTGAATTTATGGCCGGCACGATGGGAGCCGCTTTGGGAGAAGCTTTTTTAGCCGCTTGCCATTACGCCGTTGTTCATCATCTGCCATTGATTATTTTCACCACTTCTGGCGGTGCAAGAATGCAGGAAGGTGTGATTAGCTTGATGCAGATGCCAAGAACGACTCTTGGTGTTCAGATGCTGCATGAAGCGAGTCTTCCTTATATTGTTGTTTATACCGACCCGACAACAGGAGGGGTTTCAGCCTCTTTTGCAATGTTGGGGGATATTCAGATTTCTGAACCTAAAGCTTTGATCGCTTTTGCAGGGCCACGTGTTATCCGTGATACCGTGCGTGAAGAACTGCCAGAAGGTTTCCAGAGGGCAGAATATTTGCAAGATCACGGTATGGTGGATCAAATTGTCGCACGTCCGGATTTGCCTGCTTATCTCGGTAAACTGATTTCTTTCCTCAAGCCTGCGGATCTGGAAAAACAGCAAAGAAAGCTTGCTTTAATCGAAAAAGATGAGATTTCCGTCTTTTCGACTTATACAGCTCTTCTTCCAGAAGGTTTTGAATATGAAACGGTGCCGGTTGCTTTAGAGGAAGTCTCTTTCGAAGAGGTAGAGGACGCATCAAAAGAAACGAAAAAAGAGAAGAAGTCCAAAGAAAAAAAGAGTAAGAAAAAGGATAATTCTAAAAAAGTGGCAAAAAAAGGTTCTTAATTGAAAGAAATTAAAGCGTCTTTGAAAGGGCCGAGCAATGATTTGCTTGGCCTTTCTTTGCGTTCTCAAGAGATTTTAGAACGCATTAAAAAACTTTATCCTAGCCTTATTGACCTTTCTCTCGGCCGTTTGGAAAAATTGCTGGAGAAATTGGGGCGTCCACAAGATCACCTACCGCCTGTTTTTCATGTTGCCGGTACGAATGGCAAAGGCAGCACATGTGCCTTTTTGCGGGCAATGGGAGAATCTGTCGGATTGAGGGCGCATGTTCTGACGAGCCCGCATCTTATCTCTTTAAATGAGCGTTTTCGGATTGCAGGGAAGTTGGTCGATAATGCGACCTTAGAAGAGGCTCTTGCTGAAATTGAAATAAAAAATGCCGGAGCGCCGATTACTGTTTTCGAAGTACTGACGGCGGTTGGTTTTCTTTTATTTTCTCGAACACAAGCAGATTTTACCATTGTCGAAGTAGGAATGGGCGGAAAATTTGACGCTACCAATCTCGTAAATCCTGCGGTTTGCTTAATAACGCCTATCAGTTATGACCACCAAAATTTTTTAGGGGACAAGCTTTCTGGGATTGTTGCTGAAAAGGCAGGCATTATTAAAGAAAATATTCCTGTCTATGCTGGCAAACAGGTGCAAGAAGCCTTGGTTGAAATTGAAAAAGCGGCACAGAGCGCTCATGCTCCTTTAGAAATTTTAGGTCAAAATTTTAAAGTTTCTTTTAAAAAAGATCAGCAATCATGGATTTTTTTAGATGAGGATTCAGAGATTTCTCTGCCTTTTCCTGCCTTGAAAGGGTTACATCAAATTGAAAATGCGGCACTGGCAATCGCCGCTTTTAAAAATGTTTTCCCGCAATACAGCCCTAAAGCCTTTGAGGGAATTGCAGTGGCAAAATGGCCTGGGCGTTTACAGCAGTTGACAGGAAAATTAAAAAATTTAATTCCAGAAAATTGGGAGCTCTGGCTGGATGGTGCGCATAATCCGCATGGTGCCGAATTCTTAGGTAAAATGTTTCAATCTTGGAAAGAGGAATCTCCGAATCAGAAAATCTATGTCATTTTAGGATTAAAAGAAGGTAAAAAAGCGTCTGAAATTTTAGTACCGCTTTTGCCTTGGGGGGATAAAATTTTATTGGTTTGTGAAGAGAACCAATATTTGGCTCAGACGGTCACCGCCATGCATCAGGAGCTGGAGCCAATGGGAGAGACCGTTTCGATAGAGGAGGCGGCAAGTGTTCGAGCTGCTTTGCAAAAATTGGCTCTGGAAAATAGATCTCTTCAAAAGAATCGAATTGTGATTTGTGGTAGTCTCTATCTTGCCGGTGAAGTTTTACGGCAAGATGGTTTTGAAATGGTATAGGAGGAAAGATGGAAAAGACAGCGACTGCAGGGCAGGCGAACGTTTTTTTTTCTGAAAATGATGATTCCTCTCAAGCGCAGAATCGACCTACCCCTGCAAATATTCCGGCAGAACAGGCACTTTTAGGGGCAATTTTTACAAATAACCGTGCCTATGAACGGGTTCAATCTTATTTGGAAGGCCGCCATTTCGCCCATGAAGTCCATGGCGAAATCTATGATGCGATGGCACGCCGAATCAATGGCGGGCAATTAGCTGATCCAATTACGATGCGTGCGGAATTGGAGCATAGCGATATTTTAAAAAATGTCGGTGGCTATGCCTATGTGGTTGAGCTTGTGAATGCGATGGTCGGGATTATCAATGCCGATTCCTACGGTCAAATCATTCATGATTGCTGGATGCGTCGCCAGCTTATTGAAATTGGTGAAAAAACGGTTAACGGGGCCTTTGAAAGCAACCCTGATTATAATGGTGAAATCCAACTTGGGCAGGCGGAAGAGGCTTTATTCCAGTTGGCACATAGTAAAGGGCAGGATGAAAGATGCGTTGATTTCTCCATCCTTTTAAACCGTGTTGTTGAAACAGCCGTTGAGGCCTCCCAACGGGGGGATCAGCTTTCGGGTCTGACAACAGGTTTTCGGGATTTGGATAAGAAAACCGGCGGCTTTCACCGCTCAGATTTAATTATTTTGGCTGGTCGCCCCGCAATGGGAAAAACTGCCTTGGCAACAAAAATGGCTTATCGTGCGGCACGTCACTTAGAGCAAACAGCTGCAGGCAAAGAAAAAAGAGGGCGTGTCCTTTTTTTCTCCGCAGAAATGTCCGCAGAGCAACTTGTCACCCGTATTCTTTCCGATGAGGCCAGCATCGTTGCAAGTGAATTGCGTAAGGGCAATATTAAAGAAAAAGATTTAGAGAATTTTATTCGGGCTGCTAGAAGATTGGAACATTTGCCCTTAAGCATTAATGATGCCTCGACCCCGCCTTTATCCATGATCCGTACCTATTGCCGTAAAGTGCAGCGTACCCAAGGTCTTGATCTGGTCATTGTCGATTATTTGCAGTTTATTGAACCGGCTGTCGGGACAAAATTTACCAATACGGTGGATAAAACATCTGCCATTTCAAGACAGTTAAAAGCACTTGCCAAAGAAATGGATGTGCCTGTCGTTGCGCTTTCCCAGCTTTCCCGTGGTGTGGAGCAGCGTGAAGACAAACGGCCTATGATGTCCGATTTGAGGGATTCAGGTTCGATTGAGCAGGATGCGGATATGGTGATGTTTGTGTATCGAGATGAATATTATCTTAAACAGAGAGAGCCAAAAGATACGCAGGAAGATTACGCTGCTGCCCTTGTGGAATGGCAAAATAAAATGGAAAAAGTAAGTAATAAGGCCGATCTTATTATCGAGAAAAACCGTCATGGATCGACTGGTACCATTCCGCTTTATTTTGATGGGCAGTTTACACGTTTCGATGATCTTGACGAGATTCACGCTTAAGCGCTTCATTAAGGGGGAATAGGCACTATTTCGACTATGATACTCGGCTCATTATCCTCAAGATAAATCGCCTCCGTTTCTCGCCAAAACAGCACATCTTCCCGTCTTACTGAAGCGCTTTTGGGATTTCGGTTATCAAAAAAAAGCGTTTTGAAAAGCAGTTATAAAAAAGCCCCGATTTTAACGGGGCTTTTTGTTGCTTTATGCATTTTAGTTAGGAAACAGCTAGTTCTGCATCCGTGATAGAGCCAAAAAGCTCATAGCGGAGTTGTTCCTGTTTTAAGCCTTGTGCTTTGAGCGCCTTAATGACTGCAAGGGTGAAGTCTTTTGGACCGCAAATATAGCAGATTGCATTGGCTGGAATGGCATCTTTAAAGAAGGCTTCGGAAACACGTCCTTCATAGGTGTTTACATTTTCAGCCTCAGGGGATTTTTCGCCTTTCGTATAGAAAATATCGGCTGTTAATTTGCCTTCTCCTGCGAGTTTGCGGATATGTTCGCCAAAGGCTTCTGTTTCCTGCGTGCGGGTAGAATGGATGTAACGCAATTTTTCTACGGAAGATTGAGCTGCCAGTGCGCCAACCATAGAAATCATTGGCGTAAGGCCAGAACCGCCAGAAATTAGAGCGATAGGCGCATCGGAATGCTGGAGGGTAAAATCGCCTGATGGATCGCTAAGTTCAAAAATGACGCCTTCTTTAACGCTATGATTGAACCATTCGGACACAACGCCATCTTTCACGGTACGAATAGTAAGGCGGTAAAATTCTTCATTCGGGGTAGAGGAGATGGAATAGTTGCGGCGTTGAGAACCGTGTCCTTCAATTTCTAATTTAAGACCTAGATACTGGCCCGGCTTGTGTTTGAGAACGGGCTTGCCATCGACAGGAAGCAATTTGAAAGATTTCATATCTTCGCATTCCTGTTTAATTTCAGCGACTTTAAATTGACGCCAGCCACGCCAACCGCCTTGTTGCTGCGCATGTTCTGTATAAATTTCGGCCTCACGTTCAATCAAAACATCGGCTAGGAACCAATAGGCCTCGCCCCATGCATCAAGAATCTCTTTTGTTGCTTTGTCGCCAAGGACGATTTTAAGTGCTTTGATAATCGCTTTTGCAACATAATCATAATGTTCTTTGTAGATATTGAGACTAACATGCTTTTCTGCAATGCGCTCAATCATGCTTTTTAGGGCAGAAGGATCTTGGATATGCTGGGCATAAACAAGCAAAGCCGTTGCAAGAGATTTGGGCTGAGAACCGTCTTTTTGGTGGGAAAGATTAAAGAGATCCGCAATTTCTTTATCTGCCAACAGATTTTTATAGGTTTCTTTGGCGATATCGATCCCATGCACCTCAAGCGCAGGAATACAAGCAGTAACAATCTCAATCGTTTTTTGACTTAGAGGCTTAGGCATATCCTAACTCCTTTTAATTTCTAATTAGGATGATAGATTAGCGAATTAAATACGCAAATGAAATACTTATTCTATGCTATGGGGTAATCTACTTCCCCAATTTTCAGAAATTCATTTTAGCATTATTTTGAACCCCCGTGCCCCCTTATCGGCACGGGGTTTTTAGATTTAACTTAGAAATAAAATAGAGATTAAAATGATAGAAGATGACGCATGGGAATATCCCATAGGCGGGCCGTGCGGCTGGATGTGGCGGCGCGCAAAAGAAAAGAAACTAGCACAGGATTTTAATCCCAACCATCTCCCCACCGGATAGCCTGACAGCACAGGCGGACGATTTGCTAAAAAGAGGGCGGCGGAGAGCAGAGCGAATTTTCTGCTGAAAATAAAAAGGAGGATAAAGCTTATTTAAAAGATGCGATTTATCCGGCAGCGGAGCCTTTTGATTTTTTACCGACCCCATCAGCGGCAGGTTTGAAAATTTTAAAAGGCTTAAAGCTTGCTTATGGTTTTTCCGAAGAAACACTGGCGTTTCTCGCTAAATTTCTTGCCGAAGAGGAGGGTAAAAAGGCGCTTGCGGCTGCCCCCAAGAATGTTCTGAAAGAAGAAAAAACGCTTTCAAATTTCTTTGACAAGAAAGGCAAAGCCTCTTCTCCAAAAGAGTATGTCAATAAATATGCAGATAAAAGCAAAGCAGAGACAAAGTTAGCGGAAAGAGAGAAGAAATTTTCTCAGAAGAATCTTCATGCCTTGGAGAATATTCGATTACGTTCCTCTTTAGAAGAACATGAAAATGCAGGTGGACATATGCTAAAAGAGCATGGTGCGCGCAATAATGAGGGGCTAGCAGAAAGATTTAATTAGCCTAATGCACCTAAAACTTCTTCTTGCTTTGAAACTAATCACCTCATGCAGGAGAGTGCTGAAAAGGCGATTAAGGATAACGCACAAGAAATTCATGACTGGCTTAATGAGCCGAATTTGAAAGAAGATCTCGAAATAGATGTCAAAATGCCCCAAAATATCGGTCGCTCTATGCGCAAAAGCGATCGAAAGATAATTTATAAGAAAGAAGCCAAGTTTATTTTAAGGAAAAATGCCAAGATGGCGGAAGGTTTTAATTTTATAACAGGATTTCCAAAATGATTATGAACAAACAAAAATGGAAAGAAAGATTTCCAAAACTTGTCAATCTCCTTGGCTGTCAGTTTTGTCAGGATTTTTTTCTTTATGGGACGACAATAGAGGAATTGACACATGATTATGTTTCTCGCTCAGGCCAAGAGAGCGCAACAAGAGTTATTTCCGAAATAAATCAACTGATTTCTTTAATGGAAAAAGGTGAAGTCAATCCAGACCAATTTTTAGAAGAGATTCGGGAGGAAACAATTCCAAACTATGATCATCTTTCTACGCTAGAATATTTTGAGGCTATTCAAGAGGCTTTAGAAAAAAACTTCCAAGAAATTTATCGAAAATAAATCGTACATATTTCAAAAAAAGCCAGCACTTTTCTGCATTAGATTATTTTAAACATATTCGGAAATTGCTCATTGATGAGAGTATTGGAAAACAATATGGGGAATAAAATCTATAAAACTGATCAGATAGAACTGCATGATGACAATGGTTTAACAGAAAGTGATCTTTGGAATAGAGTTTTTTAAAAGTAATTAAGAATAAAAGAGATGCGAATATTTATGAATCTTTAGAAGAGACTAAAATTTCTAATCGTTTCTCTTCTGCTTCAATCTGAGCTTTTAAATACGCCGTGTACTCCCTCACAAGAGAAAACCCTGTCTGAGAAAAGATGATAGGGTCTGGCAAAGGATAGAGCGTGGGGTCGATGCTTTTAGCTTTTGAGCAAAAATCTTTATAGACCCCGATAATGGCTGACCTCATCAGCGCTATAAGCGCGTTTCTCACCCGAAATAGGCCGAAGCGCGGCATTTGCGAGGTTCATTTTTTCAAGATGGGAAAGGACTTTTTTAGCGTCTTTGAGCAATTTTAAGCGAGCGTCTGTATTTTTATACATTTTGTACTCCTTTAGACATCCTCTAAGGAATGTCTCTAAGGCATCTTTTGATACAAGATCTGCCTTACCCCCATTCTAACACAAAAACAGAAGCTCTCCCTAAGGTTTTAGTTTTTAATGAGATTTTTTTAATATTGAATAACATACGTTTTAAAAACTATGTATTATTTAGATATTATCGTGATAATAAATTTTTTAATTCATACACCCAATTAGGAATACCATTTTTATTTAAATAAATAATACATATTGCGAGTATTATTACAACGATAACTTTATAAATAAAAGGAATTTCTCTCCAGTAACTAAGAAGTTTTTCCCAAATATTTGGTGAGCTATTAGATATTTCTTGATGAATATCTCCAATTTGCCCTACTACTCCTATATTTTCAGCTTTAATGTAGGTGTTTCCAGCTTTTGTGGGAGTTGGGTTTTGTTGTACCTGTTCTTCATGTTTAATATTTTGTATATCTTCTTGAATTTTAATATTAGCGTCTAATTGTTGAATCATAAGAGGGAGGCTTTTCTTAAGGTCTGGCTGTCTCTGAAGGAGCTTGTGAATAGGCTTAAAATGGGTATACCTCATGCCTTCAGCAATATGATAAATGTTGATGTGGATTGCATTTACTTCTTGTAGATCTTGAGAGTACTTTTCCTCACGTAATATTTCTTCTTTCTTATCCTGATCCGACCTAAAAGCAGGGGCAGGTAGATCTCTGTCGGGTTGTCGATTTAATATTGTTACTAGTTGTTCACGAGCTTCTTTTGCTCGGTCTAGGAATTTTTTAGGTGGTGTGGCGGTATTTAAAGGTGTTTGCATGAGTAATTTATCAGCTTGTTTATATTCCATCACGATTTGTTGTCCCTCACACATTCCCTAAAAAACGCCTCTAGGGCTTTGCCTCTGTGGGAGATTTTGTTTTTTTCTTCTTCGCCGATTTGGGCAAAGGTTTCTGAGTGGCTTTCTGGGACGAAAACAGGGTCGTAGCCGTGCCCCTCATTCCCTTTTGGCGGAAAGGAAAAAGTGCCTTCGCATTTGCCAATGACACATTTTGATCTGCCATCCGGAAAAGCAAGGCAGAGGGCCGCGATAAAATAGGCTTTTTTATTGTCTTTTTGGGCAGAATTTTGAATCTCTTCATGTAGTTTTTTGAAAGATTCTTCTGCGCCACCACATTCTTTCATAAAGCGGGCGCTGAAAAGGCCAGGATGGCCGTCTAACGCTTCTACACAAAATCCGGAATCATCGGCCAAAGCTGGCAGGCCTGTGGCTTTCGCCGCCGCTAAGGCCTTGATTTTCGCATTCCCCTCAAAATTTGTTGCGGTTTCTTCGGGGCTGTCCATTGTAAAATCAGCCAGAGAAAGCGCTGTCAGGCCCTTCGTCGCGAGGACGGACTGAAATTCAGAAAGCTTGCCTTTATTATGCGTGGCAATGACTAATTTATCACCGGTTTTTACAAAAACATTACTTTCCGTCATGGCTTTTCTCTGGCTTAATTTTTAAATGAAGACTTATTTCTGGCGGGCTTTTTCGAGCGCTTCGTCTTGAAGGGCGAATAATTCTTTGACCCCTTCACGGGCAATGTCCACCAATTGAATGAAATCATTGTATGGAAGCGGGTCTTTTTCTGCCGTTGTTTGGATTTCAACAATGCCGCCATCTTTGGAAAGGACAAAATTGCCATCCGTTTCCGCATGGCTGTCTTCAATATAATCTAAATCCGCCACAAGACCTGTTTTTGTGACACCACAGGAAAGGGCTGCGACTTGGCCAGAGAGTGCTTCAGAAAGCCCTTGTTTTTCCAGCGCAATTGCCAAAGCAGCCCAGGCCCCAGTGATAGAGGCGCAACGTGTGCCGCCATCGGCATTGATCACATCGCAATCAAGGGTGATGGTTTTTTCACCAAGCTTTTCCAGATTAATGCAGGCACGGAGGGAACGGCCGATGAGACGCTGAATCTCTTGTGTGCGGCCGCTTTGTTTCCCTTTGGCCGCTTCACGCTGGCATCTTGAATGGGTGGAGCGCGGCAAGAGGCCGTATTCGGCGGTAATCCAGCCAGTGCCTTTATTGCGCAAAAAAGGCGGGACTTTATTTTCAATGGAGGCGGCACATAAAACTTCGGTTTCCCCGACACGGATTAAGACCGATCCTTCGGCATGGCGTGCACGTCCCACTTCGATGGAAAGCGCACGAAGTTCATTGGGTTGACGGCCAGAAGGGCGGACGGAGTGGGTTTTGGAAGTTACTGTCATTAAAAAACCTTATAGGATTGAAAATTTTAAAGGCATAAATAAAGGCCTGCTGATGAGACTGTATGCATTATGCCTTTTGTTATAGCAGAAGCTTCTCTTTTTTTAAGAAGATATAGAGCGGATGAAAAAAATAATTTATGCTATGGAGGAAAAGTTTAAAGCATTTTATGTTGCTACCCCTTTAAAGTCCCATTTGGAGAAATTTCGTCTTGCCTTCTTTTTTAGAAGAACATTCGCCTAAACAAGGAAATAATCCCCCCCCAAGGCAGCGTTTCCGGAATTGGCGGCGTGCAATCGGGATTGTTTCGGGGGCAATTTTAATGCTTATTGCCCTTCTTATTGTGTCTTTGGGGCTGTTCTGGGCACGCTGTACAGCGCATCTTCCAAGTGTGGATACCTTAAAAACCTATCATCCGCCGCTTGTGAGCCGTGTTTATTCGAATGAATCAACGATTATGGCGGAGTTGGCAGCGGAAAAGCGTGTTTATGTTCCGGCGGATGCTATTCCGGATCTGGTCAAAAATGCCTTTATTGCAGCAGAGGATCAGAAATTCTACAGCCATAAAGGCGTTGATTATATTGCCGTTGCAAGGGCGAGTGTTACCAATATTCTTTTCCGCCATCATAAAAGACCTTTGGGAGCCTCGACCATTACCCAGCAGGTTGCCAAAGGGATGCTGCTCAATCACGACAGTGAGGTGAGTATCGTTCGAAAGGTCAAGGAGGCTATGCTCGCAACCCGTATGGAGCATGTTCTTTCCAAAGATCGTATTTTAGAGATTTATTTAAACGGCATTTATCTTGGGGATGGAGCTTACGGCGTTGTCGCCGCCGCAAAAAGTTATTTTAATAAATCACTAGATGAACTAACGCCAGCGCAAGCGGCTCTTTTAGGCTCGTTACCAAAATCTCCGAGTAATTATAATCCATTTCTCCATCCTGATTGGGCGATGAATCGCCGTAATTGGGTGATTGGACGAATGGTTGAAACAGGTGCCTTAACAGAGGAAGAAGCAGACAAAGCCAGAAAAGAACCGATTGATCCTGTAAAAACCTCTCGTTCCGGGCCAATGCGTGATGGGGAGTGGTTTTCTGAAGAGGTACGCCGTGTTCTCATTAACCATTATGGGGAGAAGCAAGCATTGGAGGGGGGCTTAGACATTCATACGAGCCTTGATCCTGCAATCCAGAAAGCCACAACGATGGCCTTGCGCAATGGATTGGAAAATTATGCCCGCCGTAAAGAGCCTTTGCCGGGGCCTTTTGGGACGTTGACTTTGCAAGAGGATGCTCTTCAAGCTTTGCGTGGGAAAACAGAGGCGGATAATGAATTTTTATTACAGAGCTTGAAGGATGTGCATCCGCCTGTCGGTGCGCTTGATTCGTGGCGTGTTGCCGTGCGTTTAGCAGGTGCTGACCCGATTGTGGCATGGGTGGAGCCGTCTGTAAAAGGCGCACAGCTTAAACAAGCATGGCTGATGGGCGATGATCTTAAACGTGGTGCTGATAAGCTTAAAGCAGGAGACCTTATTTTAATTATTCCACGGAGTAAGGGGCCTGTGCGGATTGCCCAAATTCCTTCTGTACAGGGGGCAGCTGTCGTCATGGATGCAAGAACAGGCCGTGTTCTGGCTTTGAGTGGTGGATGGTCTTTCGAACAAAGTCAGTTTGACCGTGCTTTGCAGGCAAAAAGACAGCCGGGCTCTTCCTTTAAGCCTTTTGTTTATTTGGCGGCGATGGAAAAAGATATTTCGCCAAGTCAGCGTTTTGAAGATACGCCTTTTGAGCAAGGGGACTGGCATCCTCAGAATTATGAGAAAGACAATTGGGGCGCACTTTCTCTCCATGATGCGTTGCGTGAAAGTCGCAATCTTGTGACTATTCGTGTCGCCAATCATGTTGGATTGGAGTCTATTATTGAAATAGCCAGCCGTTCAGGCTTAAGTCCTAATTTGCCGCCATATCTTTCGGCAGCTCTGGGCACGACAGAAACAACCGTTCTGCAAGAGGCCGCTGCTTATGCTTCTTTAGCAAATGGCGGTCATGCTGTTCAGCCGAGCTTCATTGATTATGTTCAATCTCCCGATGGAGAGCTGCTGGATCGTTTTATTGATCCCGCAGTGAGTATTTCCGAAGAGGGGTCTCCTGAAAAGCCGCCTGTTTTCAGGGATAATCGTGTTGTGGTAGCCTCCCCACAGAGTGCATATCAAATGCAAATTATGATGCAGGATGTGATCGCACGTGGAACAGGTTTCCGTGGGAAGCCAGGACTTTCCGCTTATAAAATTTCAGGAAAAACAGGGACATCTCAAGATTGGCGTGATGGCTGGTTCGCAGGTTTTTCACCCGATCTCGTGACGGTCGTTTGGGTAGGGTATGATACGCCACGCTCTTTAGGTGAAAATGAAACCGGCGGCCGTGTTGCCGGGCCTATTTGGAATGAAATCATGCGCAAAGCTTTGCCTTTGCGTGGCAATTTGGATTTTCCTCAGCCGGAAGGTCTACAGCTTGCAAAATATAATACAGGTCTGCTTGAGGCTGTTGATGCCTTTAAAAAGAATCAGTCGCCGGGTGTCTCTGTTGTTTTACATGGTGAGGGCAATGATATGGCGTTGGGTGAAGGCGATACAGGCGCTTCACTCATTGAAAGTCTTCCAGGTGCAGGGGGAAAGGCCAGTGCATCAACGTCTTCAAATACAGGTGCTCCGCCTGTGCAGGCAGAGACCAATTCGTCTGGAAATCCCGTGAAAGATTCTGCAACTCTGTCATCAGGAAGTACGCCCAATGCCGTCACACAGCCCAAGCAGGAAAGCTCTGGGGATATTGGTTTTGGGGGCTTATATTAAAGATATCCGTGCAGGAAGGGGATTTTCTTGTCCTGCCGGAATCTTTATAGTTGAAGATACTAAAGAAATTTTAAAATAGAGAGAAAGTTTTTAAATGTCCGCAGAAAGTGAATTTTATGCGCGCCAGATTCAGCAGTCATTGGCACTGCTGAGGAGGCATCTTTAACTGGGATGAAGCTCAAGACCGCTTAGCGGAGCTCAATCATCAGGCAGAAGATCCTGATTTATGGCAAGACCCTTCCAAAGCTGAGAGCTTAATGAAGGAGCGCACTCTTTTGGATAATAAGGTTAAAGCCGTTCTGGAAATGGAACAGGGCTTAAAAGACCAGATTGAACTCGTCGAGATGGCTGAGGCTGAAGAGGACCAAGAGGTGCTGGAGGAAGCGCTCAAAACCCTCGCCGCTATTAAAGAACGTTCAGGTCGTGCAGAAATTGAGAGTCTGCTTTCAGGCGAAGCAGATGCGAATGATTGTTATATTGAAATCAATGCAGGTGCTGGCGGAACAGAAGCGCAGGACTGGGCTCAGATGATCATGCGTATGTATACACGTTGGGGAGAGGCCAATGGTTATAAGCTCACTGTTTTGGAAAGTTCAGCAGGGGAACAGGCAGGGATTAAATCTGTTACCTTGCGCTTTGAGGGCTTAAATGCTTATGGCTGGTTAAAAACAGAGTCTGGCGTCCACCGATTGGTGCGAATTTCACCTTTCGACTCAGCCTCTCGTCGTCATACGTCTTTTTCTTCTGTTTGGGTTTATCCTGTTGTGGATGATTCTATTGAGATTGAAATTCTTGATTCCGATTTGCGTGTGGATACATTCCGTGCTTCCGGGGCAGGAGGGCAGCATATTAATAAAACGGATTCAGCTATTCGTATCACCCATGAGCCAACAGGTATTGTGGTGGCTTGTCAGACAGACCGTTCTCAGCATCGTAATAGAGCAACGGCTATGGAAATGTTGCGTGCCCGCATGTACGAGGCAGAATTGCAAAAGCGTGAGGCAGCAGCAGCAGAAACAGAAGCTGGGAAAACGGATATTGGCTGGGGACATCAGATACGCTCTTATGTGCTCGCACCTTATCAAATGGTAAAGGACGTCAGAACCGGAGTTGAAAAAACCAATCCAGACGCCGTTTTGGATGGTGATCTCAACGATTTTATGGCCGCAGCTTTGGCAGCTAAAATGGGTACTGAGGAAAAATAATCTCTTTTTAATTTTTTTTTAGGGTTTTTATAAAGAAATATTTATTCTAGCATCGGAGTCGTAGCTCAAAAAATCGGAGAGTAGGAATTGGCCTCTGGTGACTAAAGAATCATTTTTTAAAAATACTTTTAAATTAATGCGGACGCATTTACTCGTCTGGTGGGAGTGTAGTTTTCCAGGTCATGGTAACTCAAGTGCCTTTTGTTTGCCATTAACGCATATCGACCGCAACCGCCGGCGGGATTTAATCACATCTCTTATTTTATCCTTGCTCGTGGTTGCCGTTGTTTTTGGTATTGTCAATTTCCCCTCAAGGGGAAAGGCAGAGCCACCGCGTGTGCCGATTAAAACGAGTATTGTGCCGACGCAAATGCCACCAGCAAAGAAAAGGCCACCACCCCCGACACCGCCGGATGTTGTCATCCCGCCTTTACCTTATATTCCGCCGCCCAAAGTTGTGGTACCGCCTTT
The DNA here is from genome assembly GCA_004843165.1 of Acetobacteraceae bacterium. NCBI lineage: Bacteria > Pseudomonadati > Pseudomonadota > Alphaproteobacteria > Acetobacterales > Acetobacteraceae > Acetobacteraceae bacterium. The sequence goes on from CP039459.1 coordinate 1,194,106, forward strand.
GAAAAATGCGCTTAAGGAAAAAGTGACGCATATCAAGCCAGTAAAACAGCCTGAAAAGCCAAAGAAAATTAAGAAAAAGGTGGTAAAGAGAAAACTCACCAAAGCACCAACAACAGTTTCTCAGCAAGTTGATGACGATGATGCGGATGCGGCAAATGATGATTCTGAGAAAAATCACAGTGCTGGCGCTGTACCAATTAACGGGGCACGTCCTGAATATCCCCCAAATGCGGAGGATGATAACCGTGAGGGTAAAGTTGTAGCGGCCTGCGATATTTTACCTTCAGGTCATACGGCAAATTGTAAAATTGTTTCCCATACAGGGGGATCTGATTTTGTTGCCAGCGCAATGGATTTCTTGGCACGTGCGAGATATGAGCCAAGCGTTGAAAACGGCCAGCCTGTTACAGAGCACGGCCATATGCTCACCATTGATTTTACGTTGGGAGATTGAGAATGATTTTTTCACCTAATGTAAAAATTTACGCCCTGCAAAAGAATATTATAAATTTTGGATAGAATACAGGAAAAGAAAATGTCATCTCTGAATCATTCGACCGCTTTGTCTCATATTTCTGGCCCTGTACAGGGACGTTCTCGAAAGGTTGGCCTAGCGCTCTTGCTCTCAAGTTTTGTTTTTGCAAGCGCCATTGGAACAGGCACACTCTTTAATAATGCGATGGCACAGGATGTCGCAGATTATTCTGCGGCAAATGCACAAAATCCTGAAAAGGCAGCTCCTGTTGCCTATACAGATCCAACCCCTGCCCCAGCAGCGCCTGTTGCAGAAAATTCAACTGAGTCCCTTTTAACAACGGACAAAGCGCCGCCGCCACCTGTTATTCCTGAAGAACTAAAAAAGAAAAAACATACATCAGAGGATGAAGAGGAAGCAGAGCCACCAAAATTAAAGCCAAGTGAGGCTGCAAAATCGCAGGGTAATCCCTATGGTTTAGGGGCCTTGTGGTCCAAAGGCGATATGGTCGCACGTACTGTGCTTATTATGATGCTGATTATGTCTATCGGTAGCTGGATTATCATCGTGATGAAATTTATTGAACAGCAGCGTTTGTTCTTTACGGCCCGTGAGGTTGGGATTGATTTCTGGAATAGTGATTCTGTGAAAGAGGCGGCTGAAAGTCTCTCACAGGCTTCTCCTTTCCGTTATATCGCTGATTCTGCGCTGGTTTCTGCGGACGGACATGCAGCAGGTTCTTTGCGGGATGCGATTGATTTGCAGTCTTGGATTTCAATGTCTATTTCCCGTGCGGTTGATGCGATTAACTCTCGTTTGCAAGGGGGCTTGGCCTTCCTTGGAACAGTGGGTTCGACTTCGCCATTTGTTGGATTGTTCGGTACGGTTTGGGGGATTTACCATGCGTTGACGGCGATTGGTATTTCAGGTCAGGCTTCTTTGGATAAAGTGGCTGGGCCAGTCGGTGAGTCTTTGATTATGACAGCCATTGGTCTTGCAACAGCGGTTCCGGCGGTTTTGGGGTATAACTTGCTGGTTCGCCGTAACAAAGCCGCAATGGAAAGAATTAATGATTTTGCGGCAGATATTCTTTCTGTTTTGATTGGTGGTAAACCGCATGATACTGCTTTGAATCAGATTGCGGCCTTCCAAGAGGCAAATAGTAAAAGCATTACAAGACCTTCAGATATTATCACGACAGATGAATAGTGGCGTCTGAGTTGCGCTTGAGATAGGAGTTTATTCTTATGGGAATGAATGTTGGATCGGATGATGAAGATGGCGCGGTGATGTCAAACATCAACACCACGCCGCTTGTTGATATTATGTTGGTGTTGTTGATTGTCTTCTTGATTACAATTCCTGTTTCAACGCGTAATATTGAAGTGAATTTGCCGGTAGCTGTAAATGAGCAAACGGTGACAGCGCAGAATAATATTGTTCTTTCCGTAGATAAAAAGGGTAATCCCTATATCGCAACAACACGGGTACGAAGTCAGGAGGAGCTGGTGGATAAGCTTGTGAAATTCGCAAAGCAAAAAAAACAGCCTCAGGTTCAAATCCGTGCAGATGAAAAAACAAAATATCTTGAGGTTGGCAAGCTGGTATCTGCTTGTCAGGAAGCAGGGATTTCGCATGTCGATTTCATTACGCAGGAACCTCATAAAGGTTAAGGAGCTGTCATAAATGAGTTTGCCGATTAAAGGGAAAATAAAATTAGGCAGCAATCAAGAGGATGATGAGGGCATTGTTGAACCGAATACAACGCCTCTGATTGATGTGATGTTGGTGCTGTTAATTATGTTGATTATTACGGTTCCATTACAGACACAATCTGTGGCGATTGATTTGCCGCAAGGAGACCCGCCACCCAATGAGACCTTTAAAACCATCACGATCGGCATTAACTATGATAATGTCATTAGCTGGGATGGAACAGCATTGGGGAGCGAGGCAGAGTTAGATGAAAAAATTCGTGACCTTGTCGCCGATGCTGATCCTAAAAAACAGGTAAATATCGAACCCAATCGTCTTTCTAGCTATAAAACCGTTGCGCATGTTTTGGCAGATTGCCAGCGTTTGGGGATTAAGCGTTTAGGCATTAGCGGTCTCGATCAAGCAATGGAAAAGCAATAAAGTAATGCAGAAAACTTCCTCTTTCCTTTCCCGTTCTCCTTTTGCCGGTTTTAGACGTCTTTGTTATGCATTCGGCATTTTAAGTTCAACGCTCTTATATGTTTCACATCCTTATGTAGCGTATGCAGAGACGGCAGAGGAAGAAGAGGCAGAGGATGAACAGCCAGCGCTAACGCCAGAAGTTGGTAAGGTGCTTGAGGCGGCGCAAGCAGCCTTGGAAGAGAAAAATGCGACATTGGCCTTAGATGAGGTTACCAAGGCCTCAAAGATGCCAAATACCAATGCCTTTGATAATTATATGATTCAGCGGATACGGGCTGCCGCCTGTACGCAAAAAGAGGAGATAGGGTGCGCTTTGAGCGCCTATGATTCTCTTTTGGGAAATCCACAAACCCAGCCAGATGAAAAAAAACGGATGCTGTCTGCGATTGCGGCCTTGGCTTATCGGGCACAGGATTATCAAAAATGTGAAAAAACGGCTTTGAATTATTTAGAGCATGAATCTTATGATCCTGTAATGGCTTCTTTGGCGGTTCAATGTCCCTATGTTGCTCAAAATTGGGCTGAGACAGTTAGAGCGAGCAAATCCCTTTCAGTCTTATCTCAGAAATATAAAAAACCGGTGAGTGAGGCGAGCCTTCAAATGCTCGCTGTGGCTTATGGCAATCTTGGTAAAGCAGAAGAAGAGCGTGAGACTTATACAGTTTTAGCAGAGACTTATCCTAATCCTCGCTATTGGGAATTTCTGTTGCATGAGTTTATGTCAGATACCAAAATGCCACAGCGCTTACGCTTTAATGTGATGCGTTTAAGACTGGCGACTGGCGCTGGAAAGCTGGAACCGAAAGAATTTCAGGACATGGCAGAGCGTGCCGTTCAGATGGAGGTTCCTTCTCTTGCTGTGAAGTTTCTGCAAATCGGGTATGATAAAAAAATTCTAGGGCAGGGCACACTCCAGCAAAGCGAAGAAGAACAACGTTTTAAAACCTTTATCCAGCAACAGGCCTATAAAGCGCATCGTGGTCTTAATCAGGCTATTGTTCAAGCTAGAAAATCCTCTTCGGCAGGCGCGCTTCTCAGTGCAGGCTATGAGCTTGCTTTAGAAGGGCATGCGGCAGCAGGACTTTCTGTCATGCGGGAAGGGATGGAGAACCATCCTAATTATCCTGAGATTGCAGAGCTGGAATATGCCATGGCGGAGTTGGATGTCGGACAAAAAAGTGCGGCAATTCGTCATCTTGAAAATATTTCCGGCAATGGTCCTGCGCATGCTTTAGGGCAATTATGGGTGAAAGAGCTTCAGAGCCAGGGTAGAAAATAAGCACAAAAAGACGTATAGTGACGGCTTTTGAGCATTTTTTAATGCTATTTTGCGAGTTGCTCTTTTGCTCATGCTAAGACTAAGACGTATTTTCTTTTTTCAGATTGCTGTTTATTGCCTGATTTCCATTCTCTCTATCGGGGGAGGGTTGGTTTCGTCAGCCTATGCAGATGAGGCAAAGGCATCGCCACCTTTAGCAACGAAAACGTCACAGCCTGTTTTGGATGCAACAGAGGCAAAAGATCTCATTTCGATTTTAAATGATCCTGAGCAACGGGATAAACTTGTTGCCACTTTAAAATCACTTGAAAAAGTGCAGTCTACCAATCTGGTTGATATGCCACATTCCATTTTAGAGAGTGTTTTACAAACCGGCAGAGATTTGCTGCACAAAGTATCGGAGGCTTTCCACGCTTTTATTGCCGGGATTGCTAATTTTAAAGCCTTACTGCCGTGGCTTTTGCAGGTCTGGAATGATCCTGCATTGCAGAGTGAGATTGTTAGGATTTGTCTTCGTGTTGCCGTCGTTGGTCTTGGGGGCTGGGGACTTTCTTATTTGCTTTCTTATTTATTTCGAGGTGTTCGGGGTAAAATTAAAGAAAAGGCGAAAGATCTTGCTTTAAGAGCTGAAGAAGCACAGCAAACGCTCGATTTGGCCAAACAAGAAGCCGATGATGATCTTGCGGAGGCAGCGCATCTTGAGGAAGTTTTAGCGAAAACAAAGCGTGAGATGGAGAATGCTCTGAAGGAGGAGACACTTCGGCAGGAGCAACTTTCGCAGACAGAGCAAAATCCCCAAGAGACTTTAGCCCATGCAGAAAATTTGGCGGCAAGACAGGCTTTGGAAGAGGTTGAAAATCAGGCCATTGTGGCACAGACAATGGCGCTTTCAGATTCTCCGGCGGTTAAAGCTCCCATTTTAAATTTGACAGATACGAAAGACGTTGGGACAGACAATAAAGCCTCCCTTTCTTCTGAAAATTCGCAGAAAGATTTTCATCAAGAAAAGCCCACAAAGGTACATAAGGCCGTTCTGGAGGCAGAGGCCAAAATTAAACAGTTAGAAGAGACATATCAAAAAATAGAAGATGAGTGCCGTCATGCGAAAGAGGCGGCTCAGCAAGCGCAGAAAAAATATGATGATGTCCGTCAAAATAATCAAAAGGCTAATTTATTTAGCCGTTGGCGGCGGACACCTTACGCCTTAGCTGGCTTTTCATTGGATCTTTTCGGGATTGCAATGTTTCCGTTTTTGGCACTGCTTATTCAAATTCTAGATCCGACACCAGATGCAAGGACAATGGAGGCCGTCTGGAGTGTCACATGGTTTGCGAATGTGGTGCAGACCTTGTGGGTTGCTGTTTTGCGTGTCCTTTTTAATCCTGCGGATGCTTGGCTTCGGATTGCGGCTATTTCCGATCAGGCCGCAAAATTTCTTTTTAAATGGTTACGTCGTATTTCGGGATTTGTTGCTTGGAGTTTGACCATTATCATTATTTTTCAGGCCTGCACGTTACCCGGAAGTGTCTCTTCGGCAATCGGGAAATTGGTTGGGTTGTTTGCGAATTTGATGCTTGCAAGAATGATTTTAGGGGCAAGACCTTATGTCGCCCGTTCTTGCCTCATGGTCGCCAATCGGACGCCAAAATTGGCAACGATTTCAAATTTGGTTCGTCAGCTTTGGTGGATTGTTGCACTTTTCTTTGACATCGCCCTTTGGTGGGTGTGGGCGATGAATATGCGAGATGGTTATCAGCTTATTTTCTGGGTCTTTATCAAGACCTGCGTGGCACTGATTGCTGCACGTTTGCTATGGCTTTTAATCCAATATTTTCTCGACATCGGAGATCTTTGGATAAGAAAAGAGGATAATTTAAGCGCTGAAATGCAAGAACGTTTTTTGCGCTATTATCCGGCACTCCAAAAAATGCTGGGAACGATTGTCCTTGTCGTAATGTTTATTTTTATTGCGATGGCATGGGGTGTGCCTGCAAGCCATATTTTTGCCTCGAATGCTTTGGGTAGGCATATTCTTTCTTCTGGTAGCGCAATTTTGGTTTCTTTGGCCGTCGGTGTTTTTATTTGGGAGGGGGCAAATATCTTTTTTGATCGGCAAAGTAAGAAATTATTGGCAACGGATTCCGGAGAAAAACAGCGTGCTGCCCGTATTCGGACATTACAGCCTTTACTGAAAATTATCTTATTGATTGTTTTGATTGCTACAATTGGGATGACTATTTTGTCTGAGCTTGGGGTTAATATTGCCCCTCTCTTGGCAAGTGCATCTATTTTTGGGGTGGCCATTGGTTTTGGCTCTCAGAAACTCGTCCATGATTTTATCAGCGGTGTTTTTCTGCTTTTGGAAAATGCTTTGAGTGTTGGTGATGCGGTAACGCTGAACAAGACTTATGGCCGTGTTGAAAAGCTCTCTTTGAGAACGGTGCATGTGCGTTCGGGAAATGGATCGCTCAACATTTTCCCCTTTAGTTCACTCAATGAAATTACAAATTACAGCCGTGGTTTTTGTCGGGTCGTGATTGAAGCCAATGTCGCTTATGATACCAAGGTTGAGGATGTGCATCAGGTTTATCTGGAGATTACAGAAAGTCTCAATAATGATCCTAAATATGCAGATTATATTATTGATGCGCTGGATTTCTGGGGATTAGATCATTTCAATGAATCTACGCTCTGTATTAAGGCAACGCTTCCGGTTACACCAGCAGGACGTTGGCCAGTGACATATGAGTTTAATCGCCGTATTTGTGAGGCATTTGAAAAACGTGGCATCAAGATGCCTTTCCCGATGCGAACGGTTGATTTTCCTTCCTTAGAAGCTTTTCTAAAGTCAGAGGATGCGAGGTCTCAGCCTTTTAAAGCCTGATAATTTTTTAAAGAAGCTGAGGGAAAAATGTCATGTTGAATCGTTTAAGGATAGATCCTTTTTTATTAATGATTTTGATTGCGGTTTCTGCGGCCTGTTTTGCGCCCTGTTCGCATCAGTTTCTATCCTTTTTCGAGATTTTGACGTCTCTTTTAGTTATGGGAATGTTTTTTCTCCAAGGCGCACGCTTGGAGTGGCAGGTTCTAAAAGAAAGTATTCAAAATTGGCGTCTTCAACTGCTTGTGCTGCTTTCAAGTTATCTCCTTTTCCCGCTGATGGGCGATGCGCTGTATCATTTATTTTTTTCGGCCTCCGTAAATGGTTTGGCAGGCAAGGCTTTATGGGGCGGTATTTTGTTTTTGTGTTGTTTGCCTTCAACCGTTCAATCCTCTATCGCTCTCACCTCCATGGCGCGTGGCAATGTTGCCGCAGCGATCTGCGCTGCCAGTCTTTCTAACCTTATTGGGATTATTGTGACCCCGATTTTGGTGGGGATTGTTGTTCTGCCAAAATTAGGGATTCAGGGAGCTTCACCAGATCTTTTCGGCCCACAATTTATCCATGCGGTTATTCGTTTTTCATGGGAGCTTTTCTTGCCTTTTATGTGTGGGCAGATTGCTGGTGGCTTTATTGGAAAAAGTTTGAGAAAGCATAAAAAATTACTTTCTTTTTGTGAAAGAGGCTCGATCGCACTGATGATTTATACAGCCTTTAGCATGGCAGTTTTAGGGGGTGTGTGGCATCAGCTTTCAGGCTTTGAGTTCGCTTCAATGGTGGGGATTCTATTCCTCCTCTTAGGCGGGATGCTGAGTCTGACTTTCTTTTTAGCATGGCGTATGAAAGGGATGGATTTTAGCAATGCGATTGCGATTCAGTTTTGCGGCTCCAAAAAGGCTTTAAGCTCTGGTATACCAATGGCAAATGCGCTTTTTGGTGCACAGGCAGGGATCATGTCTATTCCCTTGCTTTTTTATCATCAATTTCAGATTTTTCTTTGCGCACTTTTGGCTAAAAAATATACAAAACGCCCTAATCTGCCTCTTGAGAAGTAGATTTTTTGCGAAGAAAATTTTGGTAGGCTTTTTTCATCAAGGTTGAAAGCGCTGCCTCCTCCGGATTAGCCCAGCCTCCTTTTTTATAGGAAATCTTTTGTGTAAGTGGCGGCAGGAAATAGGGGGTTAGAAAAAGGGTAAAATGGGTAAAAATATGTTTTACCTCTTCGGCTTTTTGCCAATGCCCCGGTATCGGAGCCTGTTTCATAAGTTCTGTTTCTTCTTCTCTTTCTAAATTCCAGTCTGTTCCGGGCATTTCCATTGTACTCCCCAGAAGGCCTTTGGGCGGTCTTTTTTGGAGCCAAATTTCTCCGGCTGCGTTTTCAAGAATAAAGACGGCGCCATATTTTGTTGGATTTTTGGCCTTAGGGGAGCGTTTTGGCAATTCAGCAGCTTGATTTGTTTTAAAGGCCTGGCATGTTTTCAGCCAAGGACAGCTTAAACATGCTGGAGAACGTGGCGTACAGATAAGCGATCCAAGGTCAAAGAGGGCTTGCATAAAGTCACTGGGGCGATTTTGTGCCGCCGGGGAGTGGTTTAACGTTTCAGCAAGTTTATGAAGAGTAGGTCTGGAAGCAGGGAGAGGGTCTGCAAGGGCAAAAATTCTCGCAGCAACCCGTTCCACATTGCCGTCAATGGCAACATAAGGCTGGTTAAAGGCCATAGAGGCAATCGCATTGGCCGTATAAGGCCCAATACCGGGGAGTTTTTTAAGTTCCTGTGGAGAGGTGGGAAAAGCACCGCCAAGTTCTATAATTTTATGGGCACATTTTAAAAGATTTCGTGCTCTCGCATAATAGCCAAGTCCCGCCCATTCTTTCATAACCTCTTCTTCAGAAGCTTGGGAGAAAGCTTTAATATTTGGCCATTTCGTCAGGAATTTATGATAATAATCAATAACGGTTTTGACACCTGTTTGCTGGAGCATAATTTCACTGAGCCAGACATGGTAAGGGTCTGTTTTTGCTGATTTTTCAGCACGCCATGGCAGAGTTCGGCCATTTTGGTCATACCATTCCAAGAGTAAATGGGCATCAGGAATAAAAGAAGGGGAGGGATGAGACATAAAGCAGATAGAAGAAGCAGGGTTAAAGGGGTATAAAAGTGATAGGTAATTTCAGCTGTTTTAGGACAATATGGCCAAGCAGGTAAAAATAAAAAAGAAAATAGGCGAATTTCGTCCTTATGAAGAGAGAGAGGGGCGGTTTAAATATATTGGCGCAAGACGACGTGAAAAGCTTTGGGACATTGGTCTCGTTGCTTCTCAAATCAGTCAGGTGGCTTTACGGAAAAAATCGCCTCTTTTTGTGCGCCTTTCTATGGAATGGGAAAATTTTGTCGGTGCCGCTTTGGCTAAGACAACCCAGCCTTCTAAACTTCACCAGAATGTTTTAACGGTAAAGTGCCAAGGGCCTGCAGCGATGGAACTGCAATATTTAATCCCTCAGCTTTTAAAACGTTTAAATGAAACCTGCGGTCTTTATGGGGATCAGGCCCTTACTCGGATTAAAATATTGCAGGATGTAAGAACATCAGTGCCCCAAAATTTTGGACTTTCAAGTACTTCTAAACCGTTTTTGAAAAAGATTGAAAACAATAAAAAAGCCCTTTTATCTGAAGAACTGGATAAAATTGAAAGTGAATCTCTTAAAGCCATTTTTCAGAAATTTATTTCAAAATTATAAGGGGGAAAAATCCCCTCTTATGTTGCTAGCGGTTGATATTTGTACGTCTTAGAAGGTCTGTGAAGGCTTCAAGCGGGATCTTATCAAGGAGATAAAAATCATAGAACAAAGAGCGAATTTCTGGCGCAGGAAAGCGAAAAGGCTCTTCTGTGAGGAGAAGGGGTTCGTAACGGCCATGTGTCATCACTTTTGAACGGTTATTTGTATGCCCATCTTTTGTTGAGACAACGAGGTAACGGCTATTAGAAAGTTTAAAATTCAAAAGGGTGCGAGCGACATCAAAATCATTTAAATGGCAGAGCATTTCTTTGCAGAAAATGAGATCTGCTTGTGATGCAATGTCAATACAGCATTAAATTCTGTAAATCGATATTGTGAAAAATTCTCATTATGGGCTTGTATAGCCTCAGCAACAATATCAAAGCCATGATATTTGATCTGAGGGTATTTTTCCAAAACGATTTCAAACCAGTTAAAATCGCCGCATGGAATATCATTGATACTGCAGATATTAAATTGTGGAATAATCTGGTCAAATAATTTTAAAGCCTCTTGAACAATCCGAGATCCTCGTTCTGAGCCTGGCCCAGAACGACTTTCAGATGATTCCCAAAGGTTATTTTTCCAGACATGTGTAAAGTTTTCTTTTAAATTCATGTCATTCACTTTGTATATTTGCGTTTATTTTATTCAGAGATAAAGTCAGAAGCAGAATAGCCCTGTGCGAAGAGTAATGTCCGCATACTGGTAAAATTAATCTGCGTTGGAATTAACGCTTTTACTTTTGGATCAGCATACCATGCCACACCAAGTCCTGCTGTGGAAAGCATTGGAATATCATTGCTGCCATCACCAGCAGAGAGTGCTGCAGAGGTTTGAACTCCACGTTCTTCACAAAGTTGCAACAGGGCTTTGACCTTGTCTTCCGGGCCGAGCACAGGTTCAAAAAGAGAGCCTGAGAGTTTACCATTTTCCCATTGAAGTTTATTGGCAAAAGCGTGATCGAAACCGATTTCTTTGGCAACACGATTGGTAAACCAGTCAAAACCACCTGAAATCAATGCCGTCACGGCACCATGCGCCTTCATCGTACGGACAAGCTCTTTAATGTGCGGGGTACGTTTTAAGCCGTCCAGAATAGATTGAAGCTCTTTTTCTGTGGTACCTGCCATGAGTGGAATACGGCGACGCATTGTTTCTGCAAAGGTTTCACCTTTTGCACGTGCATCTGCAATAATTTCTTGCAGCTCATCGGTTCTCCCGCGCAATTTGATAATCGCATCGGGGGTTTCGCCCTCCAAGACTGTACTGTCCATATCGCAGGTTAAGATAGCTTTACGGCGGCCACGTTTACGGGTGAGCAGCGCATCAACCCGAAACTGTGCTAAAGTTGCCCGAATGGTCTGAGGGGAAACCGCATTTTCTGCAGGGAGGCAGCAGGGAATATCAACAGCCTCGTTTTCAGAAAGAATAAGCGGTTCTTCGCCTTGGACGAGATGGCGTGCCGTATCGATCGCTTCTTGTGAGAGGTTGCCTTCTTCACGATTGGCAACGATTGTCAGCATAAAGGAACGTGGGGCTGAAGGATTAGACAATATATTTCCCTTCAATAAAGTAAAATAGTAAAAGAGATGCCTAAAACAAAAATATGCGGCACATTGTTAGTTTAAAGAAAAGAACAGGATAAAGAAAGGTAAGCGCCTAAAGATGGCAGAGGATAAAACATCATTTCTACGACAAAGGGCTTTAATTGTCGCAGGGCCTACCTGTTCAGGAAAATCTGCCTTAGCGATCGCTTTAGCAGAGGAAATTAATGGCGTTGTGATTAATGCAGACGCCATGCAGTGCTATAAGGATTTACGCATTTTAACCGCACGTCCTTCTGAAGCGGATGAGAAAAAAGTTCCCCATTTTCTCTATGGTGTTTTGGATGGCGCAGAGCGAGGCTCTGTTGGATGGTGGCTGCCCGAAGCCATGAAAATGCTCACTTACTGTCGGCAGGAAAATCTTATTCCAATTTTTTGCGGCGGGACAGGAATGTATATCAATGCGTTGATTCACGGTATTGCCGATATTCCGCCTGTTAATGATTCGATTCGGAAAGAGGTGGAAAATCTGTTGGCAGAAAAAGGCGGGGAAGCCTGTTTAGCCCAGCTTAAGGAGGAGGACCCGATCACGGCCGCAAAACTCAAGCCCCAAGATCAGCAAAGAATTTGCCGTGCTTTGTCCGTTTTAAGGGGGACAGGAAAACCTCTTTCTTATTGGCAATCTCGTTCGCAGATTGCAGGGGCAACGTGCGACTTTAATTTTTTCCACTTTGCGCCGGAAAGAGAATTTTTAAGAAGCCGTTTGGAAAGACGTTTTAAAAAAATGCTTCAGGCAGGGGCATGGGAAGAAGTCGAAAGATTTTTAGAAAGAGGATTAAGTGACACTTTACCGCTCATGCGTGCGCATGGTGTTCCTGAGTTAAAACGTTGCCAAGCAGGAGAAGTCGATTTAGAGGAAGCTGCCTCTTTGGCTATTTCTGCGATGCGTTCTTATGCAAAACGTCAAGATACATGGTTTCGGCATCATGCTTTAGGGGCTGAGGGAGAGGGGATTATCTTTAAAAATCCTATCACATTCGAACCTCAGGAAGATGAGATGGACCTAGAAAAAGCTAGAGTAATCGCAATGGATTTTTTGAAAAGAAAAGGGTTTTAAAAAGATGAAAATCTTTTCAGAAAAAGATTCTGATCCTACACGATTATTGAATCAGCAGATTATTTTATTCGGTTATGGCAGTCAGGGGCGGGCACAGGCTTTGAATGCACGTGATAGTGGGGCAAAATTTATAAAGATTGCTTTGCCGCTCTCTTCAAAATCACGTGTAAAGGCGATGGCAGATGGTTTTGAAGTGCTCTCTCTTATTGAAGGGGCAAAAATTGCAGATATTGCAATTATTCTCACACCGGATGAAACCCATGCAGAGCTTTATGAGGCTATTTTGGAGAAATATCTTCCTCTTCAAGCCTCCATTGGTTTTGCACATGGTTTTGCCCTGCATTTTGGTGAAATGACATTAAGAGAAGATTTGACGTCTTTTTTAGTCGCCCCAAAGGGGCCTGGCTATTTATTGCGTGAAAAATATCAAAATCATTCAGGATTGATGGCACGGATTGCGGTTTGGCCGCAGGGCGACCAGATAAAATCTTTGGCAGATGCGTTGAGCTGGTCTGCTTTGATTGGCTGTGCCCGTATTGGGATGCTCGAAACAGATTTTTCTCAGGAAACAGAAAGTAACCTCTTCGGAGAGCAGGCCATTCTCTGCGGTGGTGCCGCTGCTTTATTACGGGCAGGGTTTGAGGTGATGGTCGAAAACGGTATTTCTCCAGAGATGGCCTATCTGGAATCGGCGCATTCTCTTAAAATTATCGCAGATTTGATTTATGCCAAGGGCCTAGAGGGGGCAAATAAGCTTATTTCTAAAACAGCTTCTTATGGTGGATATATAGGAGAGGCAGCTTATCAAAATTCTGATATAAAGCAGGTTATGTCAGCGCTGATGGCAGAGATAAAGTCCGGAGAATTCGCCAAGCAGTTTAAGAAAGAAAAAGAAGACGCCTATCCTGTGATGCAGGAACAAGAGGCAAAAGCAGAAAAAGAAACAATGAGCCGAACGGGCCAGCGCTTACGAAACTGGCTGTTTAAAGAAGATTCAAAAAGTAAATAAGGAGTACCGTCCACATGGTTGATCAGTCGGCTTCCCCATACGGACATCCAAGTAACGGATTTCAAAAAACATCCCTCCAACAAAATGCCGCTCCCGTGGCAGTGCCTAAACGCCGCCGGACTTTAGCATCCCTTGAAAAAATGCGTCGCTCTGGTGAGCATCTGCCAATGATTACGGCCTATGATTATCCGTCAGCCATTATGGCAAATCAGGCAGATATTCCCATGTTGTTGGTGGGGGATTCTTTAGGCATGGTGATTCAGGGGAATGACAGCACGATTCCCGTGACGATGGAGGAGATGATTTACCATACCAAAATGGTTGTGCGTGGCTGTGGACGTGCTTTTGTCATTGCCGATATGCCTTTTTTTTCTTACGCAACTTTAGAGGAGGGTATCAAAAATGCCGTCCGTCTGATTCAAGAAGGTGGCGCACAGGCGCTTAAAATTGAGGGAAGCCTTGAAATTCTTCCTTTGGTAAATGCGCTAACGGTTCGTGGGATTCCTGTGATGGCGCATATTGGCCTGCGTCCGCAATCCCAGTTGCAAATGGGGCTCCGAATTCAGGGAAAAAATATCGAAGGGACACAACGTCTCTTAGAAGAGGCAATGGCTTTTGAAGAGGCAGGTGCTTTTGGTTTATTGCTCGAATGCATTCCGACAGAAGTGGCAAAAATTATTACTAAATCGGTAGATATTATGACGATAGGGATTGGTGCTGGAAAATATTGTTCAGGCCAAGTACAGGTCTGGCATGATCTTCTCGGATTCTGTGCTGGAAAAATTCCACGTCATGCACGTCGTTTTGCAGATCTTGCACCGATTATAACAAAGGCATTGAGTGATTATGCTGCCGAAGTGAAAAGTGGGTTTTTCCCAACAGAAGCACAGAGTGTTGCCGCTTCTCCGGAGCTGATGGCAGCTTTAAAGCAAGAGATGTTAGCACAAGATGAAACAGCTTAAATCGAGAGAGAGTTTATCAATGTCAGAGACAAAAATATTTATTACAGCAACGATTACGGTTGAGCCGAAAATGTTTGCAAGTCTTGAGCCTGTTTTGAGGGATTGCGCCGATCTCTCCCAAAAAGAAGCGGCCTGCTTGCGTTATGAAGTCGGAGCAGATGTCCAAAAGGTCGGACGTTTTGTCCTCAGCGAAATTTGGGAAAATGAGGCAGGATTTAAAGCGCATCTTGCAACGGCGCATTTTAAAAAGCTTGGGGAGACTTTAAAGAAACTTTCCGGTGTACTGGATGTTATTCAGACAACACCTTTTTCAACTATGCCTTGAGCTGAGAGTAGCTTAAAAAGAATATATTTTTAGTCAGCTTTTTAATAGAAGGCATAAGAGATGGCAGATTATCGACTTGGGATTGATCTCGGCGGAACAAAAATTGAAATTGTCGCTATTGATCGTGAGGGGAAAGAAGTCCTTAAACAACGTGTTCCAACACCGCATGGGGAATATGAAAAAACCGTTCTTGCCGTTCGTGATATTGTGTTGGATGCAGAGGCGAAGTTAAATTGTATCCCTGGTAGCCGTGTTGCTGCAGGGCAGGCCAGCTCAACGCTTGGGATTGGCTGTCCGGGTTCAATCGTTCCGCAAACAGGTCTTTTGGATCATTGCAATGCGACTTGGTTAAATGGCAAAGCTTTTGACAAGGATATTGAGCTTGCCTTAGGCCGTCCAATTCGTATGGAAAATGACGCAAATTGTTTTGCGCTTTCTGAAGCTGTTGATGGCGCAGGTATGGGAAAATCTGTTGTTTTTGGTACGATTTTTGGTACGGGGATGGGCGCTGGAATTGTTGCCAATGGCCGTTTACTTTCAGGTCTGCATCGTCTTGCAGGGGAGTGGGGGCATACGCCATTGCCGTGGGTAAAAGACACAGACCTGCCTTTGCGTCCTTGTTTCTGCGGTCAGATAGGCTGTCAGGAGCGTTATCTTTGCGGGGAGGCGTTGGCGACAGATTGGCTTGGTGAAGGGCACCATTCTGCAAAAGGTATTGCCGAGGCATTGGAAGCTGGTGATGCAAAAGCAGAAAAGGCGGTCGCCCTTTTTGTTGACCGTATGGCACGTGCTTGCGCCCGTGTGATTGATTTTCTTGATCCTGATGTCATTGTGCTTGGTGGCGGGGTGACAAATTTGCCTAATCTGTGTGAAAAAGTTAGCGGAAAGCTTGCAGAACATATTACAGGCGGTTTCCCTTGCGAGACTCCTATCGTTATGAATCAGCATGGTGATAGTTCTGGTGTCCGTGGAGCCGCATGGCTTTGGGATGTGCAAGAAACAGGCGCTTGAGATAAGCCATAAGCCTGTGGGATACTTATTTTAAGAAAATTTGAAATATTTCCTGAAAATCCTCGCCAAAGGCGGGGATTTTTTGATTTGTTGAAAGCAATTTATGTCTGCATTAGCGTTTAAGAAATTAACACAGGCAGAAGCCGTTCTCTGGGTTTTGGAAAGCACGGGTTTGGCGCTTACAAGACATGAAATTTTAGCAATTTTGACAGATAAAGATTTATGTGAATTTGGCGGTAATACACCTAGCCAGACAGTTTCTCGTATTCTTTCAACAACAGTTAAAAATGCGCCTACCCGTTTAAGGCGTGTGGATAAGGCACGTTATTTAGCCCTTAAACCACAAACAGATCCTTTCCTCTTTAATGCAGAGGATCAGAATATACAGCTTCTTTTAGATAATGATTTTTTACCTAAAACGGAAAAAGAGCGTTTGGTAAAGGTTCGTTTAGGGCAGTATTTATTTCGGAAAAAACTAGATGAATTTTGGCATGGAAGCTGTGCATTGACAGGATTTAAACAGCGCCAAGCGCTTAGAGCCTCTCATATTATTCCGTGGCGTGAAAAAGCCTCTTATCGCCTAGATCCAGATAATGGACTTTTACTACGGGCCGATATTGATGCGCTTTTTGATTCATATTTGATTTCTTTTACCTCTGCTGGTGAATTGCTTTTAGCGCGGCAATTAGAGAGGGAAGATCGTAAAATGTTGCCAAGAGAAGGAACGCTTTTACGTCATCGCCTAAATGAAAAACAAAAAATTTATTTAGAAGAGCATTGTTACCATTTTTTACGATAATTTTGTCTTTTTATCGGGATTTTATAGAGAAATATAAAAACCCCCACTAAAAAGTAGGGGGTTTGCTTTAGGTGATTTACTCAATATTGAAACTTAAAGACCTTGCCTCGTGGACACTTGGATTTTTTAAGATTTTCTTGAGGATTTTTGAGTCAATTTTTGCATCGACAGAAATCAGCGCAATCGCTTTGCCTTCTTCTTTTTTCCGTCCAAGTTGGAAGCTTGCAATATTGATTTCAGCTTCCCCTAATGTTGCTCCGACAGAGCCGATAATGCCAGGAATATCCTTATTGGCAAGATAGACCATGTAAGGGTTTACTTCCGTATCCATATTGATTCCCTGAATTTGAATCAGGCGAGGTTTGAGGTCAGAGAAAACCGTTCCGGCAACCGATAAAGTGCCTGTTTCGGTCTTAACGGTGAGCTTAATAAACCCGTCATAAACACCGCTTTTATCCCGTGTAACTTCGGAAAGAAGAATGCCTTTTTCCTTAATTAAGGTTGGGGCAGACACCATATTTATATCGGTTGCATGGGCGCGTAAAAATCCTGCAAGCAAAGCACTGGTTAAGGCTTTTGTATTCATTCCAGCAGGGGCGCCGTCATAGAGAATTTCTATTTCTTTGGCCGCACTTTCCTGCATTTGACCGATAAAGGAGCCGAGAACATCTGCCAAACGGATCAGCGGTTTGAGGCGTGGTGCTTCGTCAGCAGTAATGGCAGGCATATTCAGGGCATTTGTGACAGCACCACGGATGAGATAATCCGAAATCTGCTCCGCCACTTGAAGGGCAACATTTTCTTGCGCCTCATTGGTGGAGGCACCAAGATGCGGAGTGCAAACAACATTCGGTAAACCGAAAAGTGGACTTTCTTTGGCAGGTTCCGTTTCGAACACGTCAAAGGCAGCTCCGGCGACATGAGCTGATTTGAGCGCTTCTGCGAGGGCTACCTCATCAACCAATCCGCCTCTGGCGCAATTGATAAGACGAACCCCTTTTTTTGTTTTGGCAATATTTGCTTTGTTAAGAATATTTTTTGTTTTTTCTGTTTTTGGCACATGAAGCGTAATGAAATCAGCCTTTGCCAAAAGCGTCTCCAGATCCACTTTGGTGACACCAATTTCTTTGGCACGTTCCGCAGAGAGGAAGGGGTCATACGCTAAAACATGCATTTTGAGTCCCAAAGCCCGTGCACAAACGATGGAGCCAATATTACCTGCCCCAATCACACCAAGGGTTTTCCCGGTGATCTCAACGCCCATAAAACGGGATTTTTCCCATTTTCCAGCATGGGTGGAGGTGTTGGCTTCTGGGATTTGACGAGCCACAGCAAACATGAGTGCAATGGCATGTTCCGCCGTTGTGATCGCATTGCCAAAAGGTGTATTCATCACAATAATACCCTTTTTAGACGCTGCTGGAATATCGACATTATCCACACCGATTCCGGCACGTCCAATCACTTTTAGTTTTTTAGCCTTTTCTAAAAGTTTGGCTGTTACCTTTGTGGCGGAGCGGATGGCAAGCCCATCATATTGGCCAATGATTTCAGCCAGTTTTTCTTTGTCTTTTCCGAGATCAGGCTGAAAATCAACCTCGATGCCACGATCACGGAAAATTTGGATAGCGGTTTCCGAAAGTTTGTCGGAAACGAGAACACGAGGTGCCATAAAAAGGAAACCTTTCATGTAAAAGAAGGAAGAATATTTTTAAATTTAGGCGGAAAGGGCTGCTTTTTGCGTTTCGTATGCCCAAGAGAGCCAAGGCATTAATGCTTTAAGGTCAGAAGTTTCAATCGTTGCACCCGTCCAAATTCGAAGTCCCGCAGGTGCATCCCGATAGGCACCAATGTCAAAAGCAATTTTTTCCTTTTCGAGAAGGGCTGCAATGCGCTTGGCAAAATCTGCCTGTTCTTTTGGCGTAAGCTTGGTGATCTCAGGATCAACAATTTTCAGGCAAACGGAAGTATTGGATTGGGTTTTGGGATCAATAGCTAAATTGGCAATCCAGTCATTTTCAGCAACAAAATGATGAATGATTTCAGCATTTTTATTCGCCCGCTGGATAAGCGCCTCTAAACCACCAAGTTTTTTACCCCATTTAAGGGCATCAAGATAATCTTCGACACAGAGCATAGAAGGCGTGTTAATAGTTGCGCCTTCAAAAAGCCCTTCAATCAATTTTCCGCCTTTGGTCATGCGAAAAATCTTTGGAAGCGGCCAAGCCGGTACATAGCTTTCCAGTCGTTCCACCGCACGGGGAGAAAGGACGAGCATACCATGAGCCCCCTCGCCACCGAGGACTTTTTGCCAAGAGAAAGTTGTGACATCAAGTTTTGTAAAATCAAGATCCACAGCAAAAGCCGCAGAGGTTGCATCACAAATGGTCAGGCCTTTTCGATCTGTTGGAATGAAATCCGCATTTGGTAAACGTACACCCGATGTCGTGCCATTCCATGTAAAGACGACATCCCGGTTAAAATTGAGTTCGGTGAGATCTGGAAGATGGCCATAATCTGCCTCGAAACGGCGTACATCAGAAAGCTTTAACTGTTTGACAACATCTGTAACCCAGCCAGCACCAAAGCTTTCCCAAGCTAAAATATCTACCCCACGTTCGCCTAAGAGCGACCAAAGGGACATTTCCACCGCACCTGTATCAGAGGCAGGCACAATGGCAACCCGATAATCTTGGGGAATTTTGAGAATTTCTTTTGTGAGGTCAATCGCTTCTTTAAGCTTTGCCTTGCCAATTTTGGCACGATGAGAGCGGCCAAAAGGGGTGTCTTTAAGGGCTTCAAGAGACCAGTTAGGGCGCTTTGCGCAGGGACCAGACGAGTAGCATGGGTTGCCAGGACGCAATTCGGGCATCGTAATCTTTTTCATTTTTACCTATCCTTACAGATATGCGCTCTACGTTAGGGTAGAGTGTCCTGCCCCCTTTATCCGCCTTTTTTGAAAAAAGGGTCAAGGATATTTTTTAATTTTTTGAAAAAAGGAATTAGTGGCGGATCAAAAGATAATTGACTTGAACATCAATATCGAAATGATCGCCTTTCATATCTTCGGGGACATCGGGGAGTTTCTGCCCTTGGAAAATACTTACGGTCGCAACATCCAAAGAGGCAACGCCAGAGGGGCCTTTAACAAAAACTTGCTGAACATGCCCTTTACGATCCAGACGGACATGTACAGAGGTAGCCCCTTCAAGTTCTTGGCGGACGGCATCGTCAGGATAGAAAATATGGTTACGAATCCACGCATCCAGCTCGGCGCCGTAATCAGAACTGACACCTTTGATCGTACTGCTGCTGGAATAAGGGGCATTGATTTTACCATTGACACTCAGCGGGCCCATGACGCCCATATCAATCGCCCCTTTATTGCCGCCTTTTTGGCCTTTTTTATGGCGCATATCGTTAGGATCACCGTCAAAGCTGATGTCGGTTAAATGGGCAAAGGGGTTATTGGCGCTTTTGGAGGTGCTGATTTTAGAGGCATTTGCATTGGCTTGCGCCTCTGTCTTCGTTGGACTTGGTTTTTTTGCCTCAGGTTTTTCTTTTGGATTCTGTGCGGCAATTTCGCCGGTCTCTGAAAGATTTTCAGGGGGAACAGGTGGGGCAACAGGCGTTTTGGCAGGTGTTGGATTGGGCTGAGGTGCCGCTGTCGGTGGCGGTGGCGTACTGCCACCACCTTGTTCTTTTACACGCTCCCCTTTAACAGAATTCATCGCAGGTGGTGCAAAAATCATTTCCATTTGCGGCGCATCCGCTTGCTGATCTCCCCCCATCGACTTATGCGCAAAATTGACGAAAAGAAGAGCAAAAATAGCGCTATGTGTGAAGAGGGAGGCCGCAACACCACCAAGAATCCCTGTATCCACCCAAATATTTTTGGGAGTGAGGCGGTTGCGAACAGCGGGCGGAAAGCTGTAGCGGGTATTTTTTGGAGTGGCAGAATTTTGCTCTAAAGCCGAAGCAACGATGCCATCAGGTCGAAAAGAGGCATGAATTTTAGATGAAAAATTTGCAGGGTAGCGTGGTAAATGCGAAATTTCTTCGGAAATATTCTTTAAAAATTTTGCAGAATGTGGAGAAAGACGAGAATGACTTTGAGCTGGAATCGCTCGGAAATTTTTCTCGGTTTGAAAATTCTCTTCCCCATAATTTGGGCGCAAAGCCTCCCTTCGGCCTAAAGGGCGGAGTTTGCCTTTAGGCGTTGCATCTTCAGAACTACTGAAGCGAACATGTCGCGCATCACTGGCGCTTGAAGAGGAAGGATGAAAAAGAGATATGGGAAAACTTTGGGGTTAAATCAAAGAAAATTAAGCTTAGGAATAGGAAACTAGCAGAAAAAATCTGTTAAAAGAAAGGATAGCTCAAAAAAATAGCAGGGACAC
Organism: Acetobacteraceae bacterium; assembly: GCA_004843165.1. Taxonomy (NCBI): domain Bacteria; kingdom Pseudomonadati; phylum Pseudomonadota; class Alphaproteobacteria; order Acetobacterales; family Acetobacteraceae; species Acetobacteraceae bacterium. Next base: position 1,214,868 of record CP039459.1, read on the forward strand.
AATCTTCTTTTGCAAAAAAGTCACGAAATTTTATGGAAACAGGCGGAGGAAACTCTTCGGAAAGAACCTGCGTTTAAGTTTTGGCTGGAACAGGTGAAACTCCCTCACTGGCCTTTTCAAAATTATATGTCAGAACAGGCGAGTGCAGAGGAATCTCTTGTGATTTATTTTGCGCTTATGCGTGCCGTTGTTTCTCAGCAACTTTCAACAGGAAGCGCAAAAGCTATTTTGCAAAAATTGCAAAAGATTGAAAATAATCATCTACCCTTGCCGCATCACTTTTTAACCATAAGGGATGAAACGCTAAAAGCGTGCGGGCTAAGCCGGCAAAAAATTCGTTATTTAAGAGCGATTGCAGAAGAGGCGGAACAAAAGAAACTCCCAACGTCGCAAGAGGCATTGGCAATGGATTCCGAAGGTTTGTGTCAAAGACTTACAGATATTCCAGGTATTGGGGATTGGAGCGCCGATATGGTGATGATTTTTGCCCTCAATCATCCTGATATTTTTGCCGTTGGAGATTATGGCGTTCGGGAAGGGTATCGTCTAATCTATCAGCTTGAAAAACAGCCCTCTCCAAAGGCGCTGGCCAAAGCAGGAGAGAGATTTTCACCTTACCGTTCTCTGCTGACAGGATATTGCTGGAGCGTGAAGGAATTTATTCAAAAACGCCGTGATTTGACGTAATTTTGATACAGGTTCATAATTAAGGGTCTCTTTCTCTTTATGAAAGAGCGATAAGGGGCTTATTCATCGTAAGACCATTTTTATAAATTCTATTAAGCAACTAAAAAGAAAGCGCTGCATGCCTAAAGAAGATCTGATTGAATTCAGTGGAACGGTTCAAGAATTATTGCCTAACGCAATGTTTCGGGTTTTGTTGGACAATGAACATACTATTCTTGCCCATACGAGCGGAAAAATGAGAAAAAACCGTATTCGTGTTCTTGCGGGAGATCGGGTGAATGTCGAAATGACCCCTTATGATCTCACAAAAGGCCGGATTACCTTCCGCTTTAAATAAGAAATATATGTCTCATTTATCAGGGGATGCCGTTTTGCCTTCTCCCCGCTTTGTTTTGGCCTCAGCTTCGCCTCGCCGGCAGGAGCTGCTGTCCTCTATTAATCTGATTCCGGATGAAATCTGCCCAGCAAAGATTGAGGAAATCCCCCGTAATCGGGAGACCCCACGCTTGTTTGCAGAGCGCATGGCAGAGGAAAAGGCGGCTTATGTTGCTCAGAGAATGCAGGAATCAGCACTGATTTTGGGGGCAGATTCGGTTGTTGCTGTGGGCAGACGTATCCTTGGAAAGCCTAAAGATGCGGTAGAAGCACGGAAATTTTTTACCTTGCTTTCCGGCCGAAAACATCGGGTTTATACTGCTATCTGCCTTCTTCCAACGGTACATTATCCTCAAGGAACAAAAGCTGTTCGTGTGGTGGAAACAAGTGTGACCTTTGCACGCCTTTCCAAAGATCAGATGGATGCTTTGATTCAAGGCGGAGAATGGCAAGATAAGGCTGGCGGTTATGCCCTTCAGGGGCAGGCAGCCGCTTATATCCGTTCGATTTCCGGTAGCTCCTCGGCCGTGATTGGCTTGCCTTTGTTCGAAACAGCGCAGCTTTTTCGGGGGCAGGCTGGTCTTCGAGGGAAAAAGAGAGCTTCCGGTGATACTTATTGGCCGATTTGAGTGTGTAAGAGCTGTATAGAACAGCTCTTTTCCCATTTCATCCCACGGTTAAAAAGAGAGGAATGAGATGTCTTCTGATGATGTCATAGAGCTTCTTGCCTATAAGGGGCAGGTCTATGCGGCACTTGTGAACGGGGAAGGCGACATCTGCCGATCCGGTATTTATCATCCAGAAGAATCTGGTCAGCTCGGCGATATTCATTGGGTAAAGATTTTAAAATCTGTTCCAGGCCTTTCCGGCGCTTTTGTTTTGCTGGAAAAGAATGTTGAGGGTTTTTTACCCTATCGCAAGAATTATTCCTTTCAAGAGGGGGATTTTCTGGCGGCCTCTATTACCAGAGAGGCACAGCATGGCAAAGGATTACGCTTAAAGGCGCTGCCTGATCTCAAAATTCCTGATAAAATTAAGAATGAGAAAAAACCTTTCCTTTTAAAAAGGGGAAAATCCCTTTTGCAAATTTGGGCAGAGGAATTTCCAAGGGCGGAAATACGCTCTCCACATCCTGAAATAGCCCTTTATTTCCCAAAAGAAATCCGTTCACGTTTTCAAATTGATTATAATGCTTTTGATGCCGGCCTTAAAGAAGCGTTCGAAGCTTTAGGTGATCCACATTTTGACTTATCTCATGGGATCGAAGCGCATCTTTGCGTGACGGAGGCTTTAACAGCGATTGATTTGGATGCGCCGCAAGGGGCAGGGTTTGAAGAGAACCGCCGCGCGATTGAAAAACTCCTTCGTGAAATCGAATTAAGGCATTTAGGTGGCGTTATTTTAATTGATCCTGCAGGATTGCCGCTTAAAAAACGTTTTGCACTGACAAAATTTATTCAGGAATATGCAAAACAAACATTTTCCTTAAAATCTTTAAATGTGTTGGGCGCTACGCCCTCCGGCATGATTGAGTTAAGCGTAAAACGAGAGCGTAAATCACTTTTTGAAGCGTTGCAGTCTTTAGAAGAACAAGGCGTATAAAACAAAGGGGAAACGCCTTACCCGTATAAATATTTCTGCCTTTTTATTTTTATGATAATTTGAAAACAAGTTCTGTTTTTGAAGTGAGGGGCAAGATAAGACCGTCAGAAATTCTTTTACAAAAAAAAGAAAAGATAAAAGAGATTTTAGTTGAAGGGCATAGTGATGAGAATTTTTTACGTCAAATTTGCCCTTACAGCGTTTCTCTGTCCGAGTTTTTGTTATGACACAGCCACAACGCTTAAAGTATAATAAAAAACCTTATCAGAAATGATTGAAAAAATATTTAAAAAGGAAAGAAAATGGCCTGTCCTCTTTGCAACAAACCAACAGAACATGCGTCACGCCCTTTTTGCTCTGCCCGGTGCAAACAGATTGATTTAGGCCGCTGGTTTAATGGGGATTATCGTGTGGCTTCCCAACGAGAGGAAGATTTCGCAGAGGCGGTAGCGCTAACAGAAAGAGAACTTTTGCGCCGTCAGGAAGAAGAGAAATAGGAAAAATTTAAGAAAAATAAAGAATCTCTTAAAAAGGGGTTGCCTAAGGCCAAACACTAGGCTAAACCTTAGCCCCAGTGGATATGCTTCTTTTTATCGAGACAAGGGATAAAAAGATTTTGCCCGAGTAGCTCAGTCGGTAGAGCAAGCGACTGAAAATCGCTGTGTCGGTGGTTCGATTCCGCCCTCGGGCACCACTTTTCCTTTAGAAATATTTAAGAATTAGCCCAGCAAAAGAACATTGTTTTCTTCTGCTGGTTTTTTTTTGTTTATGCTTGCAAAAGCAATGCTGTTTTAAAGCATAAAATAATTTCACGAGTATGTTTCCTTTTTGCCCTTTTTCCCATGTGTTACATATCATCTCTTGAGTATGTCGCAGATAAAAACTCGTCAACAGGTTCTTGAGTGGCTAAGGAAGATAGAACAGTTTTCTATATATGATGTTTGATGAAATCATTTTAAGGGTAGAGAATTTTCTAGAAAATTGTTTTGCTTGTGGGATGTCGTTTTTTATTTGATTTTGAACGTCAATCCCAAGATGTGGAAGGATTAACATGGGGGATGCAGGGTTTGGGGAGCGTTTGACGGGGTGGCGGAAAAAGAGCGGTTTGTCACGTGTGGATGTGGCTAAGGCTTTGGATCTGGAGAAATCCTATCTCCAATCTGTCGAAGAGGGGCGGGTTTATCCAACCCGTTTGGCGATGCTCGGTTTCGAAAAATTCTTTGAGTTGCAGAAAAAGAAGCATATCTTTCAAAGAGGGGTATTTTTGAATCCTCCTACCAGACGAAAGGGGCTGAAATAGATTTCCCTTGTGCCGAAAATAAAGGGGGAAATCCTTTGAATAATTGACAGAAAGAGATATAAGCCAATAAACTTCCAGCCGTAGCAAGCCGGGCTATTTCCGACTTTTTCAGTCCTAATTAAAATCAAATATAAAAACCCTCCTGCCTTATGCGCAGGCAGAAAGATAAGGGAAAATCATGTCTCATTTACTCGATAATGTTTTACATGGTCTGGATGTCTATTTTACCCTTTCGAAAACAAATCTTTCTTTTTACCTCTCCATGCTATGGGAGATTTTAACGGGCTTTGCCGTTGTGATTGCCTATTTACGTTTTACCGGCAGAACCCAGTTTGCCCAGATGAATGCGATTGATCTGATTGGCAATTTTATCATCGGTGGTGTGATTGGCTGTGCGCTCTTTTCGCCCAGCATTACCTTTATGACTTATTTGGTGGCGCTGGTGCTAAGTGTTTTGGTGCTGGGTATTTTAAATTATCTCTATCTTCATATTGATTTTTTCCATCGTGTGACGGTCGGAAATCCTATTCCGGTTATTCGGGATGGAAAATTTTTGATGAAGCCGCTTTTATCCCGTGCGAGTAAGGTTGACGTGTTAAATGTGACCTCTCAGTTAAATTTACAGGGAATTTTTTGTTTTAATGAGGTTGCTTATGCCCAGTTGGAACCTAATGGGGCGCTTACAGTGACCAAGAACAAAGCGGAAATTCCGGCTGTCACAGTGATTTATCAAGGCTCTATTCGCAAAGAATCTTTGGAAAATCTTGAAAAAACGGAAGAGGAGCTTTTAGCAGACATGAAAAAATATGGGATTGCGCATGAAAAGGATATTTTCCTTGCGGAATATGCGCATAACGGTTTCCGTTATATTTGTTTAGATGGCCATGTCTTCCCAAAAGCTGCTAGTTCACAAGTCTCTTTTATGGAAAATGAAAAGGATTAATCCTTTTCACAATTATGCTCTTGGAGCATTTCGCCAGATCCCCAGTTGAAATGTAGAAAATTGACTTCGCTGGTAAGGATGTAAAAGCGTTTTCCAGGAGCTGCGGTGACGACCATAGTCTCTTTTTTCATTTTATCCGGATCAAAATGCTTTTCCTTATTTAAAGTGAGAAAAGGGGACTCTTGAAGCGTGTCAGTGAGATGAATGTGATACGGATTACCTTTTAAAATAATGCTTTCCGGTAAATGTTCTGGATCAAGATCATGAATTTGATGGGCAACGGATTTTTTCAGACAGCTAATATGAATATGTAGCTGATTTTGAGAACGAGCAAATTGGGAATTAATTGAAAGGGAAACGTCCTCATCTGAGATGGGATGTTGCGTGATTTTTGAAAGAATATTGCGAGCCTCCCATGCCGATTGCAAATAGTTTGGCGTTTGCGGATCGCCTAAGGCGGGGCTTTCGACACCATGTAGGCGCTGAAGTGGGATGAGGAGCACTTGCGCTTTCCCTGCAATATCTTTGAGAAGGGCATAATCTTGTTGCCGGTTATAAGCGAGGCAGGGCTTATGTTCAGGATTTTTGGCGCAGCGATGGGCAACAATATGCCAGAGCGCACTGGGATTATGCGCCGTTTGATGGAAATAAATAACAAGACAAAGAAGCAGTGCCATGAGCGCAAGAAAGCAGAAGATCGGTTTTTTAAAAAATAATCGGATCTGTTTTGAGAACATGGTCAAGGTGGCCCTTTTTGTTGAGGTTTAAAGGCAGAGTTTTGTCTGTTTTTCTTTTTAAAGAAAGGGGCTAGAAAAATTTTGTTTTCACAGACAGGATACGATAAGGGTAAAAGAGCGTTTTAACGTGTAAAATTTAAATTGGGCGAATTTGCCCTGAGGTTAAAGTTTAAGGAACGAGAAAAGATGAAAAAAACATTTTTAATCGCAGGGCTTTTAGCTGTTGCGCCTGTTATGAGTGTCAATTTTGCCCATGCGGATGAGATGGATATGTCCACCTCTGAAAAGGCCGTCAAGGTTTCTGATACGGTGGCATGGATTTCTAAAAAAATGACAGAGGCTGATATTGCTCAGCAAGAAGAGCAGCAAATTGGTGCCTGTGCTTTGGTGATGGATGTTCACAGCCCGCAACCGGGCCAAGGCGCACAGCCTTTGGTCATTCAGGCTCAGCATGGACAATATCGGATCGTCAGTGCGGATTCCGTTTGGAAATTGGTACAGAATGAAGGGGTGAAGGCCAATATTGAAATCGGCTCTTATAAAGCGCAATGGAATATGACACCGCTTGCACCGGTTGCAATGGGGACACCGATTACACAGGATGATCTTAATAAGCTTCTGACAGCATTAAACCAAAATCAGGACGGTAAAATCACCTATAATTTCTCTGCACCACAGGCCAGCACTTTCCAAAATCAGGCAGCGCCTACACAAGTCGGTGCACCTCAGGTTCTACAGATTCAAACAAATGGTATTTCCAAAGTTGTTGATTCTTTCCAATCCTGCATCGGGTCATAAGTTTTACGCTTAGAATGGATGTTTGAAAGCCTGCCTCTTTTTACGAGAGGCAGGTTTCTTTTTGGTTACATTTTTAAAAGGATTTTGCCTTCATGCCCGGAAGACTGGTTGGCATGGAGGGCTTCTTGAATCTCATCAAGCGGATAAACGCCGCCGACAGGCAATTCAAACCGCCCATCTTGGATATGGGCTGCAAGATCAGCAAAAACGGCTGCACGTTTTTCACCTTTAAGTGCTTTTTTAAGAGGGGTTGCCCAAAAGCCCCGTATTATCCGATGGGAAAAGATAAAAGCGCCTGCTTCGATTGGCAAAGGCTTGCCGGTTAAATTGCCAAATAAAACAAGCTGTCCTTTTTCATTGAGAAGGTCAATCAAGTCTTTCCCGGCCTCACCGCCGACAGCATCAACAGCGGCAGCGGCATTTGCACCATTCATGATTTTTTTGGCTTGCTCAATCCAATCAGAATCTTTGGTGCAAACTGTTTGCTGGCCTTTTTCGGAGAGTGTTTTACATTGCTCTTTATTCCGAAGGAGGCTGAGAATTTTAAAGCCTTTTTCCTCTCCCAATGTGGCGAGCATTTTCCCAACCGTTCCGCCAGCAGCATCTTGGACAAGCCATTGATTTTTGGAAAGGGGGATTTTTTTCTCTAGAAAATCGCATAAGAGCCAAGCAGAAAGCGGCATTTCCGAAATTTGAGCTGCAAGCTCGTCTTTCATGCCCTCGGGTACTTTCCAAGCCATTTCCGCAGGGGCGGTGAAATATTCCGCCCAAGTTTCTGTACAGGCACCATAGGCAACCTTATCCCCGATTTCGAGATCAGAGACATTTGCACCAATTTTCACAATGGTTCCTACAGCTTCACTGCCGGCACCGGCAGGGAGCGTTGGTTTATCGCCATAAGTGCCGCTGACCAGCATGCAATTATGCGTGTGAATAGGGGATAAAATGGTTTTAACGAGAACTTCGTCTGCTTTGATCTCAGGGATGGAGATTTCTTTGATCTTTAAAACTTTCTGGGGGGCGCCGTAATGATTAAAACGGGCGGCCTTCATTTTTTCAGGAAGGATAGCATGCATATCGGATTTCCTTATTTGAAGGGAAGGAATCAGCTGAGAACAACTGAAATTCTTTTTAAAAGCGTATCAGGTTTTTAGAAATGCCCATAGAGCATCTCTAAGGCGAGGGGAGGGTAAAAAAGAGGATTGCCTTTTTTATTTTCTCTGCTAGATTCCAAGGAGTTTATTTAGAAAAATATATAGATTTTCAGGAATTTTCATTTATGTCGCACCCAATCCATATAAATATGGATTTATTAAGAGCATATTTCGTCTTTGAGGATGAAATCATGGGTGCTTGGCGTTGGCGTTCGTAAAATTTATTGCGTAACGTTTGAGAAAATTCTCCTTAAAATAATGGGAGAGGATCTTTCTAAGATTTTTTAGGCGTTACAGGGAATTTTATTCTGGATGCCTTTTTTTTAGGTCTGTTGAAAGAAAACAGATTGGCGTTTGGAATTTTGGATGCCGGGTTTTCTTTTAAATGTTCTTCTTTTTTCGTAAACGATATCTTTATTTAGGTTTTTTTTTAGGACTAGGCTGTTCTTTTTCTTTGGATAGGATGGCTTTGGGGGAGGAAATTGACCTCAAACAAAGTCCAACCTATCAGCGTTTTTTTGCAGAACATTCTTCAGAAAAACGTGCAAGGGCAAAGCACGCCAAATCACTTACCCCTGTTGCGGAGCATTTTGGGGTGGCGGGTCATCGCCGCCGTCAGCCTGTAGATCCCGAAGATCCTCATAATGCAGAGGCCGTTATTGGCCGAAAAACCCTTGGGGAATTTATTGCAGGAACAAATGCACAGGCGGCCTTAGCTTATTCGACACCGGGTGCAAGTTTTTCTGCTTCAGACCCAATGGGGACGAATGCGAAAACCAGTACTTTTTATCTCCGTGGATTTGATATTAGCCAGCTTGGTGTCACGATGGATGGCATTCCGATGGGGAATCAAGGATTTGGAAGTGCGGATGGTGCAAATGTGAGTGAATTATTGATTCAGGAAAATATCCATTCTTTGTCAGCCTCACAGGGAGCCGGCGGTGTGGATGTTCCTGCCTCAACGACTTTGGGCGGTACGCTGACCTATACAACTTTGGACCCTTCTGAAAAATTCGGTGTGGATATTGGGCAGGAATTTGGGAGTTTCAGTGGGTATCGTACTTTTGGACGTTTAAATTCAGGGCGCTTAAATCCGACAGGGACGAAATTCATGGCCTCCTTTTTGCGCAATCAAAGCAATATGTGGACGGGGGGTGGTTTCCAGCGGGAAGAGGCAATGAATTTTAAATTGGTTCAACCGATTTCCAATTTTGGAAAAATCACGCTGACTTCCGACTGGTCAGATTCGCCTCAATATAATTTGCCTGGCAATACCAAGCACATGCTGGGCTCATTGGGGTACGGCGATCATAATTTTTATCCAGATTACGGTCAGGCAAAGAAATGGGCTGCGAATTGTCACTCAGGTTCTACGGCAGGATTACCACCGGGAGTAACCGCACAGGATGCCTGTAATTTAAGCTATCAAAGCAGTCAGCTTGAGCGGGTTTATTTGGAGGGGTTAAAGGCTGAATTTCAAATTAGTCCGGCGGTCAAGTCCAGCTCTCTTGTCTATGGACAGGTTACGGATAATTGGACGGGCAGCACCAATTCAGGCTTTTCAACCCCCGGTAATGGTCCCGGATACCCCGTGGATATGGCGGATCTGGACGATCATTTTAAGGGACGCCGCCTTGGGGTAACACAGAATTTTGACGTACAGCTAGGACATCGCAATCATCTAAAAACGGGGATTTGGTATGAGAATAACCGTTACCATGATCCGTCTTTTTTTGGACCATTTGGCCCAAATCAGCCAATTAATAATGTCTTTAACCTGAGCAATTCAGGCGAAGTCACAGCCATGAGTACCCAGTTTACGACCAATACGTTCCAATTTTATGTTGAGGACGGATTTCAAATGGCAAAGAATATGACTTTTACCTATGGGTTTAAATCCTTAGTGCAGAGCACCAATGGCGGTATGACTTACCGTGCGCCAAGTGAAGTGCTCAGCAGCTGGGGGCTGGGGCCAAACTCTTTGCGGCCTGCTTATGGGCGTTTGACAGGCTCCAATGCGTTTTTGCCGCATTTTAATTATGACTGGAAGTTTTTGCCACAGCATGAGTTTTATTTTGATGTGGCCGAAAATATGCGTCCGATTGATCCGGGAAATACCGCATGGAGTTACGGGCTTGGCAACAGCTCTTCTCTTGCAAGCGGACAGGCGCAGTTTAATGAGGAGAAAAAAAACCTGCGTCCAGAGCGCAGCTGGAACTATGTTGTGGGTTATCGTTATAAAGGCAAATCGTTGGATTTTGGGATTGATTATTATCATACCGACTATATCGGTCGTTTAGGGCAGGTTACGACGGGCTCTTCGGTGAATGTCGGGGTGTCTCAATATCTGGCGGATCTTGGTGGCGAAAAAATGGATGGGATGGATCTGGTTGGGATTGCCCATCTCGATCATGTGCTACGTTTTCCAGATTATATGGGCAAGCTCGATTTTACGAACAGTTTTAGCTATGACCATGCCGTTTATGAAAATAGTGCCGTGCCGACAGCCAATGGCCCGGTCTCCATTAAGGGAGTGCAGCAGGTTTATTACCCAAGATATATGTATAAAACCAATGTCCATTATAATAATGGGCGTTTAGGATTTGATTTAAACGTTAATTATAATAGCGCCCGTAATGTGACGTATACAGGGGATGTCAAGGTTCCGGGATATTGGACTTCGGAACTTACGGCCTCCTATTTGCTTGGGAGAAAAGGCAAAGAGGGTAATTTTAAATTAGATTTTGGCGTTACCAATCTTTTTGGTCAGCATTACGTTGGCGGTATTTCTGGCCAGACAAGCCTTCAGGGGACGCCTGATAATGATAATGGCGGCAATAATAATCTTTACTGGGCAGCGCCACGGGAATTCTTCGGTACCGTATCCGTTGTTTTTTAGGGATATTTCTTGAGACCTAGAAATACAGGGTATTTTTTTGAGTGAAAGGGATTCTTTTTCACAGAAATGGATGCTTGCTATCTTAAAAATTGAGTGATAGCGTTTTAAGAGTTGAATAAATTTTACGAATTTAAGTGATAGGATATTTTATGACACAGAACGCCATAAACACAGCGAACATGCTCCCAGCAGCATCATCCATTATCACAGTCGTAACAGCCGCCGCCGTCCTCGTGCGTCATTCACGAGGTTGTCACCATCAAGGCCAATATAAACGGTCTTTGAAGCGTTTGGCGTAACGTCTAAAATTCTGATTTTTAATAAGATTCTTTCATTTTTTGACAGGGTATTTTTAAAAAATTAACGAATAGAAATAGGCTTCACGAGCTATTTTCCTTTTGTAAAATTGAATCAGGTTTTTAGGACGTTACAGATTTTTGTGATTCTGTTTGCAGGCGTGCTTTGTCTTTAAAACGCTGCATAATAGAATCTTGATGCTGGGTTCTATAATGAAAATGGTACAGGTTGCTAGGGTCAGATTAAGCAGACAAAATAGATTGGTGACTTCCTTTGTTGTCTCTTGCAGTTTTTTCTTTTTGGAAAAGGAAGCAAGGGCACAGGATGTAAGTAATTCCATTCAAGCGCCGGGCGCTGATGGGATTAGCTCGGATGCGATTGCGAGTTTTTCGGGGGCAGCAACGGGGCAAAAGGAAACGGCTCCTGCCCCTGCCGGGAGCATCAATGCGGTAACGGCCGCCGGAAATCCCGAGACAGAAGCGGAACATAATCATATTGAAGATATGAGAGCGGAAACTTCAAAGACTTCTTCCGAAACGGTTTCTGGGGGCGAAAATGATTTAACGCAAGGCACAAGCTATAAGCGTTATTTTGGTGCAAATGCCACTCCTTTATCATCTACGCTCGTGATAGATCCAGATGATCCTCGGAATGGGCCGACTTATCAAAAATATTTCCTTCCCGTTGGGGATCGCTCTCCAAGACAGAAAAGAAGGATACGGCGAGGCGGGCCTTTAGCGCATCCAGAGCATTTTGGTGTTTCCGGGCACCGGCGTCACCATGAGGAGAATAATTTTGAGGAATCTCATAATGCAGAGACGATTATCGGCCGTAAGACTTTGGAACATTTCGTTGAGGGAACAAATGCCCTGCAGGCTTTGGCAGCTTCCACACCCGGTGCAAATTTTTCCTCCTCTGATGCAAGCGGTTTAGATCCGACTGCAAACTCTTTTTATCTGCGGGGTTATGATAAAAGCCAGCTTGGTTTTACCATGGACGGAATCCCGATGGGGAATCAGGCTTTTGGCGGATCTTCCGGGGCAGATGTCAGCCAGATTTTGATTCAGGAAAATATTGCGGGAGTTGCGGCTTCTCAAGGGGCAGGGGGGCTTGATACGCCTTCTTCCACAACGTTGGGGGGAACCGTTACCTACACGACTTTAGACCCTTCCGATAAGTTTGGTGTTAAAATTAGTCAGCAATTTTCCAGTTTCAGCGGCTACCGTACTTTTGGCCGTTTAGATTCAGGAAAATTAAATCCAACGGGGACAAAATTTACGGTTTCTTTTTTAAGAAATGCGCAAAATTTATGGACAAATTATTATAATCAGCCTTGGGGCACGCAGGGCAGAGGATTCCAGCGTGAGGAAAATGTTAATTTTAAATTTGTTCAGCCTGTTTCCGATTTTGGAAAAATAACGGTTCAATCTCTCTGGGTAGATTCCCCTCAATATAATCAGGCGCAGGTGAATCCGGGGATGAAAAAAGATCTGGGTTATGGGATTTCCAACCTTTATCCCAATTATGGTGCGGCGAATCGGTGGGGGGCTTATGGAGGGGGATGCGATCCTTCAAAAGGAGAAGGATTCACACCGAGCTCAGCCTATGGCGGTGCCAGTGCTTGCGATGCCTCGAATCTTGCTTATCAAGGATCACAGGTTCAGCGTAATTATTTGGAATCTTTACGGGGGGATTTTCAAATCAGTCCTGTTATCAAAACCAGTACGCTTGTTTATGGACAGGTGGCAGATAACCGGATGGGGGGTGTGAATCCGGGGTTTGTTTCACCGGCGAGCGTCGGAACTGGCGATACAGGCGGATATGTCGGTCCGGGAACAGCGGCCGGGGGGAATCCGTATATGAATGAATCAGATCAGCATTTAAAAGGACGGCGTCTTGGTGTGACGCAAAATTTCGACTTTCAGCTGGGGCATCGCAATGCTTTGAAAACGGGTGTTTGGTATGAAAATAACCGTTATAATCAGCCGACTCTTTTCTATGGGTTCGGTGGTGGCGGTGCGTTTGACGGTTCAGGTTATGCCATTCCCAACGATTTTAATTTGCAAAATAAAGATGGTTTTGAGGCCTTCCATCAAACATTTACCACCAATACGTTCCAATTTTATATTGAGGACGGATTTCAGATGGCCAAAAATATGAAATTTACTTACGGGTTTAAGTCTTTGGTGCAAAGTACCAATGGTGGTATGAACAGCCGTGCCAGTGACAATGACATTCGTGCATGGGGAGCAGAAGGGCCAGCAAGCTATGCTTACCGGCCTTCCTATGGACGGTTGACCTCTTCCAATGCGTTTTTGCCGCATTTTAACTATGATTGGAAATTTCTGCCAAAACATGAATTTTATTTTGATGTGGCGGAAAATATGGAGCCGATTGGCACGGGCGCTTGGACGACAGGGCTTGGGAATGGCAAAGATCTTAATAGTGCGCAGGCAGCCTTTAATCAGGAAAAAAAGAATTTAAGGGGGGAACGCACTTGGAATTATGTGGTGGGTTACCGTTATGCAGGTGGCAAACTTTTTAATCTTGGCATTGATTACTATCACACGGATTATATTGGACGCTTGGGGACGATCTCGCAGTCGGCAACCATTGCAGGTGCTTCGACCGCCTCGGTAAGTTACCAGAGTTTAGGGAATGAAAAAATGGACGGGGCGGATATTGGCGGTACAGCACATTTATCCCGTCTGTTCCGTGTGCCTGATTCTTTGGGACAATTGGATTTTACAAATAGTTTTTCTTACAACCATGCGGTTTATGAGCCGAACAATCCTGCCCTCTCAGCAATTAAAGGCCAGCAGCAGGTTTTGTATCCAAGATATATGTATAAAACCAATGTGAATTACACCAATGGACGTCTCGGATGGAATTTGAACGTTAATTATAACAGCCAGACAAATATTACCTATTCTGGAGATGTTAAAAATCCAGGCTATTGGGCATCTCAATTTACGGGCTATTTGATGCTCGGGCCACGTGGAAAGGAAAGCCGTGCCAAATTAACCTTTGGCGTTTCTAATCTTTTTGGCCAACATTATACGGTACCGGGATATGCTTCTATTCCTTTGAATGGGAGTGCCGGGCCAGATGGATTGTCGCCAACCTTAACATGGGCGGCTCCTAGGGAATTTTTTGGTTCTGTGAATATTGGTTTCTAAAAATTTTTAAGGCGTGAAAAGAAAAACGGTTTGGGTTCATCTCCAAGCCGTTTTTTACTTTTGTGAATATTGGTTTTGAAGGGTGTTTATTTGAAAGCCTACGAAACCAGAAATGAGATAAGAATGGATTTTTTACGATGACCCATCATTGCCATGATCATGGTGATAATTCCAAGCTGATATTTTCCGCCTGTTGTCGAACGGCAGCAAGGCAGTTAAGCCGTTGGTTGAATCCTCAAAATCACGCTTCGATTTATTATGCGCTACGTCCGCAATGTTCGGAAGGCAGGCATTTTTTCACGCTGTCTTTAGACCGTTCGCAATGGGTTGTGTCAATGGCACTTTCAGCCTCTTTACTTTCTTCTGTGCCGATCGTGCAGGCGGCATCTCTTGTGGAAGTGAAAAAATGGGGAACAAAGGCGGAAATCTCTCTCCCTTTACCGTCTGTAAGGAAATCTTTTGATCCTTCCCAAAGTTCAACATATCAGCATTTCTTTGATTCAGGCTCTTCTCAAAAAATTCAGCGTCAAAAAATCAAGAGAAAACATCTGATCTCACCGCAAGCAGAGCATTTTGGTGTTTCAGGACATTATCATCCGCCCCATTCTATAGGGTCGCATAATGCACAGGAAACGATTGGACGTGAAACGCTTTCTCATTTTGTCGCTGGTACCAATGCGCTTGAAGCGCTTGCACTTTCGACACCGGGAGCCAGCTTCTCCTCTGGCAGTGCTTTAGGCACAGATGCGCAAAGCAATAGTTTCTATCTTAGGGGCTATGATCAGGATCAGTTGGGGGCAAGTTTTGACGGGATACCGATGGGGGATCAGACATTTGCTGCTCCGGGTGCGGCGGTTACGCAGGTTGTTATTCAAGAAAACCTAGCCTCCGTATCTGCCAGTCAGGGGGCAGGGGCACTGGATATGCCTTCGTCCCAAACATTAGGCGGTTCCTTGACTTATACGAGTTTAGATCCGTCTGATAAATTTCATGTCAGTATTGGTCAGGAATTTGGCAGTTTTAAAGGCTATCGTACTTTCGGGCGTTGGGATTCAGGACGTTTAAATCATACGGGGACAAAATTCCAAGCTTCTTTTTTACGGAATTCTTCGGATTTATGGAGCAATGGCATCGCCCAAAGATGGGGCGGTGAAGGGCGAGGATTTCAACGTCAGGAGGTGGTTAATTTCAAGGCAATTCAGCCAATTTCTAATTTTGGGAAACTCTCTTTAACCTCCCTTTGGGAAGATTCGCCTCAATATAATGCACCGCAAAATACAGGACATATGCTGGGCTCTTTAGGTTATGGGGATTCAAATTTTTACCCCGATTATAATAAGGCCAAGCACTGGGCGAGTGCCTGTAAAAGCGGTGATTTAAATGGCCTGCCGTCCGGGGTAAGTCAGGAGGATGCCTGCAATCTCTCTTATCAAAATAGTGCGGTGACACGGGTTTATTTGGAGGCCCTTAGAGGGGATTTTCAAATTAGCCCTAAGGTCAAATCAAGCTCTATCGTTTATGGGCAGGCAACGGATTATTGGATAGGGCAGGCTAATCCGACGTTGCAAACACCTCATCAGAAAGGCGGCATTGCAGCGGATATGGCTGGTCAAAATCAGCATTTTAAAGGTTATCGTGTCGGTCTTACCCATAATTTTGAGTTTGATTTAGGCCATCGTAATCATTTGAAAACAGGCATTTGGTATGAAAATAACAGATGGCATCAGCCAGATCTTCTTTCAGCCTATGGTGTAAATGATCCTGTGAATAATGTGTTTAACCTCACGAATTCAGGAAGTTTTACGGCAGATCAAACCCGTTTTACGACAAATACTTTTCAGTTTTATATCGAAAATGCCTTTAAACCGGCTCGCAACATGACTTTTACCTATGGGTTTAAGTCTTTAGTGCAAACGACCAATGGGGGGACGACGTATAGAGCGTCTGATGAAAGTTTGGCCGCATGGGGTAATGAAGAAAATGCTTTTCGGCCGGTGTATGGGCGGTTGACTTCATCCAATGCGTTTTTACCGCACTTTAACTATGACTGGCATTTTAAGCCGGGGCATGAATTTTATTTTGATGTTGCGGAAAATATGCGTCCTTTTGAGCCGGGCGGTGAGGCGTGGT
This sequence comes from Acetobacteraceae bacterium, assembly GCA_004843165.1. Classification (NCBI taxonomy): domain Bacteria; kingdom Pseudomonadati; phylum Pseudomonadota; class Alphaproteobacteria; order Acetobacterales; family Acetobacteraceae; species Acetobacteraceae bacterium. Next base: position 1,230,969 of record CP039459.1, read on the forward strand.
CCAGTGAGCTTGGGAATAGTGGCTCTTTGGGAAGTGCGCAGGAAGCGTTCAATATCGAAAAAAAGTCGCTTCGTCCGGAGCGTACATGGAATTATGTCGTTGGCTATCGTTATAATGGCAAGCCTTTTAGTCTTGGGATTGATTATTATCATACCGATTATATTGGGCGCTTAGGCACCATTACGACAGGGTCTTCAGTGAGTACCAATATTTCCTCTACCTTAGCGAATTTAGGTGGAGAAAAAATGGATGGTGTGGATTTAATTGGGGTTGCTCATCTTTCCAATCTCTTCCATTTTCCAGCTGCTTTAGGGCAGTTTAACTTCATGAATAGTTTTTCCTATAGTCATGATGTCTATGAAAATGGGGGCATTCCGACAGCAGAAGGGGCTGTTTCCATTCGGGGTGTTCAGCAGGTTTTTTATCCAAGATATATGTATAAAACCAATCTTCATTATGTGAATGGGCGTTTGGGTTGGGATTTAAATGTTAATTATAACAGTAAACGGAACGTGACTTATACAGGGGATTTTAAAATCCCTGCTTATTGGAGTTCTGAATTTACGGGATTTTATCTGCTTGGCAGAAGGGGGAAAGAAGATAATCTAAAGCTGAGTTTTGGGATTACCAATCTTTTTGGTCAACATTATGTCGCCGCCGGTGGGGAAACGAACCTGACGGCCCAAGGAGCAGGCAATAATGCCGGAACGCCGAATTTGACTTGGGCAGCGCCTCGTTCTTTTTTCGGTACTGTGAATTTCGCTTTTTAAATTTTCATATTTTTTAAAAGAAAAAGCGCTGGAAAGGATTTTATAGGATATTGCCGAAAGCAGAAAATGAGAGGAGAAAAGATGAAGGGGGGTAAAAATGGTGCATTTAACGCTTTCATTTAGAGGCACTCTTGGCCTCTGTCTTATCGGGATGATACTTGCGCCTTTCTCCATGTGTAGGGTTTGGGCAGAGGATGCAGATTTTAAGGATAGTCCAACCTATCAAAAATTTTTCGGATCAGGTGTAAAACAGAAGCAAACCCCTTCAAACTTTTCGAATCTACCTCAAAAACAAAATCCTCAACCAAAGGGACAAAGGCCCTTATCTGACACATCTGCATCTTCTGAGCAGATTGAGGTGGAAGGGCTGTCCCATAATGCGCAAAATGTCATTGGCAAAGCAGATATAAGTCATTTTGTAGAGGGGACTGATCCATTGCAGGTTTTGGCGGATTCCACACCGGGTGCTTCTTATACGGATGGACAGTTGCGGATGCGCGGGTTTAGGGAAGATCAGCTTGGTTTTACAATGGATGGCATTCCTTTAGATGGGCCGCCTCCGATTATTCCTGAAAATGTTGCCGGCAATTAGGATTCATACTTTTAAAAATCATTTTAATGAGAATATGATTTTGTTTAAAAAATTTTAAAAAGTGAGACTGAGTTATTATAGGAATGCCATTGGCATCTGCTCAGCCTGCCTCTGCCATCTCTTTTGGGAGGGAAAGCATATTGCCGTTTTTTAAGGTCGTTAGGGCATCGCAGGCTTCTGCCACATCGGCTTTGCAGGCCTTGTTAAAATAGAGTGCCGCCTGATCGCTGTCAGGTGTGACGCCTTTGCCGAAATAGGCACTAAAGCCAAGATAGAGTAAGGCTTTTGCATAGCCGGCATTTCCTGCCTGCCCCCAATAATCATGTGCTTTGATGAGGTCACGGCGAACGCCGTCACCGTAATAATAGATTTCACCAAGGCGAAAAGAGGCTTTACCGTAATTTTGAGCAGCGGCTTTCTGAAAATATTCCCGTGCTTTGGAAAAATTTTTGGCAACGCCGATCCCGTCATAATACATCATGCCTAAATTAAATTGTGCCCGTGCATTGTCTTGTGCCGCTGCCAGTTCAAAATATTTTTTTGCCATAGGATAATTTTGTCGGGTGCCTCTGCCGAAATAATAGCTGATGGCTGCTGCATATTGCCCTTCTTCATTGCCTTTGTCGGCGGCCTCAATCTGATATTTAAAAGCTAAGGCAAGATTTTTTGGTGTGCCGAGACCAAAAGCATACATATCACCAAGCATATGAAGGGCCTCATCATCGCCTTGAAGGGCTGCTTTTTGGAAAAAATAAAGCGCTTTTTTAAAATTACAAGGCACATCAATCCCATCGTAGTAAATCTGCCCTAACTGAAATTGGGCATGAGGGTCTCCTCCATGCGCCTTTGCTTCTAAGGAGGTTAGAATGTTAGGAGAGACTGGTTCTGCCAGTGCATTTGCAGTTATGAGCAGAAGAAGCAGGGAAAGTAGAAATTTCATTCATGCCTCTGTTGTTGGTGTCTTTTCGTAAGTCGAGCAGGAAAAGAATGGCATTGTCAATGAAAGGCGCAGATTTTACATAGAGAGGCTTTAGAAGTCTTTTAAATTCAATAGAGTTTATCTTTCTCAAAATAAGCACTTTAAAGCCTAGGAGGATATGTTTCGATGACAGTTTCTCAGTTAAAATCTGATTCTTCTAAAACTGTTGCTTATGTTGTGGCTGCTTATTTTTATTTTACTTCTTTTACCCTCTTTTATAAGAGGCGGCTTCTTTGTTTAGTGATGTTTTCCTGTGATCTGGTGACAGAAAGGCCGCTTCGAGCGCAGGCATTAAACGATCCTCTTGAATCTCCTCAATCAGGCGGAATTACCTTGAAGGGTGAGGAGGGGATTTTCAAATAAGTTCGGACATTAAATCCAACTCTCTTCTTTATGCACAAGTTACAGATAAGCGATATGGTTTTGCTAATTCCACAATGACAATGCTGGGAAGCGAGGTGAATTTTTAATAATCGTCTAAATCACGATTTTCGAGAACGGCCTCGCCTTCTGCTTTGGCTTGACGCATTTGTTGCAGTTCATTTTCGACACGTTCGCTTTGATCACTAAGCTCTGAAATTTCGTCAATTTGTTTTTTAATAAGTTTCAGATATTTTTTGACTTCTTTTTTCTTATCCCGAAGCGCCTCGCCAGTTTCTCCTATTTGCTGCGCCTGTTCAAGCGCTTGTGTGCTGATCTCCATATTGGCGATGAGATCATTATAATGCTCATTGCGAAAGGCTTGCTGTTCCTTTCCTGCGGCATCATCTTCCATGTCTGCCGTGCTTGAATCCTCATTGATATAGGTTTGTGCAATGCTTTTATGGGGTATGGTGGTGAGAAAAAAAGACAGACTCAAAAAAGTAGCTGTTTTTGCAATGCTTGTAAAAATGCTAGACATGATAGAAAACCAGAGAGAAAAAAATCGGGAAAAGAGGTTCAGAACAAATCAAGTGGGATGCTACCCTAATTTTAAAAGGCTGAAAACAGCTAGAGATAGGGTATTTTTGTAAAAATCCTTTTGAAAAGAGAGGATTGAGAAGCATGCTTCTTTTTGAATAATAAAGGAATAAAATTTTAGTGAAAATTTTTTTATGTCTCTTAGGCTTTGCTTCTGCGCTTTCACCTGTATGTTCAGTGCAGGCGGCATATGCTTCTCAAGAAAATAATGCAAAACAATTGTCGCCTTCTTTTAATCTGCAGGGCAAAAAAATTCTTTTTGTGATTACTTCGGCAGATAAATTAGGTACCAGTAAAATGAAATCCGGCTACTGGATGGAAGAGCTGGCAGCCCCTTATGAAATTTTATCAAAGGCTGGCGCGGAGATTACGTTGGCTTCCCCAAAAGGCGGTTTGCCACCAGTGGATGATTTTAGTTTGAGAAAGCGTTTTCTCAGTGATTATATCAAAGCGTTTAAAAAAGATGATACAGCACAAAAAAAACTGGCTAAGACCATTCCGCTTTCTCAGGTAAAGGCAGAGGATTATGATGCCCTTTATTATCCGGCGGGTTTTGGGATTTTTATGGATTTGGTTGAGAATAAGACCTCGATTGATTTGATTGAATCCTTTTCACGGGCACATAAGCCGATGGCGTTTCTTTGCCAAGCACCAGCGGTTTTGAAAAATGTGAAAAATGCCGCTGGGCAGGAAATTGTCAGGGGACTAAATGTGACGGCCTTGCGTAACAGTGAAGAGGCTGGCGGGGCTATGCTGCGTCCTTATGTTTGGCTTATTCCGCCTGGGATGGAGGCAATTGGTAATGATTTGACGTATAAGCGTGAAAAATTACCAGAGAAGGAATTTCTGCAAAAAATGGATCTAACAGATAAAATTCCTTTTTTAGTTGAAAATATGCTTAAATCTGAGGGGGCAAATTATCAGGCCAAGCCAAATATGGCCTCTTTCACGGTGACAGATGTGACGGGGGATAACGGCTTTTTAATTACAGGGCAGAATCCTTATTCTGCTAAGGAGATTGCTGAGAAATTAGCGGAAGTTTTGCAACAGATAAAAGTGACGCAATAGGAAAGAAAATGTTTTTAAAAAAACGTATCAGGCAAGGCTTTTTTTCTCTTTTTGTAGCGGCTAGTTTGCTACCAGCATGGGCATTTGCGGGGGCGCTTGGCAATATTGACCGTCTGGAAAATAAGAATGTTCTTTTTGTTATTACTTCGCACGATCAGCTCGGCGATAGTCATAACAAAACAGGATATTGGTTAGAGGAGTTGGCGGCTCCCTATGAAATTCTCTCAGAGGCAGGCGCCAATATTACTTTAGCTTCTCCTTTGGGCGGAAAACCGCCGGTCGATCCTATAAGTTTGAAATCGGCTGCACAAAGCAAATATACCAAAATGTTTAAACATGACCAGCAGGCGCAAGAGGCCTTGTCAAAAACGCTGGTTCTGACTTCTGTGCATCCAGAAGATTATGATGCCGTTTTTTATCCCGGTGGACATGGGCCGCTTTATGATTTAGCGGATAATCAAGATTCTATCCGTTTAATTGAGGATTTTGCGAAGGCAAAAAAACCTGTGGCCGTTCTTTGTCATTCCCCTTCCGTTTTGAAAAATGTCAAAGATATTCGGGGGGATTTTTTGGTAAATGGTCGTAAAATTACGAGCTTTTCAGATAGTGAGGAGGCTGGGGCAGCCTTAGCAAGAAAATATTATTGGGTTCCTTTGTTTTTACAAAAACTGGGTAATGGACACACTTACAGCTTAGCAAAACTCCCCCAAAATCAACTCATGGAAAAATTGCATTTAAAGGGTGTTTTACCTTTTTTAACAGAGGATATGCTCAAAGAGTCAGGGGCACATTATCAGCGTAAACCAAACTGGGAAGCTTTTGTCGTTGACGATGTGACAGCAGATGGTGGGGTTATTTTAAGTGGTCAAAATCCGCAATCCTCATCGTTACTTGCCAAAAAGCTTGTAGAGATTTTAGTTTCAAAATGAGCTTAAATTTTTAAAAGAGATGTTATGTGTTTCAAAAGGAAAGGGGCGCTTCTAGCGCCCCTTTTTGAGAGATTATGTTTTTGATTGAGAGAAAGCCTCTAAAATTCTAATCCAAGCCCGAATACCTTTGCGATAGGATTCAATAGCATACGATTCATTGGGCGAGTGAATGCGGTCTTCTGAAAGTGCAAAACCGACCAAAAGTGCCGGTAAACCTAATTTATGCTCTACCTCTTCCGCAATAGGAATGGAGGCACCGCAACCAATCGCAATCGCTTTATTTTCCCATTCATCCCTAAGCGCTTTTAAAGCAATTTGTAGGAGAGGCGTATTTTTTGGAAACTCCCATCCTGGAGAAGCGCCATGCGGATGAAACTCAGCCCTCGCATCTTTAGGAAGATGGTCTTGAATATGTTGACGAAAAGTTTCTCTAATTTGTTTCGGATTTTGTCCGGGAACAGTTCTAAAGGAGATTCTTGCAGTCGCGTTTGCCGGAATGACGGTTTTAAAACCTGGATCTGTATATCCGCCAAAAATCCCGTTGATTTCGCAGGTTGGACGTGCCCAAAGCTGCTCGATACAGCTAAAACCTTTTTCACCGGCTGGTTCAGAAAGTCCAACTTTTTCCAAAATCTCATTTTCACTTTTTAAGCTACTGTTCCATTCTTTCTTTTCTGCTTCGGAAGGGAGACGAACATTATCATAAAATCCTTTTAGCGTGATGCGGCCTGTGTCATCCCGTAAGGCCGCTAAGGCTTTTGTCAGAATATGGATAGGATTGGCAGCGGCATTGCCGAACATGCCGGAATGAAGATCTTGGTTTGCGCAATGGATAATGACTTCTTCCCCAACAAGCCCTCTGAGGGAGGCTGTGATGGCTGGAAGATCTTTGTGTGGCATCATCGTATCGCAGACCAAAACGAGGTCGGCTTTGAGGTCTTCTTTATGCGCATCGATGAAAAAAGGCAGATTTTCACCGCCAACCTCTTCTTCCCCTTCGGAAAGAAATTTGATGGGCAGAGGCAATTTGCCATTTGCTTTGATCCAAGCATGGCAGGCTTCTACAAAGGTGAGTAATTGCCCTTTATCATCAGAAGCTCCACGTCCATAAAGCGCCTCTTGACCATCTTCACGCATTCTTTTTGTCGGTTTAAAGGGATCGCTTTCCCAGAGTTCAATAGGATCAACCGGCTGGACATCATAATGTCCATAAAAAAGAAGGGTTGGCCCCTTTGGGTTGGCCGTTTTATGGGGATCAATCTTGCCGAGAACAAGATCATGCCCGGGATCTCCCCATTTTCCGGGATAAAGATTGGTTTCAAGTCCAAGAGAGCGAAGCTCTTCTGCTAGCCAGTTGGCCGCTTTTTTACAGTCTTCTCGATGCTCTTCTTTTGTGGAGATGCTCGGAATACGGACAAATTCAGAGAGTTTCTCTAAGGATTTGGGAAAGTTTTTGTCGGCTTCTTGTAGCGCCGCTTGAAGTTCTTGGTCGCTCATAAAGATTTCCTTAGGATTGTATGCCTTTAAGGGGCATCATCGGGTTATAAACTGATTGCAAAAGAAAGAGTCTAAAAGACAGGGATTATTTAGGAATGCCTGTTTTCCCTTGTGGGAGATATGATAATAATATGCCTTCAATCATGATAATTTTAAATTCTTTTCCCATCCCTCTCCAAAGATAAGTTGAATTATGAAAGCTCTTTTGGCCATTATGCTTGCGGCTTTAGCAGAATGTACTTTCTTAGGAATGGGGGTGCCGGTTATTCCGCTTTTTGTCGTAGATAACCTCCATTATGGTGATGCTGTTGTTGGTATCATAACAGGTATTCAGTTTATTACAGCGATGCTTTTCCGTTTTCCTTCTGGGCGGATTTCCGATGTTAAAGGGCCTTATTTTGCAATGGCACTGGGTGCATTGAGCGCTGTAGGGGCAGGGATGTTTTATACGGGCGCAGGATTTTATGTTCTTGCGCCATTTTTGTCTGCCAGTTTGCTTTTAATGGGGAGTGCGCTTTTAGGCATTTCTCAGAGTGTTTTCGTCACGGGGGCGATGACTTGTGCCGTCTCGCTTGTTCAGGCAGAAAAAAAGGAAAATGAACGCCTGCAAAATGGTAAAAAATCTCAGGGGGCTGGTTCTGCCATTGCTTGGATCGGTATGTGTGTTTTTGGGGGACTTATTTTAGGTGCGCCGCTTGGGACATATCTTTTTCAGCAATCAGGTATGATTATGACAGGGATCGTCATTGCCGCTTTATCGGTTTCTATTGTGGCATGGTGTTTAAAGGAATCTGCGCTAAAAGAACGTTCTGAGAAAAAAATATCAGATGATGTTTTGGCAGTCCCGAAAGAGTCGAATTTTAAAGCCTTACAAGGGGCTTTAGCTTTGGCTTGGTTCCCAGGATTTTGTTTTGGTTTAGGGGCTGTTTGTCACGGTTTGGTAATTGCATATGGGGCGTTGCTTTATGCAGAAAATAACTGGAGCCCTTTATGGTTGCCTTTTGCGCTATTTGGTTTCGGTTTAATGATCGCACGGAGTTTTCTTGGCCACTTACCCGATCTTTGGGGAGGGGCAAGAACAGCGCTTTTTGCCGGGATTCTAGAGGCAATTGGGATGGGTTTCGTGGCGTTTTTTCCTCATTTTTATCTTGCAGGTTTCGGATTATTTTTAAGTGGTTTTGGTTTTGCCTTTATTTTCCCAGCCTTTGTTCTCATTACCCTATCAAGAGGGGATGATGCCAGCCGAGGTGTTTTGATTGGTGTTTGCAATGCCTTGGGAGATGGGGTGCGGGGGATTGGGATTGTTCTTTTAGGTTATTTGGCGATTTGGGGTGGGTTTAAAGTGATCTTTTTTTCAGGATCTGTATTGTCATTATTGGGCGGTTTGGGAGGCCTTTTGCTTTTCTTTATTGGACGTCATCAAGATATGCTTTTAAAACGGCAAAGATGAATATTATGAATGGTAAGTTTCGTATTTTGTTATGTTTTACACTCGCAACTTTAGGGGGGTGTATTGGGCAGACACATTCGATTGTGAATGGTCATATTTGGATGCAGCAGGATACACAGCCTATCACAGCGCAAACGCTTTTACTGGTAGATGTTTCTCAAAATATTTTTGCGCCCATTGAAGTCCAGCAGACACAAGAACGCCATCAAAAAGAGACTCTAGCCCACACGCAGCCACAGGATTTAGATCAAATAAAGCAGCAGATCGCCGTGGAAAAGCAGGATTCTTTGGTGGATTATTTAGAGTCAAATCGGAATTATTTACAGGCTGTCTTGATACAGAATCTTCGTAAAAATGGCATTAACACGCTTGCAATAGAGGATTTTAAAAAGAATGCCTCTTTATATGCGAATAGGTCTTTTTTGACATTGAAAGTGAATCTCTTAGGCTTGGAGAGTGGAAAAAAGGACCCCCGTTATGTGACGGCGACGCTTGGAACGCACCAGCTTTCAACGGAAGTGATGCTTTTAGATCAGCGTCAAATGCCCCTAAAAGAATGTTTAAAATTTGATGTGAAGGTAGATGGTTGGAAACCTGGAATTGCTGTTGCTTCTAAATGGAATCCTTTATCTCAAGGGGGTTTCGCAAGCAGAATGCCAGATGTAGATAAAACAGTTCATGAGGTGACACCGATTATTGTCGAGTATTTTGTGAACCAACATTGGCTAGATTCTGCCTTGGCGCCGGATTATCCTGCGAACCAGCATCAAAAGAAATCTCTTTTTGATAAACTTCTCTTTTGGCAGAAATAGGTATTGATATGGCTGTTTATACATCTGTGACGTCACAGCAGGCGGCAGATTTTTTAAAAAATTATGCACTGGGTGATGTCTGTTCTCTTGAGCCTATTTCAGAGGGTGTTGAAAACAGCAATTTTTTTCTTAATACAACCCAAGGACGTTTTATTTTAACATTGGTTGAATCACGGACAGATCCAAAAGACTTGCCGTGGCTCGCAGGGTTAGTGAATTATCTTTGGAAAAATAATTTCCCTGTTCCAAAGATTATCGCCTCTCAGCAAGGAAGATTAATCGGAAGCTTACAGGAGCGTCCTGCTTTGATTTCAAAGTTTTTGGAGGGACAGAATAATCCGACACCGATTACACCTGAAATTTGCGAAATCTTAGGAAGAGAAATGGGGAAGTTTCATCTGCTTGGCCAGCAGATCAAAGAAGAGCGTTCTAATCCCCTAGGCTCTCATACTTGGCACAAACTCTTAAAAGAAATTTCTCAAACCTTAAAGAAAAAAGAGGGAACGCTTTTCTCTCTTTATCAGCGGACAGAGAAGGCGCTAACAGAAATTCTGAGGGACTGGCCGGTGGAAAATCTTCTGCCACGTGGGCAGATTCATGCGGATTTATTTCCTGATAATGTTTTGTTTTTGGCAGAAACGGACTCTGTTAAAATTTCAGGTATTATTGATTTTTATTTTGCCTGCACAGATTTTTTACTTTGGGATTTAGCAATTTTATTAAATGCTTGGTGTTTTGGTGCAGATGAAAATCCTATTTTTCAGCCGGCTTTGGCAGAAGCCTTGCTCAAAGGGTATCAGTCAGAACGGCTTTTAAGAGAAGAAGAAAAAAAAGTGCTTCCCCTTTTCTGTCAGGGAGCAGCAATGCGGTTTTTGCTTACACGGTTTTATGATTGGATCAATACGCCTACAGAGGCTTTGGTAAAGCCAAAAGATCCTTTTGCTTATGAAAAAAGACGCTTGTTTTTCTCTCAAAATAATCCTTTCGAAATGTTTTTTAGGTCTTAATGATAATGCGATATAGATCGACAAGAGGTCCGGTTTCACCAGAAAAATCATTAGATTTTTCAGATATTCTTCTCAAAGGGCTGGCACCTGACGGTGGCTTATATTTGCCGGTTAAATGGCCTGAAATTTCGAAGGCAGATTTTCAACAATGGCGGACTTATTCTTTTCCGAAATTATGTGCGAAGGTGATGCAACTTTTTGCAGGTTCTGCGATTGAACCCCAAGCGCTGGAGCAAATGTGTGAGCGGGCTTATGGCGCTTCAAGTTTGTTTCGGCATAAAGCCGTAGCGCCGCTGGTTGAGGTTAAGCCTGCATTATTTTCTTTAGAGCTTTTTCATGGCCCAACATTGGCTTTTAAAGATATGGCCATGCAGCTCTTGGGAGAATTATTTGCGTATGTTTTGGAAAAAAAGCAGCAGCACATTACTTTGATTGCGGCGACTTCGGGGGATACGGGTTCTGCTGCGATTGCAGCTTTTCAAAACCGTCCTCGGATTAAGCTTGTTGTTTTGCACCCACATCATCGTACTTCTGATATTCAACGCCGTCAGATGACAACAGTGTCGGCGGAGAATATTTTAAATATTGCGGTGCCGGGTAATTTTGATATTTGCCAAGATATTGTCAAAAAACTTCTCAAAGATCAGAAATTTCGAGAGGAAACAGCCCTTTCTGCGGTTAATTCTATTAACTGGGCGAGGATCGCTATCCAAACAGCGTATTTTATTCGAGCAGCGCTTGTTTTAGGGGCACCAGAACGCAGGGTCTCTTTTTCTGTGCCAACAGGTAATTTTGGAAATGTTTTTGCCGCTTGGGTCGCAAAGAAAATGGGGCTTGAGGTAAGCAAGCTGGTGATTGGCTCCAATCAGAATGATATTTTGACCCGTTTTATTCAGACAGGGGAAATGAAGGTTCATTCTGTTTCTCCCAGCTATTCACCTTCTATGGATATTCAATATTCTTCGAATTTTGAGCGTCTTCTATTTGAATCTTTAGAAGAAGACCCTGAAAATTGTCGGAAACTGATGGAAACATTCCAAGAAACAGGTTCTATGATATTACCACCGCAAGCTTTTGCCTTTATTCGGAAGGATTTTGAGGCTTTGGCATTGTCAGATTTTCAGACGCTTGAGGCTATTCGGAAATATGATGCTGAAAGCCATTATTTGGCAGACCCGCATAGTGTTATTGCGCTAAGTGCCGGTGAAAAATATCAATCTTTAGGCGAGGCAATGATCTGTGCCGCAACAGCGCATCCTGCCAAATTTCCTCAAACAATGGCAAAAGCCTGTCGTCAAAGCGCTATTTTGCCGGATCAACTGGTCGGTTTGGAGGAAAAAAAGGAGTTCTTTAAAATTCTCCCACCGGATTTTGAAATTATCCGGCAGGAGATTAAAAACTTCTCGTTTTAGTTTTCTACTTTCATCACCAAAGGTGCTACGGAAATATAATCAAGGCGATGGATTTCTGTGGCGGCCTTTTTAATTTGTTGGGTAGAAGTCTCATGCGTAATGAGAGCAATATAGACACGACCGTCACTTGTGGTGCCTTCTTGAAGGACTTGATTTAAAGAAATTTGATGATCTCTTAAAATACTGGCAATCGTTGCCATCACACCAAGTCCTTCGGTGACGATACAGCGCAGATAAAAACAGCTTGAAGCCGCTTCAATACTTTTGACAGGCGGAAGCTTTCTCAGATTTTGACGACCCCAAAAGGGAAGAAGACGGTGAAAATGATGAGGATCTTGTGCAATATTTTCTCTTTCTGTGAGCAGAGCGGGCCATAATTGCAGGAGATTCATGAGATCAGCTGCAACAGCAGAGGCTGTTGCATCCCCGCCGGCACCAGCACCCGTGATCATGAGTGGCCCGGAGAATTTTCCTTTGAGGATCACGGCATTACCGGGACCTTCTATTTGTGCAAGAGGGGCTTCGTTCGGGATGAGGCAAGGCTGAATCCAGGCTTGTAACTGGCCTTGATTTTTGTCATTGCTGGCCAATCCAAGAAGGCGGATTTTGTAACCTAATTTTTTAGCAAAAAGAAGATCCTCTGCCTTTATTTCAGAAATTCCCGTAAGAGAAAGAGAAGAAAATTCAATCGGATGAAAAGCAATCCCTGCTAAAATGGCTAATTTATGGCCGGCATCAATCCCTTCAATATCTGTTGCGGGATCTGCTTCAGCATAGCCTTTTGCCTGCGCTTCTTTTAGGACATCTTCAAAAGTACGTCCTGTTTTTTCCATTTCGGTTAGAATATAATTGCACGTACCGTTTAAAATGCCACCTATTTGTAAAATTTCATCCCCGGCCGCGGCATCTCTGAGAAGATGAATAGCTGGAATGGCACCGGCAACGGCTGCTTCGTAAAGGATGGGGGTGCCTGTTTGACCAGAAAGCGTAAAAAGTTCTTGGGCGTGGCAGGCAATGAGGGCCTTATTGGCTGTAATGACAGGTATTTTATTGTTTAATGCCTTTCGGATAAGCTCCAATGCAACCCCGTCACGGCCACCGATTAATTCTAAGATGATATCAATATCAGGATCGTCTGCAAGTTCCGAGGCTTCTGGATACCATTTGAGATTTTTAAGAGAAATTCCTCTATCTTTGTTGGGATTTTTAGCGCTGACAGCCGTTACGATAACGGAACGTCCTGTGCGTTCTTTGATAAGGTCAGCATTTTTAGAGAGCAGGCGGAGCATACCTGTCCCAACAGTGCCTAATCCAGCAATTCCAAGACGTAAAGGTGGTGATGAGGATAGGGCAGAAGAATTGGGAAAAAAGGACATGAATATAACACCTGTTAATTTAAAATGTATTTTATTTTCTGAGTAAAGCGGATAAAGGCAAAAGGGTAAAGAGAAAGAAGATATATAAATGTTCAAATAAATGCGGCAATAAAGATACAAGTTAAAACTTAATAATTACATTATTCTTGTTGCTTTATATTTAAATCTTTAACAATAAAAACTCACTGAAGTCTTAAAAGACTGAAATATCTATGGAGTTGAGAAATATGTCCAAAAAACGGGGCTTTTTCATTCTTGCAGGCGTGGGGATCGGTCTGGTCTCTAGCCTGTCCCCTTTTGTTGCAAATGCAAATGTTTTGACAACAGATGCCAAACAAGATCTTCAAGCGGCACAACAAAAATTAGAATCCGCAGAGACAAAGCTTGAAAAGGAATGGAAAGGTGACAAAGCGTCTAAGGCTCCAGTCACCTCGGCTTTCCGCATAGCACCTTGTAAGGCTGAGGTGCTTAATGTTGAGCTTAATCATGGAGATGGTGAATTTTCGGGGATGTCCCATGATGGCGCTGAATTAACGCTGATGAATGTCGGAAGCAAAACCTGTTCTGTTCCAGCTCGCCCGGAGATGAGTTTTTTAAGCCATCGTAAAAAACATCTGCCGATTACGGTTCAAAATATAAAGGGCTTCCATCCAGGTCCTGTGATTGCTCCTGTCGTTTTACAGCATGGTGTAAAAGCAAAAACAAATTTACGCTGGGTCTCTTGCAAGGTTTTTGACAAAAATATTTGCTATAAGCCGTATTTTATGGCGGTAAAGATTCAAGGGGAAGAGGTGCGTGTACCGTTTGAAATGCGCATTTGCGGTGATAAGGTCAAAGGTGCTGTTTACGAAACAGGTTATCTGCATGTCGTAAAAGAGAAAAAGGCGCCCGCCCATCCAGCCAAAAATACAAATCTTAACAGCTAAGAGATCAGGAAATTACGGACATGAGAGGGCTACCGTTTGGCAGCCCTTTTTTGTTAATTCATCCCCGGATGGTCACTTCCAACGCCACTTACTGCTGCGGGCTGTGCTGCGGCGGAAGAGAGGCCTCCATTACCGGCATTGGGATCAATATTGGGATCTTGGGTAGCTTGTGTTGGGGCCATGGATTCATTCCCAACAGGCGTTGCCGCATCTGATCCGGGATTAACAGGTTCAGTCGTTGTTTCATCGGCATCAGCAGGTGTGTCGCCGGGGGCAGGTGGGACAGGGGTTGCCGGAGCATCAACACCTTGTGGCGGGAGGTCTTCGTTTTCATTCCAAACACCTGGGGCTTGATAATATTGTGAATAGCCTTTTTCCGGCGGTGCATTTGGATTGCTAGGTTGAGCAGGTGCTGATTGCGTTGTATTGGAAACTGTTTGTGCTGACGTTGCTTGTTGCGTTTGTCCAAAACTGACGTCTTGGGCATTTGCCGTGCTGATAAACAGGCCAAGAGAAAGCATACCGAAGGCGAGAGGTGGGGGCTTTATTTTGTGTGACATGCGTGTAATCCTTATATTTCTATTTTTTAGGAATTGGATGACTTTGAGGTGCTTTATTGTGTTTGCCAAGGCACTTTCCTAGGCAAAGCCAAAATAGTTAAAAGCAAATTGCGGGGTAAGATTGGCCGGTGTATTTCGTCCTGCAGCAGGAATGCCGACACCAACGGTCAGAGAGAGACTTTCTGTAAAGGCATGTTGAAATTCAGGTTCAACATAGAAATTTTGCGTCCAGTCGCTGTTCGTGTTGGTGTAAACGCCATCCTGCCAGCCACGTGTATTGATAGGCGCCGTCCATGATTCAACGAGATCCAGTCCAACGGCATCCTTTTTGCTAAAGAGTGTATATTCAAGGCCAATACCAGAGGAGCCGAATTCGCTGGGTTTGCCATATCCTTCAAACCCTGCTTCGGTGCCATAAATTGTAGACATTCCTTGGACTTTGGTATCGCCTGTTGCTTGGTTTGCGCCGCCCCAAACAGAAACGTTTAGGACATGCTTTCCTAAAAGGAAGGACCATTGGGACTGAAGGCCAAAAGTAATAAACCAGGCACCGTAACCGGCACCATCATTATAGCTTTTCATATTGTCATAGTTGCCAGACGGTGCTTGGAAACCGAAGACAAAAGAGAGTGAAGGGTTAGAGGTGCCGAAGACATTATAAATCAAGTCAACGGGCAGATCATTAAAAGAGGTTTCAGCGCTTTGTGAAGTACCGTTGCCCCAGCTCGTTGTAAAGCTTGGGATGATATATGCGGAAAGACGATCCGTGATCGCATATTCCATAAAGAGTTCATCCCCAAAGGTATTCGCAATATTAAATGTGCCATTGGTGCCAGGCTGTGACCAAACGCCATTATTGGCAAAGCTTCCGACAGGGGTGCTGCCTGTTGCATAAAACTCGATATCCATTAGGCCCTGTTTCGGCAAGGGGGGATACCATTGGTTAAGTGTTCCGGCGAGCCATGCTTCGGGCATTGGTTGGCTAAAATAATCCAAAACAGGCTTAAAAACACTGTTTTTATGCAGGCTGTGCCAGAGATTATTATGCTCATTTTGGTAAACAACACCATTTGCACTGCGTACGGCATTTGGATTGTAGGTTCTGCCATAGATACCGAGATCCATATGCCAATTTTCCCCCTTAGGTTTGACTTGAATAATGGGATCATTGGGGGTGTTTGTCTGTGCGTTTTCTGATTGGAAATGATGGTTAGAAAGCATTGAAGAGCTTCCCCAATTTTCAGCCAAGCTGGGGGAAACCCAAAAAAGAAAGCCGCACAAAAAGGCGGCTAAAAAAAGAAAACGAAAGCTCAAGGAAGACGGCATGCGACCGCCGGTAATCGGAAAATGAAGCATCTTTATGGGAAAAGGGAGCTGGATCATTTTAAGAATAATTGTAAAAAATACCCTTCAAGCTGTTAAAAAGCTTCTGTAGAACAAAAAGAAAAAATGGGCAAGTCAAAGCTGTGTCTAATAAACCGCATTAAGAGCAAATTCAGGAGAGAGACTTGCGGTTGTATTGCGACCGGCAGCTGTAATTTCCAGACCGACTAAGAGGCCAAGATGTTCTGTAAAAGAATATTCAAATTCAGGTTCTACAGTGAAATCTTGTGACCAACGGCTTGTCGCATTAACGTAACTGCCGTTAGCCTCCTGACCTGTCGTCCGGATAGGTGCAACCCAAGATTCATATAAGTCACAGGCGAGTGTTGCTTTTCTGCTCCAAAGTGAATATTCCAGCCCAATCCCTTCTGAGCCAAATTGACTAGCAGATCCTGTCCCATTGAATCCGCTATCTGTACCGTAGGTGGCGGAAGTACCTTTAATACTCACGTTGCCTGTTGATTGGCTGGCAATTCCCCAAAAGGCCACATTGAGCACGTGATGTTTGGAAATTAAGAAAGCCCATTGTGACTGTAGGCCAAAATTGAAAAACCATGTTCCCCAGCCGCTTCCCGCATCTGTACTTGACTCGTTCTGATAGTTGCCTGTTGGCGCTTGGAAGCCAAGATAAAGCGTTAAGCTGGGATTATTTGTACTAAAGACATTATAGAGAAGTTCCACGGGGAGATCGTTAAAGGAAGTATAAGAGCCTTTACCTGTTTGATTACCCCAGTTGACGTTATAAGAGGGGGTGATTTCAAAGGATAAGCGATCGGTAATGCCGTATTCAAAGAACCAGCTATTTGTAAAACTGTTTGGTGATCCTGAGGATCCTTTTTGCCATTGGCCATTATTGTTAATCTGTGCCAATGGCGCTGATCCTATAAAATAAGGCTCCAGCTCAAACATGCCTTGTTTTGCCATCGCAGGGAATTCTTCATTCATCGTGCCGTTAAACCAGTGTTCTGGCATCGGTTGTGTAAAATAGTCATTGACCGTTTTCCAGAGAGGTTTAGAGGCAGCAGGCTTTTTATTAAAAGCATGAATTTGGTAATGTTGAGGTTGTGTGGGGACATTTGGCTGTTCAAGATTAACAACGCCGTGCGGTGTCTCAAGATTATTGGGATTGTAGCCACGTTCCAGATATTTCGTCGGACGCCGATCTTCGGCATTTGCGGCTTCTAAATTGCCGAAACCTGTTGAGAGGGCGAACATCGACATTCCCCATAGGAGAAGAGATCTTTTTTGATGTTCTTGGACATCCCTGATTTTCCGAGGCAATAAGTTCATTGAACAGAATGGCAGATCGCAATTAAGGGGAAGAAAAATGAGGACGGTTCATTGTACGCTTTAGGCGATAGAGTTCGAGTTTATCAAGGGTAAGTGTTGCGTTAGTTGCGCCGATCGTTAAAGTTGTTAAAGGGTGATAGGGGTAGAGTAGGAATGTTCCGACATCCTCGCCGTCATTGATATAGACTTCTAGCGTGCAGCCGTCGAGAATTAAGCGCAATGAAAATTGCTGAGAATCTTTTGGAAGCGCAACGGAAAAGCTACCTGTAAAGAAGGGATGGTGAAATCCTCGCAATTCACTACGGTCCACCCAGAATTGACAAGAGGCGGCATCAAATCCCAAGCTTAATTTTTCGGCAAGCGCGTTGGTCAGTTCAATAATAACACGTCCTGCCCGTCCAGATGCGCCATCTGGGTTGCGCACGCCCCGCTCTTCAACAACGACATCCATTAAAAATTCAACCGCAGTTTCATTGGGGAGTGTGGCATGAAAATTTTCATAAGGCTTTAATTGTCGCCGTTTAAGAGCAGACAAAAGCCATGTATTTTTTTGAGATTCCGGAAATTGAATGTCAATCTTTGCTTCTCGGAGTGCCTCTAAACCCAAAGGTTTTTGAATAAGGCTTAAGAATTTATCCGCATTGCGCCGCAAGGTTGCTTTTCGAGGGAGGGTCATCGCACCGTTCCATTCTTTTGTGGGGAGTTCCTCGCAATATTGCCAGTTCCCAAACCAGCCTAAATAGACTTTTTCATGATTGGGAAAATGATTGTAAAATTGCAGGGCGTAATTATCTTTTGCAAAATCAACAACACCGACCCCGGCACTTTTTCGGGTAAAACGTTCCCCATCAAATTGGCCGAGAAAATATTGGGTGCTACTGCCACCTAAAGGGGCACCGGGATTAATTGAAACAAAAAACACCCAGCAGGTTTTTGGTGAACCATCAGGATTGGTTTCATTCTCAATTTCCAATTCCACAAGGTTTGGGCACTCCCATTCCGTTCCGAATAGGCCAGAGGGGCCAAAATTACTTAAATGCATCCATGAGATCAGGTCATAAGAGCCATAAAGGCTGACACGTTTTTTACTGGCCTCAACGACTGTCATAATCCATTTTTTACTCGGTTCATGCCAGAAAACTTTAGGGTCTCGGAAAGAATTATGCCCAGCATCGACAACAGGATTTTTGGCGTAATTTTGATAATGTAGGCCACCATCGGAACTCCATGCGAGCCATTGGCTTTGACTTTTCTCTGTGGCTTTCGTGTAAAAGACGACAAGATTTTTTTGCGGAGAATCTTTGAAGAGGCCGGAGCTGTTTTTTTCATCAATGACAGCCGAACCAGTAAAAATCATGCCCGTTTTGTCTGCTGCAATCGCAATAGGACAGTCTTTCCAGTGATAAAGATCTTCACTGATTGCATGTCCCCAGCTGGGTTCGCCGGCTTGAGGTGATTTAGGATTGAACTGATAATAAAGATGATAAAATTTACCGTCAAAAATTAAGCCGCAAGGATCGTTCATAAATCCTTTGGAAGCGGTAAAATGCAGATTGGGTCGCCAGCGATGTGCATCGGTATTTGTCTCTGTGGGATCAGGGACTGTCTCGTCATTTGGCTGAAGGATCGCGGCAGAAATTTTTTGCGTATAAGAAAGAAAACCGAAACTCGCCACACCAGAAATCGTTAGACGATTAAGCGCCTGACGTCGGTTGAGAGGGGGTGGCAAGCTTTTTATGTGTGATGTCTTTTTCATGCCGTTTTCAAGCTTTTCTGATCTTTATCCACAGATTCTGGGGATAAGTATGATAATATGCGAAAATTTTTCTGCATATTTCTTTTATATCTCGTTTAAATCTTAGAATGGAGAGAGAAAAGCTTATTTCTTGCGATCTGTGAACATTATCCACAGATTCTGTGAAGGATTCTGTGGATAAAAATTGGAATAACTTAAAAGAAACCGCAGAAGATCAAAGAAAAAGATGTTGAAACAAAAAAGGAATGGATTTTTAAAACGTAAAAAATCTTTTTTAAATTTTTCGTTGCTTTTGTGATGTTTTAATGGGCTGTAAGGGCTTGGAGAGGGGGGCAGGGAGAGCACCTTTTTTTGAAGAAGGTAAAAGATAAGGGCCTTGCGCAATGATTTCGATATGAATGCTTTTAATTTCTTTCCAAAAGCTAGGAAGAGAGAGCCTCGCAGCGCCAGTTGTCCAGCGCATAGGTGCTTGCTCGACATTTGCCCAGCCTTTTAGGGTTTTATCTGTTTGCCATTGACGAGGTGCGTAGTTGGCCTGGGGCATAACAAAAATAATATTTTTGATTAAGACACCGAGCTTGCGCCTATCATCGACATAAGGGCCGATTGAATCGCAGGGTCGACTGTGACGGGATAAAAGAACAAGGGTAGAAGATTTTAGAAGATCTGAGGGCGGCAAGTTGAAAATATATAAATGGCGCTCTTCTATTTGAGAATGTTGCTGACAGACCAGTGGGGCTCTCATGCCGTTAGGGAGTTGAAATGTAACTGCAAAATTACTTTCATTTGTGACGGATGCGCCAAATGCATTGACGAAAGCGTTCGTTATATTTTGTTTGAGACCAGCCCTATGTGCGAGTTTTTTCCAAAGAGGCTCCACAAAAGTGCGGGAGGTTTCAAAAGGGACTGCGGGTTTCTGCCAATTTTTATTATCGGGGAGGAGAGATTTGGGTGGAAAACGTAAAATACTGGCATCATTATCGTTGTTAGGTTCTAGGATAGAGATGAAATTGGCGCGATTTCCAGTATCGAGATAGCTTTCAGAGAGAGAACCTTCTGCAATGAGGATGGAATGCGGATCTGTTTCAAGATGATAATAGGTATAGGAGGTACGCGCATCGTCATAGGCAATGGTTTTCCCATTTACCAACATACGAGCCGGCACAAATTTCCCATCAAACAGAAAAGAATGTTCAGGTGTCACCCATAAATCTTTGTGGGGAATATTATCCCCAAAGGCGTCTTTGAGGATACGGATGGCATAGCCGGCCTCATCGGGCGGAAGATCAGGATTGCCATCCTGAACCCAGAGGCTTTTTTTTCCAATCCATTTGAGCGGCAGGCTTTTGCCGCTGCGGGTTCCGTCTGGATTAGCAATTTCGACAAGATCACCCGGAGAGAGATTTTCGACTTTTTTATAACCGTTCGGTGTGAGAATAGCCGTGCCTTGAAGGTAGCAAACTTCAAAAACAATCTGACCGTTTTTATCGACACCGATAACACCCCGATCACCGATACCGTCAATATGGAGAACAATCCACCCGCCGCTTTTTGTTTGGATCAGAGCGTAATTACCGGCATTCGCGCCGGTTAAATATTTTCTTAGTTCTTCCGGTACATTGCTGAGATCGGAACCGCTACCATAGATGCCGATAATATCGGAACGTTTTAGGCCTTGCAGGATGATGCCGTCTGAGTCTCCGCCCGTCCAGACTTGAGCGGCAGGATCATAAGTTGGGGGGACATAGCCAGGTGGCGGAAAGCCGTCTGAAATATCATCAAAATGTTTAATTTCTGGTGCAACAATAATGGTTGCACCATCATTTACAGCACTGGAGAGATTGTCGATAACAATGCCGGTATTGCCGTCTGCACCGCCTAGAACCACAGTGATATTTGGGCCTGGCATGGTAATACTGACACCACCCTGAACCGTTGTCACAGAACCGTCCTCGGAATTTATCCAAGCTGTTGACGGGGGATAGATGTAAATGATTGCTTTATTTTTGGTCGAAGAGGATGTGAGAGATGCATTTTCTTGTGGAGACAGTGTTTTATTTGGATTAAAGGAACTGTCTTTAAGAGAGGCGCTATCTGTAATAAGAGACGATTTTTGTCTTACCATTAGCCTTATATACCTTACCATTAGCCTTATATACCTTACCATTATATACTGCGTATATAAGTTCGTCAAGGTGTTTTGTGCTAAAAATAAAATTTTTTTAAGATTTTTTGGCGTGTGGGATTAAAGAATAAAATAAAAAAGTTAAAGAAAATCCCCTCTCTATAAAAGACGAGGGGAGATTTCTCAATCCACATTGAATTTTAGATTAAGGCCAGTTCAGATCCAGCGGTGACGTTAGATACCAGCCCCAAAAGAAAGAATAGAGAAACTCAAACATATTACCTCCCTGAAAAGAACAGCATGAAATCTGCCTAGGATAATTTGACATTTCTTTTTTTAAAAAGAAAGAAAAAAGGGACGATCTTTGAAAGAGCATCCCTTCATCGTAACAGCAAGATTATTTCTTCGTGGCAAAGGGGTAATCCGTGTATCCGGAAGCCTTGTCCTCTTTATAAGCGGCATAAAATGCTGTTGGTTGAATATCGGTATTAACCGGCAAGTCTTCTTTAAAACGTGTCGCAAGGTCTGGGTTGTTAATATAGAGGCGCCCATAGGCAATGCCATCTGCTTTTCCCGATTGAATTGCTTCTTCTCCGCTGTCTTTGTCATAATCGCCATTGAGAATAAGGGGATTATTAAAAACTTTACGGATTTCAGGTGAAAGTTTCTTCTGATTTGTTTGTCCGGCCATGTCAAAGCTGGCATCGTCACTGCCTTCACGAAGCTCAAGCCAGGAAACATTCAGCTTTTGCAAAAGGGCTGCAGCAGGCACAAACACTTCTTCTGGTTTGCTATCGACACATCCTTGAATTGCGCCATTTGGGGAAAGGCGAACGCTGACACGATCAGCACCAATGGCGGAGATAAGGGATTCTACAACTTCTTTTAAAAAGCGCAGACGTTTTTCCGGAGTGCCGCCATATTCGTCCTCACGTTTGTTAGTTGAATCCCGTAAAAACTGGTCAACGAGATAACCATTAGCCGCATGGAGCTGAACACCATCAAAACCTGCTTTGATCGCATTTTTTGCGGCCACAGCATAATCTTTAAGAATTTGATGAATTTGAAGCTGGGTTAAGGCTTCAGGCGTTGGATAGTCACTTTTGCCGTTGGGGCCATGGGCAATGCCGGGGGGCTGAATAGCAGAAGGCGCAACGGCAGGCACGTTGGTTACACCGGGCGAAAGCATACGTCCCATATGCCAAAGCTGGGCAACAATCGTGGAGTTTTTTTCATGGACAGCTTTGGTGATTGGTTTCCATGCCTCAATTTGTGCTTCTGTCCAGATGCCGGGAGAATTGATCCAGCCATAGCCTTGTGGGCTGATGGCAACCCCTTCGGAAATGATAAGGCCCGCATCGGTACGCTGGGCATAATATTCCGCCATAATGGGGGTGGGAACGCCCTCGCGGGTGGCGCGTCCACGTGTCATGGGGGCAATAAAAATACGGTTTTTGCTGTGAATTGCCCCTAGTTGGATCGGATCAAAGAGAGAGGTCATAGGGTAAATAAGCTCCTTTAAGGCGCTGAAAAAGAAAGATAAGGATATCTTCCATATGCTGGAAGTTCATTTTTTCTTTTATAAAGGAATTTAGATTTCTTTTGGGACGAATTTTGTATCTAAAATGATTTGGAGGTGCTGAGACTGATCGGAATGATCGACATCGACATCAATATTGAGATCATGAATTTTGAGCGTGCCTTCCCCTAAACTGTCGGAAACCATCTCTTTGATGGCCCAGCCATATCGGTCAATAATTTTATGCAGACTCACCATGAGCGGATCATCCTTATATTCATGAGGGGTGCAAGGCTCAGGCGGTAGGGTAAGAAGCTTCTCTTCCTCTGTATTTAGATCAAAAATCTTTGCCAGCATTTCTGCTTGTTTGGCCGAAAAAATGGCTTGTCCAAGGCATCCGGCGACTGTTTTCCCTTTTTTGGCACCAATCTGCAAGGCAATGTCTTCCCAATTTAAATTGTGATTGGCTTTTGCAGTAATGATTTTCTCAGTGACATCGTTGCGGCTGATAGGCATTTCTATGCTTTCATGTAGACTTATGAATATGAGAATAAATATCTTATAAATAGCGTAGGGGCATTGAAAAGAAAAATGCTTTTAAAAATTATATACTCTTATTTTTTGAAGATTTATCCCTATTTAAAATAGACGGAACAATATTATTTTACTTAAGGAAAGATCATGCCTGAACTCAAAATACCTTCTGAAGCCCTGGCATTGGTTCATCAAAATGCGAAGCTGTTAGATATTAGAGAACCAGAGGAGTTTTTGAGAGATCATATTGAGGGGGCTATGAATGTTCCTTTGAGTGGCCTAGATAATCCACCGCATTTCAAAGAGGATATCGTTATAATGTGTCAATCCGGTCGCAGAACCGGAGAGCATAATTATCCTTTATTCCGAAAAATGTCCTCGGGGAAAATTTATATTCTTAAAGGCGGCTTAAATGCTTGGAATGCTGAAAAATTAACAAAAAATTTAGCATAATAAGAATTTATCAAAAAATAATAGATTACTTAGAGGAACAATAAGGAGACCAAGGGAAAAATGATGAGTGCGCCGTATAAAAAAGTTCTCTTTGTATTGTCCTCTCACCGCCGGTTAGGAAAAACTTCTTTAAAGACGGGCTATTGGCTCGAAGAGGTTGCTGCGCCCTATGAGATTTTGTCAGCACGGGGTATTGAGGTTGTTTTTGCTTCCCCAAAAGGCGGCGCAGTGCCTGTAGATCCTGAATCTTTGTTGCCCCAGAATTTGACTTTTTATACAGAAAATTTCTGCTTAAATCAGGAGGCACAGGAGAAGCTTGCACAGACCTACGTCTTAAGAAATTTAAACCCCGAAGATTTTGACGGCGTTTTTTATGCCGGAAATTATGGGACTTTCTTTGACCTTATGCAAAATCCTGTTTCTATTCATTTTCTTGAGGTTACGCTGGATGCAGGAAAGCCCGTTGCTTTTATCGGCCATTCCATTGCGGCATTGAAATATGTGCAAGATCGGAAAGAGGTACCTGTTTTAAAGGGACGATTTGTTACGGGCTTTAGAGATAGTGAAGAGGCCGGGCTTATTCTTGCGCGCATGTTTGCCTTTGTGCCACGGCGGATTTTAAGATTTTGGCGTTTTGTG
The DNA here is from genome assembly GCA_004843165.1 of Acetobacteraceae bacterium. Lineage (NCBI taxonomy): Bacteria > Pseudomonadati > Pseudomonadota > Alphaproteobacteria > Acetobacterales > Acetobacteraceae > Acetobacteraceae bacterium. Next base: position 1,255,006 of record CP039459.1, read on the forward strand.
ACCTATTTGGTTGCCTGCTTGCCATCGCCAGAATATGCCTCTTTATTGCGTTTGAATGGCGCCATTCCTTTCTTGGTTCAGAGAATGCTGAAGCGAGAAGGGAGCATCTTTAAATGTAAAAGAAATTGGCATCCTTTTTTGATGGAAGATTTAACAGAAGAGGGGGGGCATTTAATCACAGGGCAGAATCCCGCCTCTGCTTCTTTGCTCGGAGATCGTCTTGCGGAAATTTTGTTATCAGACAGGCATATGAAATAATTTTGCCTGAAAAATGTGAAAGAGAGTACCTGATGAAAGCCTTATCCTTTTCTAATTTTGGTAACCCTGAAACCGTTATCACATATCAAGAATGCACCATACCGGAACCCCAGGCGGGGGAAGTGCGTATCCGTATGATTTTTGCGCCAATTCATAATCATCATCTTTGGTATGTCAAAGGGAGATATGGTATTAAGCCTGTCTTGCCTGCGATAAGCGGAGATGAAGCAATTGGTGTCATTGAGAAAATCGGCACAGGGGTAAGGGGCTTAAAGATTGGACAAAAAGTCATTGCCTGTAAAATGTGGGGGGCTTGGGCAGAGATGTTTCTCGCAAAAGCAACAGATGTTGTTCCCGTACCTAAGAATGTTTCAGATGAGGTCGCAGCACAGCTTTTTTCGATGCCACTGAGCACGATGATGCTACTTGCGATGACAGGGGCAAAGGCAGGGGATTGGATTATCCAGAATGCCGCCAATGGGGCTGTTGGAAAGATGCTGGCAGGCATTGCGGCGACACGTCAGATTAAGGTTGTGAGTCTTGTTCGGAGTGAACAGGCGAAATTAGAAATGACGGATCTGAAAATTGAAAATGTGATTGTCACCAGCGATATGGATTGGCAAGAACAAGTCTTAGCCTTAACGGCTGGACATACAGCCATTGCTGGTGTCGACAGTCTTGGTGGTGAACCCTCAATGCAGCTGCTCTCGTTATTGAAAGAGGGTGGTGCCTTGATTTCTTTTGGCGCACAGACGCAGCAGCCTTTGATGATAGATCCATCCGATCTGATCTTTCAGAATAAAAAAGTTCGAGGTTTTTGGGCGACACGTTCCGCTAAGGAAATGCCGTTAAAAGTTAAGATCAAAATATTTATTAACGTGATAAAAGCCCTTTTTTCAGGGAAATTAACTTTATCAGAGGGGGGCGGCTTAAATATTGAACGTCTTTCTAAAGCCTTGGCGTTAAAAAATTTGGCAGAAATGCTTAGGGCAGGCAAAATTCATTTGCCGGTTGCAGGAATTTTTCCTCTTTCTGCTTATAAAGAGGCGCTCGCTCTCTCTGAAAAGTCCGGTAGAAATGGTAAGGTTCTTTTTCGATCATAAAGATAAATTTGTGATTTAAGATGAGATAACCTTAATCTCAGGAGATAAAGTCTAAATGCGTACGTCTAAAGTTTTTCTAACAACCCTTTGGGTTACAGCATTATCTGTTTTGTCTCCTGCGTTTGCGGTAGCAAGTCATCAAGAAGAGAAGAAAACGGATACCGTACCGTTTAATCTTCCGTTAAAAGATAAGAAAATTCTTTTTGTCCTTTCGTCTAAGGCAAAATTAGGGGGGGAATCGCCTCGTAAAGCAGGAGTTTGGGCAGAATCTTTGGCCGCTCCGTATGAAATTCTGACACAGCAAGGGGCAAAAATTTCGTTGGCTTCTGTTGAGGGGGGCAAGGCACCCGTTGACCCACGAAGTGAAAATTCAGATTTTGCAACTGCTTACACAAAGCAATTTCGAAAAGATGCCCAAGGGCAAGAGCTTTTAGCACATACGATGCGTCTTTCTGATGTGCAGGCAGCGGATTATGATGCCATTTGCTACACTTCAAGCTATGGCATGTTTTATGATTTGGTTGATAACCCGGATTCCATTCGTTTATTGACGGAATTTGAACGTGCTAAAAAGCCTATTGGCCTGACCTCTCAGGGGCCGCTGGTGTTAAAAAATGTGAAAGATGCCAAGGGCGGTGTTTTGGTTAAGGGGAAGGTCGTTACCGCCTTTCGAAATAGTGAAGAGGCCGGATCAAAACTGGCACTTGATCACAATCTTTTCCCAATATCTATTTTAAAAACGATGGATCATGGCCGAACCTACCGTACAGCCGCCTTGCCGGAGGATCAGTTTCTTAAAGAATTGAAGCTTGTTGGAACGGTGCCGTTCTTGACGGAAACTCTTTTGAAATCGCAGGGTGCTGTTTATAAAAGCAGAAAAAATTGGGAATCTTTCGTTGTGGAGGATCTCACCAATGATGGGGCTATTTTATTGACAGCGCAAAATCCAGATTCCATAGAACTTTGGTCGAAGGCTTTCATACAAATTCTTTTGAACCAACAGGCTGTGGAAACAAAAATAGCAACTGGTGGCGCACGGGAGTTTTCAGGAGAGGGCGAAGGGCTTTCTCTCTAAAGAAATAGCGTCATCTGCTATATTCTTTTGTCCTCAGGGAGCTGATATTTTTCTGTGAGAGAGGCGGTCGCTTGGCCGCCTTTATTTGCAATCGTCAGAAGTTCAAAACTATAATCGTCAATTGCTTTTTCATCAAAAATTCCCTCTTTTTTACTTTCAGCAATCATTTCGCCAATAACGGATTTAATTTTGGCTTCTCGGAGTGTGACGGCAAGATTTGCCCGTCGAGATAAATGGCTTTCCATCAGTTGGGAAATCGTTCTCTCTGATAAAGGCTCATCTGCGCTAAAGATGAAAATGCAGGTTTCATTTTCAAGTGATTGATATTCTTCAAGACTAAGAATAGGCAAGCGGATAAATTGTTTCCGAATTTCCTCAAAAATTTCTTTTGGCATGTCTCCGAGTTCAAATTGCTCGCCAGATAAAAGCGGATCAGAGAATTTTAGTTTGCCGTTATGTGGGTGGCGATGCAGAAAGACAGCGTTTTGAGGACTGATATTCGTTATAAAAATTTTCATCAGGCTTTTATCCTTTAAAGCCTGTTGCCGCAGGATTTTCTTCGAGGGGAAGAATCTTATCTGTCACAGGAATTTCCATCACGGCATTGCCCCAACTGACAATATTCCACCCTGCCGTCACCTGCCATTCCATCTTTCTTAGAATAGTTTTCCCCTCTTGTTTTGTTGCATGAATTTTAATTTTAGAAGTACCGATCTCATTCACGGGCGAGTTTTGATGTGGCATCGCATGGAGATTTCCATCTCCGATAATGTCTGGAATATCAGGTAGAGCAAATAGTATCAGATCATTTTCAAACATTCCCGTCTCACGAAGCGCTGGGGAAAGGCGAATATGGAGTTTTACACCATTTTGATAGCCCCAATCCTTGAGGGTTTGCTTAATAGAAATGCCGCTTTCAGAGCAGGAAGTGGCCATCCAGCGCTCAATTCTCGGAGAGGTGAGGATGGTACAAAAGAGCTGGCCATCTCCTGTCTTTGTGGCCTCAGCCTTGCCTTCTTTATCTTCAATAGGAAAAAAATTCTCCTTTAGGCGGAGGATGATTTCATGGCAAATCGTGATAAAATCATCGGGAATATAGTGTGGTAAGCTGGTATTTCCCTGACGGTCCATAGGTAAAAGCAGGCGGCTTGTTCCCATGGTAGAGTTTATCAGCCCTTCGCCTTCCATTGGATTTAATCCAAAAAGGGCAATCCAGGAAAAAGCTTTCCAATTGGCTTGAATCATCAAGCGATCCGCAACACGATTGGCATCTGGATGAATTTGCAATGTCGGTAAAGAAGTCCGTAATTCATAAAGAAGTTCGCATTCTCTATAAAAATCTGTGTTGATAGAAAATTCTGCAAGATTTTCATGGAAGAAATTATTGAGCTGACATTTTCGGTCATGCTTTTCAAATGCGAAACAACTTAAAAAGTAATCTTTAGAAAGAAAACCCTGCGGTGGATCCGCAGGGACTTCAAAAGATTTATCAATAATTTTGGATCGTGGATCTTTACGCCGCCCCCCCATTTATTCTTCCCCTAAAAGCAAGTCATTAATAAGTAATTTTATTTTATATATTTAAAATTGCAAGTATATGGAAAGAAATTTTTATAAGTTAGAACTCATTTGTAGAGTAAATAAGGCAATGGATTTAATATTTATTTAGAATTCAAAGTCAAAAATGAGAGGGGATGCTTTTGAAAGATAAATAGAAATTAAATTCTCATTTAATTTTAAGCATTTTTATTTGCTGAAAGGACGCTGTTCACAATTTAGAAATCATGGATTATCGCAAGGAAAGGACTTTAGAAATGACAGACCTTAAAGAATGTCACAGTAGGAGAGATTCTTTTTTAGGGGGAGGGCTTCCCCCTTAACCTCTTACAAACATAGCTTTCCAAAGGAATAGAAGCGCCTGTCAGCCTTATATCTTAGATTATCCAAAGACGAATATCTAAAATAGAATGGAATAGAAACATCCTAATAAGATTTTTAAGACGCTCTATGTAACGCTGAATTTTTTCAGGATACCGCAAGGGCGCAGATAACTAGGATTTTTTAAGGGAAAATGGTGCCGATAGTGGGAATTGAACCTACGACCTACTGATTACGAATCAGTTGCTCTACCCCTGAGCTATATCGGCACAAATTTTATAAATTTGTTCTTAGCCTAATCGTATGCCTTCAAGCAACAGTTAGGAATAAAACTTCGTTACTTTTTTCTTTTTAGAGACATAGTTCTTTAAAAACTGTGGGATTTGTGCATAAGCTCATTTTCTATTCTAAATTTATTATTCCTTAGGGAAACAGTAGGTTCGTGACAGAAAATCGTAATAACATGACAAAATTGCGGGCTTTAAAAGAATCCATTTTGCTGATTCTTGCAGCGGGTGCAGGCCGTGCATGGCGGCGTTTGCGTCGCTATATGCCGACCTTTCGCTATCATGGCCGTTTTCACCTCAGGGTTGTCAAAGGTCTTGCGGAATGTCCGAGTTGCGGTCTGTTCGTGCGTTTGCCGATTTTACAGCCCGGACAGGTTGCGCATTGTCCACGTTGCGATGATATGCTGGCACGCCGACGGAAAACACCGCATTTTCGTGCCGCAACAGCTTTTTGCATTACATCAATCGCCTTATTAACGGCGATGCTTTTTGTGCCGATGATGACATTGGATGTCATGGGGCGTGTCAATACGGTAACATTGATGACGGGGCCCATCAGGCTGATACAGCTTAATCCCGGCTTTATGCTTATTGGCATTATTGTGATGATCGCCTCGGTCATTATGCCGTGGCTGGTTGTCCTTTTGATGGCGTCTATTCTGTATTATTTACAGCGTCCGCAGCAGCCAATGCCGCCTTGGACAGCAATTTTACTCGCTTGGTATCAACGCCTCCGCCCTTGGGCAATGGTTGGCGTGTATGTCATCGGATTATGTGTCGCATATTCTAAGCTTGTTGATTTAGCAACCGTGGTTATTATGCCGACAGGCTGGATGCTGGGCATTTTAATGATTACGATGGCAGCCGCAGATACAACTTTTGATGAGCGTTTGGTTTGGGAAAGGATACCGCTTTTACCAGAGGCACGTGACGATATTATCAATGTTGCACATGATCCCGTTCCGCCCCCCTCACAGATGCTTTCTTGTGCGGCCTGCCATTTGGTTTTGCAGAGTCATCAACATGTTGATTTGGAGCAGGATATGGGAGACTGCCCGAGATGTGGGCAGGTACTGCGAAAACGTAAATATGATTCTGTTGTTGGATGTGCCGCTTTTCTTCTAGCGGCGGCTATTTTTTATCTGCCGGCCAATTTAATCCCTGTTATGGCTTTTTACAAAATGGGGAAGGGGCAGTTCAGCACGATCATGGAGGGTGTTATTGAGCTTTGGCAGAGTGAGCTTTACTCGCTGGCGCTTCTTGTTCTTTTTGCCTCTATTACCGTGCCTGTTTTGAAAATTGCTTCTTTGGCGTTGATGCTTTTTGTGCAGGAAAGGCAATCATCTTGGCAGCTTAAAGGCTTAACAAAGCTTTATCGTGTCGTGGAGGCGATCGGTCGTTGGTCAATGATTGATCCTTTTATGATTTCTATTCTGACTGGAATGGTGAGGTTCGGCTTTTTAGCAAAAGTCATTCCAGGGCCTGGAATGGTATTTTTTGCTTTGGTCGTTATTCTCACGATTTTCTCTGCGAATATGTATGATCCGAGAGGCTTATGGGATGCCGCAGGTAAGAATAAGACGGGTTTGGAAACAATGACGGAGGAAGAATTCCGTCAGATTGAAAAACGTGTCCGAGGGGTAAAACGTTCTTGGCCAAAAGGGCGGCGTCGCCTGCCATTATGATGGGGAATAATAAAATGATAATAAACACACCATTAATAGGGGATAAGAGGAAAAACATGACGTTTGGAGAAAATAATGACTGATTCTCATATTCCAGATGATTCTAATTCTAATAATCCGGAAAATTCACACCCTCGCGCTTATGAGAGCGGCGATCAGATTAAAGCCCGTTTTCATGATGATGAAGATGAGGATGCAATTCTGAGGCCAACACGGGTTTCCGTTCTTTGGATTATTCCAATTATTGCGATCGGCGTTTCCTTATGGATGGCGTGGCATTATTTCTCGACGCAAGGGCCAGAGATCACGATTTCTTTTGACAGTGGTGACGGGTTAAATCCCGGTCAGACCCAAGTTAAAGATTTGGCCGTTCCGATGGGAACCGTTAAAGAGGTGAAGCTTGCAGAGGATCTGACGCATGTTGAAGTGCATGTCAAAATGTCTAATCATGCGACTCATTTTTTAACGGATAAAACACGTTTCTGGATTGTCCGCCCACAGGTTAGTGGTGGCTCTATCAGTGGTTTGGAAACCATTATGAGCGGTGCATATATTGCGATGGACCCTGGCCCACCAAACAGTGCGCATGCGCAGGCCAAGACGCATTTTGTTGGTTTGGAAACGCCTCCGGGACGTCGTTGGGATCAGCCAGGTTCTAATTTCTGGGTGATGACGCCTTCTCTTGGCGCTCTGGGTGGAAATCCTTCTGGTGCACCTGTTTTTTATCGTGATTTAAATGTTGGTGAGGTTTTGGGATATACAGTGCCAAGCGGCGGTATTGGTCCAATGATGGTGCAGATTTTTGTGCGGAAACCTTATGATCAATATCTGCGTGTCGGTAGCCGTTGCTGGAATGCTTCAGGGCTTGAAGTCGGCTTTGGCGGCGGTGGCTTAAAACTACAGCTTCAGTCTTTGCAAGCGCTCTTGAGTGGTGGGATCGCCTTTGGTCCGCCAGTGACAGAGGACAGCTTGACAGGTGATGGGGGAAGTCCCGCAGCGCCAGACAGTGTCTTTTGGCTATATGATTCAGAAGAAGCTGCAAAAAGCACCAAATACACAGATCGCATTAAGGTTGTTACCTATGTGGATAGTGCCATTGGAAGCCTTGCTAAAGGAAGCACGGTCAGCATGTTCGGCGTTCAAGTTGGTGTTGTTTCAAATGTTCACTTGGATCTTTGTGATAATCATTGCAAAAAGCCAGCACGTGTTCGGGTTGAAATGATTCTTCAGCCGGGTCGTGTCGCTAAAATGGGGATTTGGGATCCAAATGAGGTTAAAAAGCAAAAAGATCATCTTCTTAACTTCTTACGTGATGGTTTGCGGGCATCCGTCACCAATGGCAGTGTGCTAACAGGTGAAACGATTATTGCGCTTTCCTTTGGTCCAAAACCAAAGAATGCAACGCTGAACTATGATCAAAACGGTGCGATCATTATTCCGGGTGATCCAGGCGGTGTGAATGCGATTATCGATAACGTTTCTAAGATTTCCGATAAGATCTCCAAAATGCCTTTGGAAGATATTGCGAAAAATCTGAATAGTTTGTTGGGTGGTACAAGTAAAATTGTAAATGATCCAAGCACAGAGCAGACAGTTAAGGCCTTGAGGGATTCTCTGAACTCCTTGAGTAAATTGCTCAATACGACAGATCGGGCATTGCCGGAATTGACAGCTCAGGTCGATAAGACGTTGTCGAGTGCGTCTACATTCTTGGATGCTTTAAGTGGGGATTCCGACTTGCATCATAATGTTCAGAATATGGTTGTTCAGGTGACTGAAATGGTAACGACTTTGCGTCAGCTACTTTCTTACCTTAGCTATCATCCATCTTCGGTTATTTTGGGAAGGCATTAAAATGCGTTTAAAAAAACATTTATTAAATAAAATGTTAGAAAAATCTTTCCTTGGCGTCTCCTTTTTAGGAGTCGCCTTGGCAGGCTGTTCTAGTGCAGAACCGCATTTTTATGCGCTGGGACCAAAGCCGATGAAAGTTATCCAGGAGCAGAAACCTGTAGGGCCGATTAAGGTTTTCTTGCCTTTTATTCCCGCTTCTATTGAGCGGGACGTGATGGTACGGCGTGTTGGTGAATATGAAATGACCATCAATCCGCATGCCTCTTGGAGCGAACCTCTCTCTGCGCAAATTACAGGAACCTTTACAAAGGATCTTTCTCAAGCCTTGCCAAAGGAGCTGGTCTATCGTCAAAACAGCATGGTTTCTGAGAAATCGAAAATAGGGATTGATTTAACGGTTGATTCCTTTTCTTTGGACAAGGAAGGGCATGCCATTGTTGCAGGTCTAACCTCTGTGAGTGTCAATGATGATAATGGAAAGCGTGTTTTTGCAAAAACACGTCATTTTTCATGGAAATCTAAGCAATATGCAGATAAGGGCCCGCAGTTTGAAGTAGATATTCTTAGCGAAGGGCTTGCTGCATGGGCCGCTGATACCGCTTCAATTATTGAAGCTTATGGATTAGAGGGGCAAAATGCGAAAGAAGATGAGCGTCTCGAACAAAGTGAAAAAGAAGCAGATGCAGCTGAAAAAGAGGTTCGGCAGCAGCAGATGATCGCTTCGGCTAATCAGAAGCTGGCACAAGAGCAAAAGAAAATTCAGCAAAGCAAGAAAAAGAAATAAGCGATCATTCAAAACGTGAGAGAAATAATTTTTACGTAATCACAGAGAGGGCCTAACGTGACATCACCTAAAAGTTTTTCTCCCATGGATTTTGACTCTCTCGAAAAACGTTTGGAAGCGGCAGGAACGCTTTTTAAAGGGGTTGTCCCCCCCCCGGAAGGAAAGATGCTCTCAACAGAGCGCTTTTTAGCCGAGGAGCTTCCTGTTTCGCTGATTTACAATGGGGCTTTTGAGCATGGTACAATGATGCTCACACCTTTAGATTTAGAGGATTTCGCTTTAGGCATATCTTTGTCAGAGCGTATTATCAAAAAGCCAGAACAGCTTCAAAATGTTGCCGTCTCTTGCGCTGAAAAAGGTATTACGCTCAATATTCAAATTGATACGGAGCCTTTTCGCCGTTTGTTACGGGGTTCAAGCCGTGCTTCTGTGGCCGGGAGCGCTTGTGGTCTTTGCGGCAGTAAGGACGAGACTCTTTTTGATGCGTCTTTGCCGCAGATTGAATTTAATCTGAAAGATACAGGCGTTTATTCTCTCAATGTGATTGAAAAGGTCGTGGAATCGATGCGCGATTCCCAAATTTTGAATCAGAAAATTGGGATGCTCCATGCCGCAATCTGGGCAGATAAAAAGGGAAATATTCTTTACGTGCGAGAGGATATCGGCCGTCATAATGCGTTGGATAAATTAATTGGTGCTTTGAAATATGCCGGTATAGCGATGGAAGAGGGGTTTTGCTGTTTGACCAGTCGCTGTTCTTATGAAATGACGCAAAAGGCTGTATTGGCAGGAATGCATTGTCTCGTAGCGATTTCTGCACCGAGTGCTTATGCTGTCAGATTAGCACGGCAAGCTGGGCTAACGTTATTGGCACCGGCTCAAGGAAAGAAAAAGATGATTTTCTCTGTGCCTGAGCGCCTATCTTCAGAAGAAAATTAGGCATAAAAGAATAAAGTAACTTATTTCAAAAGAAGATAAGGAGTTAGAAATGACAGAAAAAAAAACGACGCCTGAAGTTTTTGAATTCGAAGAGGATTTCGCGGGTTCTTTGCGGTGTATCACAATGTCTGTGCGTCAAAAATTAGATTTTGCACGGACAAAAGTAAGCTTGGAACAGTGGGAAAAACTTTCTGATGCACAACGTGAGGCCATTTTTGAGGCACCTTGCGCAGAAGAGGGGGAAAGCTGCAAAGCTTACGAAACGCTTGTGCGTAAAGCTGTGAAAGATTCTTCTGGTGAAGAGGTTAAAACGCTCAAAGATCCAGCTTTGGAACTTTGGAAAAACACGGCTTCTATTCCAGAATGCGTTACCGCTTTGGCAAAAAAAATGGTAGGTCGGGAAATCACGCTTAAAGAATGGGAAGGGCTCGAACCGTTACAGCGTTTTGCGCTTTTAAAACTTTCACAATCTCGCCATGAAAGTGAACATTTGAATTTCCGTCCCGCAATGAAAGAGTTTGGATTGCTGGACTAAGAATAAAAAGCGTTTTTAATAGATAAAAGAAAAGCCCTCTGATTTATGAAAAAATCAGAGGGCTTTTCTTTTGTGCTTCTAAAGAAACTTAAAGCTTATCAACTTGTGTATACTCAAGTTCCACAGGGGTCGCACGTCCAAAGATGGAGACGGTGACTTTGAGGCGCTGACGCTCAGCATCCACCTCTTCCACACTGCCATTAAAGGAAGCAAAGGGGCCATCAGAAACACGAATCTGCTCACCAATTTCAAAGGTAACAGCAGATTTAGGCGCTTGTTCAATGCCCTCTTGAGCCTGTTGAACAATACGTTTCGCTTCTGCCGCACTGATAGGGACAGGACGGTTTCTGCCACCAAGAAAGCCTGTGACTTTTGGGGTGTCTTTCACCAAATGCCAAGCTTGATCGGTAAGTTCCATTTTAACAAGGATATATCCGGGAAAGAATTTCCGTTCCGCATTAACTTTTTTGCCACGGCGGACTTCGGTGACTTGTTCTGAGGGGATAAGGATTTCCTCGAATTGATCGCTCAAGCCCTTTTTAGCAGCTTGCTCTGTGATGAACTCAGAAATCTTTTTTTCAAAGCCAGAATAAACGTGAACGACGTACCAGCGTTTTGCCATGGAGGCTATCCTCCGATCTGAAAAAGAGTATGCAGACCAAAGCCGATAACTTGGTCAACAACAAGAAAAAAAATACAAGTAATCGACACCATCGCCATGACTGCAATGGTTGTCGTTAAGGTTGCACGGCGGTTGGGCCACGTTACACGTTTGGAAAGTGTAATAACCTGCTTAAGATAATTCACACAGCGTGTAAGAAAGCCTGGATGCACAGCATTCTGGTTAGAGATTTGATGTTTAGCTGCCAATGTCGCTCCTTACAAACAACGGTCGTGGTTTAAAATAATAAAGGATCGATTCAGAAAATCTAAAAATAATCCTTAAATTTTTAGGTAATAAAGTATTCCTTTACCCTAAAGCGAAAAGGGAAGGAAAGGATAATCTACCAAAATTAAGTGGCAATCTTAATTTTATCTTATTTGGATAAGGTAGATTTTCAAAAAGGATGGCAGGGGTGGAGGGTCTCGAACCCGCAACCTCCGGTTTTGGAGACCGGCACTCTAGCCAATTGAGCTACACCCCTAAACAAACCGAATCGGATTTCTCTAAAGAAATGTTTCGGAAAGTCGAATGCCTTTAAAAAGTATGATTTTAGCCAATCAGTCAAGCCCTATTTTCATTAAAAATTAAAAAAGAGATCCCTTTTTTTTATTTTTAGGATTCGCTTGAGTTTTTTTCCAAGTAAGAGATTGGGAATCTCAAGGAAATTTCAGATGAAAAACATTTTTTATAAAAATTCTCTTGCTCAGATGGGAGAGGAGCGCTAGAAGACGATGTAGATAACGGATTTATTAAGCGGGCGTAGCATAGTGGTAATGCAGTAGCCTTCCAAGCTTCCGATGAGGGTTCGATTCCCTTCGCCCGCTCCATTTCGTTTTAATCTTATTTTGGGCTTCAGCCGTTATAGGCATATTTTCTATTCATACAGGCTGGGGTAAATTTAAATCTCATTTTATTTCGGTGGACTATGAGCCTGAAAGACCAGAACGTCATATCTACCTCAATCTTAGATCAAGATTCTAAGGGGCCTGTATTTAAAGTTCCTGAAATTTTACCGCGACGTTATGCAAATGCATTTTATCGCTGTCTTGTGGAGCAAAATCTAGTTTCTGAGGTTATCCCACAGGTATCTCTTTTGCGAGATCTCTTTGACAAGGACGCTTCCTTTAGAGAGTTTGTTGGGGATTTGGCTTTAAATGGCAGTATGCGTGAACGCATTATTTCTAAAATTTCAGCGAGTTACGAGCTTCATTCTATTTTTGTAAATTTCTTAAAATTAATTGTTAGGCGTGGGCGTCTTTCAATTTTACCAGAAATTGTCGAAGCCATTCTCTATCTAGCAGATAAATCGCAAGGTGTTGTGCCAGTGAAGGTTTTAACACCTGCCAAGATGAGTGAAGCGCAGCAAAAGCAATTGCATCTTTCACTTGTAGAAATGGGGCATAAGTCCCCCCGTATTTTTGAGGAAATTGACCCGTCACTTCTTGGGGGAGCAGTGGTTCAGGTTGGTTTTCAACTTTATGACACGTCTTTAAAAGGGCGGATTAACCGCCTGAAAAACGCCTTTAAGGGAGAAGTTTGATGGGTATCCGTCCAGCGGAGATTTCTGAAATTATTAAAAAGGAAATCGAATCCTTTGACAAACCGGAACTTGCATCTGAATCAGGTGTTGTTCTGACAGTTGGTGATGGGATTGCAAGAGTTTACGGTCTGCCGGAAGTGATGGCCAGCGAGCTCGTTGTTTTTGAGCGTACCGGGCAACGTGGTATGGTCTTTAACTTAGAAGAGGATTGCGTTGGTGTTATCCTTTTCGGTGATGGGCAGGGTCTTCTTGAAGGTGATCGTGTTGTCAGGACCCGTGAAATTGTTAAGGTTCCCGTCGGTAAGGGGCTCCTTGGACGTGTTGTTGATGCGCTCGGTAATCCAATTGATGGTTTAGGCCCTCTTAAAGATGTCGAATATCGTCCTGCTGAAATTGCGGCGCCAGGTGTTATGGATCGTAAGTCTGTTGACCAGCCAATGGTCACCGGAATTAAAGGGATTGATGCGCTTATTCCGATTGGACGTGGGCAGCGTGAGTTGGTTCTTGGGGATCGTAATACAGGTAAAACAACAATTTTGCTTGATTCTATTATCTCTCAAAAAGCCGTCAATGCAGAAAAAGACCCTAAAAAATCCATGTACTGCATTTATGTGGCAATTGGGCAGAAACGTGCTTCTGTTGCCAATATCGTCCGTCAGCTGGCAGAGCAAGGTGCACTCGAATATACAATCGTTGTCGCTGCGACAGGTTCAGATCCTGCCTCTATGCAATATTTAGCACCTTACGCCGGTACCGCCATGGGTGAATATTTCCGTGATAACGGTATGCATGCGTTGATTGGCTATGATGATTTGACAAAACAGGCTATGGCCTATCGTCAAATGTCTTTGTTGATGCGCCGTCCTCCAGGACGTGAAGCATATCCTGGAGACGTCTTCTACCTTCACTCCCGCTTGCTAGAGCGTTCTGCTCAGCTTTCTGATGCAAAGGGTGGCGGTTCATTGACTTCATTGCCGGTTGTTGAAACATTGGCAAACGATATTTCTGCTTATATTCCAACGAACGTCATCTCTATTACAGATGGTCAGATTTTCTTGGAAACGGAACTTTTTAGTGCCGGTATCCGTCCAGCAATTAATGTCGGCTTCTCTGTTTCCCGTGTCGGTTCTGCTGCGCAGACAAAAGATATGAAAAAAGTTGCAGGCCCAATGAAATTGGAGTTGGCGCAATATCGTGAAATGGTTGCATTCTCTCAGTTTGCTTCTGATCTTGATGCAACAACACGCCGTCTTCTTGATCGTGGTTCACGCTTAACAGAGCTTTTGAAACAAAATCCAGACAGCCCGCTAACAACAGCAGAAGAAGTCGTCGTGCTTTATGCAGGAACAAGAGGTTTCTTGGATAACATTCCTGTTGAAAAAGTTGTTGCTTTTGAACAGGCGCTTTTAGTGTCCCTTAAAACAGGTTCAGGGAAAGCGCTCAAAGATGCGTTAACAAGAGAATCCAAGTTGACTCCTGAAATCGAAGAGCAAATGAAAATGCTCCTTGGCGGATTGGTCAAAGAGTTCGAGTTCAGTAATTAAGGCGAGGGAGAGACAGAATGTCCTCTTTAAAGGCGCTTAAACTTAAAATTGCGGGTGTTAAATCTACCCGCAAAATTACGGAGGCAATGAGGCTGGTCGCAGCCTCCAAGCTTTATCGTGCGCAACAGAATATGGCTGGCGCACAGCCCTATGTTAAAAAAATGGCGGCTATGATGAGGGGAGGGGCATCTTCTTCTGTTGAAGAATTTGAACTTCCTTTATTCACAGGAGGGAAGGGGAATAAAATCCTCATTCTCGCCGTGACAGGTAATCGTGGTTTAGCTGGTGCTTATAATGCGAATATTGCACGCCATTTAAAAGCGGAAATTGCGAAGAACAAAGAAAATGGTCAGAAATCAGAGCTTTATTTGATTGGTAAAAAAGCCAATCAAATTTTAAAGACAGAATTTGGTCATTTAATTGTTCAGGCTACCGAAGCCGCTGAAACATTGGACGAGCAAGAAAAGCAAGCTTCTGAGATTGCAGATTTTGTTGTTGAAAAAGTGAATTCTGGAGAATATTCCCGAATTCTCTTGGTTAATAACCATCTGGTGAATGCAATGTTACAGATTCCACAGGTGCTTTCTCTTGTGCCACCGCTCCCTTCTGAAAATGACGAGAGCGTTATTGAGGAATCTGATGGAGTCGATGGCCAATTTGAGCCTTCACAGCAAGAGTGGCTAGAAGCTTTCTTACCTGTTAATCTGAAGGTTAGAATTTACCACGCTTTGCTTGCAAATATGGTCGGCGTTCAAAGTGCCCGTATGGTAGCCATGGATGGTGCTAGCCGTAATGCAAGTAAGATGATTGATTCACTTAGTCTGCAATATAACAGAATGCGTCAGAATAATATTACAAGAGAACTTAGTGAAATTGTGGCCGGTGCCGCGGCTGTTGGGGATAAGTAGCTTTTATTACATCAGGGGATGACTGCGCCTCGCTTAATATTTAAGTTAAATGCCCGCCTAGTTTCAGGAGATAGAAATAAGTGTCAGAAAAAAATAACGATGAAAACCAGGTCATTGGGCGCATTGTCCAAGTTCAAGGACCTGTTATTGATGTTGAATTTGAAAGCGGTTCCGCACCGGAGATTTACACCGCCCTTGAAGTGATCGGTACAGCCGCAGAACAAGGTGGTGGCGGCGACCGTGATCTGACCCTTGAGGTTCTTCTCGGAATTGGTGAAGGGCAAGTACGTGCTATTTCCATGGGGAGAACAGATGGTCTTCAACGTGGTATGAAGGTTCGTAGTCTGGGTCGTCCCATCACAGTTCCTGTCGGACGTGGTATTCTAGGTCGTATGATGAACGTTCTCGGCGACCCGATTGATATGCGTGGTGCGATTGAAACAGAGGAATATCTGCCAATCCATCGCCAAGCACCTTCTTTCGAGGAGCAAGTTGCTGTTCCTGAAATTATGCCAACAGGCATTAAGGTCATTGATTTGCTTTGCCCTTACCTCAAAGGTGGTAAAACAGGTCTTTTCGGTGGTGCCGGTGTTGGTAAAACCGTTATCATTCAGGAATTGATCAACAATATTGCGCATGCTTATGACGGTGTTTCTGTTTTTGCCGGTGTTGGTGAACGTACCCGTGAGGGAAACGATCTGTATCATGAAATGAAAGATGCAGGCGTTATTAAAATTGATGAAAATGGCAGCACAAAAGATTCACGTGTTGCATTGGTTTACGGTCAGATGGATGATCCTTCTGGTCCACGTTCACGTGTTGCTTTTAGTGCGATGTCTATGGCGGAATATTTCCGTGACGTTGCTAAGCAGAGCGTCCTTTTCTTCGTTGATAATATTTTCCGCTATGTTCAGGCTGGCGCTGAAGTTTCTGCGTTGCTAGGTCGCATCCCATCTGCTGTGGGCTATCAGCCAACATTGGGAAGTGATGTCGGTGCCTTGGAAGAGCGTATTACTTCTACAAAGAACGGTTCGATTACATCTGTGCAGGCCGTTTACGTCCCAGCTGATGACTTTACCGATCCAGCGCCTGTGACAACCTTCTCCTATTTGGATGCCACAACGGTTCTTAACCGTGCATTGACAGAAAAAGGGATTTATCCTGCGGTTGATCCTTTAGCCTCCACATCTCGTGCACTGACACCACGGATTTCAGGTGAGGAACATCATGCGGTTGCCTCTGAAGTTCAGCAGATTTTGCAGAAATATAAAAGCCTTCAAGACATTATCGCTATTTTGGGTATTGATGAGCTTTCTGAAGAGGATAAAGCGATTGTTGCAAGAGCACGTCGTATTGAACTCTTCCTTTCACAGCCTTTCCATGTTGCTGAAATCTTTACGGGTGCACCGGGTAAATTCGTTTCTCTTGAAGATACCATTCGCTCCTTTAAGGAAATCCTAACAGGTAAGTACGATCACCTTCCAGAGAATGCCTTTTATATGGTGGGCGCAATTGAAGATGTGGTCGCTAAGGCAGCGAAACTTGAAGCAGAAGGTCAAAAATAATGACAATACAGCTCGAACTGCTTTCACCTCATAAATCTTGGTGTCATGGGGAGTATGATATGGTTGTTGTGCCGGGATCTGAAGGAGATCTCGGTGCCTTAGAGGGGCATGAAAAAACCAGCCTCTCTTTGAGAGCTGGGCTTGTCACCCTTTTTCAAGGGGGGGAAGCTGTTAAAAATATTTTTGTCGGTGCTGGATTTGCTCAGATCACACCTAAATCTGTCACTGTATTGGCTTCTGAAGTCAAAGAGGTGACAGAACTTTCTGTTGATGTTGCAAGACAAAAACTTGAGGCTGCTATGTCCGCCTTAACAAATGCAAGTGCCGTTAATCAGGCTGATTTGTTTAAACTTTCCCAAGAAATTCAAAAAGCTCAGGCAGAACTTCACGCTGCGAAAGAGATCATTAAGTAACCTAAGAAGAGTTTATATTAGAGATTGCGATCTTAGTTTATAAGAGCTTTAGTTTGAAAAGGGAGGCATTATGCCTCCCTTTTTTTGTTATTTAAGATATTTTAATGAATTTATAAAATGCTCAAAAAAATCTCGGATTTCGGCAAGGAAATGAACGGTTGCAGAGAAATTCAGGAGACCGTTGGGGTGGCACAGGCGCCATTCAGTATCTTCACCAAAGGTACCAAAAGAATGATATTTCTTTCCCACAGTCTTATTCTGTAAGGTGATTTTAATATCTGTAAATTTTAGCATTTCTTCTAAATGGAGAGTGATTTTTTCTATGAGCTGATTACTTAAGGGCTGATCATTGGATGTACCTAGTTGGCGATGCACCATTCTAAGATGAATTCTATCATCTTTTAAAATTTCAAGAAATAGCTGGTGCCCCTCAATGTGTGCCTTGTCGGGGGAGTAGTGCTCT